>JBDGRG010000032.1:7064-13022 GCA_042218355.1 Bradymonadaceae bacterium
GACGAAGCGACACGTTTCGCTGCCGGCGGCGGCCGGGGAGGACGCCACCGCGTTCGTCGAGGCCGTCGACCGGCTGCTCTCGGTCGCCGACGACCTCGACGCGGCCGTGTTCGAGATCGTCAGCTGTTTGGTCCGCTGGTATCCCGGGGCGACGTTGCTGAAGGTGATACTCGACTCGGAGACTTTGATCTTGCCGGCTTTGTTGGCCGTCGGCGTCGTCAGGTAGATCCGCCCCTTCCCCTTCTCGAATCTGGAGTTCGAGGTCTGGGCGTTGGTCTCGACGATGAATTCACCGCAGTAGCTGTCTCCAATGCTGCTCGGCACCGAACTGGGCGGCTCCGGGCAGCCCGGTTGCCGCGTGCCCGGGGTGGCCGCGATGCGGAAGGTGAAGCCCTCCGATGCACCCGGAGCGACCTTGATGGTCGAATCGGGCAACTTGCGAGACCGGCACTGGTCGAGATCCTGCATGCAGAATTCACCGGCCCGGCAGTTGCCGGAGGCGTCGTTCGACAGATCGTCGGTCGCCTCGAAGTCACAGCTCCGGTCGGTCTGTTCGCCCAGGTACAGCAGCCGGTCCGGCCGGTTCTTCAGCTCGACGTCCTGTATCTTCAGCGGGGCCGCCCCCGTGCTCGCCACGTTGATCTGGACGGTGTCCGACTGCCGGCCGTTCCGTTTGGGGAGGATCAGCTTGACCTTGTTGCCCGAGACGTTCGTTCCCCGAAACCGCACGGCAGGGACGTCGTCCGACTGGAAGCCCCCGCCCCCGCCGCAACCCGCCGCCAGGGCCAGGGTGACCGAGGCCGCGAGCCATGCCGAACGTCCTGGAGCGAACCGACCGAAACAGTCTTCGAGACTCATCTCTCGCCTCGTGTTTGGCGTGAAAAATCGGCTTGATGCGCGCGAGACAAACTAGTGAGCATCCTCGTGGTATGCAAGATCGGCTCTCCACTCTCCGCTCGATTATACGTTCCGACGGGCGGCCCCGCGTCGCGTCTCCGGCAGTTGAAACCGCCGGCTGATGTCGGACCGAGCAACCGGCGGCCCTGGAGGACCGCCGGCCGGTTCTCGACTCCATCTGACCTCTGACCGCTGATTTCTGTGTTCCCTCTATTCTCCGCTCGATCCGATGTCCGATGACCGTCGTCCGACCACCATTCACCGTTCGATTCGACGTCTCCGAGCCGCCCCCGCCGCATACCCCCCAGCATCTCGCTTCTAGCCTCTAGCTTCCTGCGTGAACGTCTTGCCCTCCGAGAGCACTGCTCCCATCGCATACCCAATCTCCGATCTCCGCTCCGCTTTCCGATGTCCGACTTCCGATCCCCGCTCCCTTCAATTTCTCCGATCTCCCTCGCCTGATACCCGAATCGCTCCACAGCTCCGCTCGCGTCGCATCCCCGCCCGATCATCTCGCCTCTAGCGTGTTGCATCTCGCCTCTCACATCTCACTTCTAACGTCTTGCATCTCGCCTCTAGTGTCTCGCTCGAATCCCACCGTGTTCACCTCTCGAAGCCCGGCAGCCGACTCGCTCGTCGAGTCGTTGGTCGACACTCCGCCGATTCGATAACATGCCCCCGATTCGTGTCTCCTTCGCGTCGAACGGATCCCCATCGATGATGCGTCTACCTCCTGTCTGCAGTCGCCTCGCGGCCGGACTGGTCGCCAGCCTCCTCCTCGCCTCCTGCGGCGGGGGCGGTTCGCCCTCCGGTGGGTCGGGGCCGTCCGATGCCGGGGGCAGCGACGTCGATGCCGGACCGGCCGACGTTGCGCCCGACCTCTCCGACGGCGGCGGCGACGTCCGCCCCGACGGCGGGGGCCGGGGGCTCTGCAGTCGATGTGCCGACGACAGCGAGTGCGGCGAGTCGGGTGACCGCTGCATCCAGCTGCTCGACTCGGAGTTCCGGTGTGCCCGTCAGTGCGACCTGAAAGCCGATTCGCCCTGCCCGGACGGCTACGAGTGCCGCCGACTCCAGCGGGAGGCGGAATCGGGCCAGTGCGTCCCCGAGAAGTTGACCTGCCGGGATCGCTGCGCCGACGTCGACTGCTCGGACGGGAAGCGCTGCGATCCGATCACCGGCGACTGCCGCGAGCCGCTGGCGCTGTGCGACACGCGGTGTACCGTCGATTCGATCTGCGGCGACGGGCCCGAGGACCGCTGTCTGACCCTCAACCAGGGGGAGCGCGTCTGTGCGACCGGCTGCAACCCGGAGGACGACGATCGGGAGTGCCCGGTCGATTACTTCTGCGCGCCGACCAGCGAGGAGGACCCGACGGCCGGGGCCTGCGTGCCGATCCGGCGGACCTGTGTCGACCGGTGCTCCGATGTCGACTGCTCCGGTCAAAAACAGTGCGATCCCAGTACCGGCAACTGCGTCGAGCCGAAGTACGGCGCCTGTGAGAAGGGCTGCACCTCGAATGCCGAGTGCGCCGGGACGGAGAGCTGGTGCCTCGATCTCGGACTGCAGCCGGGCCGCTACTGCTGGCAGGGTTGCAGCGGGGAGGGCACCTGCCCCGACGGGTACATGTGCGGAAACCTGCGCGGGACGACGCTCAGTCTCTGCATCCCCACGAGCACCAACCAGACGTGTCAGAAGTGCCCCGACGACGCCTGTTTTCCGGAGGGCGTCTGCAACCCGGTCAGCGGGAAGTGCCTCGAACGCGACACCGACTGCACGAAGACCGGCTGTCCGAGTGGAAAGGTCTGCAACCCGCGTTCGACCGACTGCGTCGAGGTCGGTCGCCGCTGCAAGGGAAAGACCTGGGCGACCGACTGCGACGGCATCGCCACTGGATGCACGACTCACACCGCCGGCACCGCCGGCGTCTGCGCCCGCATCTGCTCCTCGGACTCGGAGTGCTCCGGCGATCGCAAGTGCCGTGCGACCAATCTCAAGGCCGACGATTTCTGCATCGGACCGGCCGAGCTGGGCCCCGACGCCTGTGGAACCCTCGACCTGACCGCCACCGACGGCGGGGCGCCGTGCTCGAACGACGGCGACTGCTCGGGCGACGCGCCGACCTGCGTCGACGGTGCGAATACGCGTGGATTCTGTTCGACGTCCTGTTCGTCGGATTCGGACTGCGGGCCGCTCCAGCGTTGCGGCACCGGACCGGGCGGGCGGGACGTCTGCCTGCCGATGCAGTGCGAGTGCGCCGCTCACTCCGGTCTCGAATCCGGGGCCAACGCCGCGCTCGACACGGCACTCTCCGAGATCGGACTCGGCCAGTGTGAGCTGATCTCCAGTCAGCGGCGGACGGAGAAAAACGGGGAGGTCCAATCCCTTCCGCTGTCCGACGAATCGCTCCTCGACCGGCTCCGCATGCCGCTTTCGGCCAACGGGCGACTCGAGGCGCGGGCCGACGCCGCCTCCAGGGCCATCTCGGGTCCCGGCGAGGCCGTCGAGCGCATCGTCACTGCGGGCGGGGCCTCGGTCTCGGCCAAGGGCACGGACTACACCTTCGGGGGCGGCTCCTCGCCGCTCGTGCAGGCCGCCGAGGATCTGATCAGCGCCGCCGGCGGGACCCCCAACAGCTCGAAGTTGAAACAGATCTTCAAGGCCGTCCCGTCGAATGCGCGCCCGGAGGCGGCGGACATCGTCGCCGCTGCGGCCGACGCGGTCGCCGCGCGCAACTCGGCGCTCTCCTCGGCAGGTTGGGGCAACTCCCGGCGCAAGAGCGCCTACCGAGGCGCTCCGTATCTATTTCTGCCGGGGACGTCCGCCCAGAAGATGCGCGCGCCCGACCTGAGCAAATCGTCGGTCGCCAAGGCCTACGAGACGTTCCCCGCCGACAAACTGGCCAAAGCCGCGGCCGATCTGGGCGCGAGCATCGACCTCGCTGGCGGCGCGAGCGGCGTCGGGTCCGGCGATTTCGTCGCCATCGCGGACACACCCGCCGGCAAGGTGATTGTCGGCGGGCCGGCGGACGACGTCTACAATCCGAAGATTTCGTCGAAGTATTCGGGCGACATCGCGGTCCTCGTCGATCTCGGCGGGAAGGATTTCTACCGGGTGCCCGCCGGCGCGAACCAGAGCGCCGACAACGGCGTCTCGGTGCTGGTCGACCTCGGCGGAGCTGACACCTACACCTATGTGAAGAAGCCGGATCCGAACGACGAGCCGGGTCTGCGCCCCTCCGACGCCGACGGGCGCAAGTCGCCGAACCAGCCGCTCGGCCAGGGCAACGGCCCGGTCTCGCTCTCGACGACGGCCCGCCAGGGCGCCGGTCGGATCGGGATCGGCATGCTCGTCGACTACGGGAAGAGTGGCGACAAGTACCGGTCGCTCCGGATGAGCCAGGGTGCGGCGGTCTTCGGTGTCGGCCTGCTGTACGACGATGGCGGCGACGACCTCTACCGCGCCGAGGCGCTCGCACAGGGTGCGGCGCTCGGGGGGTACGCCGGACTCTGGGACGCCGGCGGGTCGGAGGGATACCGAATGTGGCACGCCGGCCAGGGGTTCGGCACGGCCGGGGGCGCCGGATTGCTCGGCGATCCCGCCGGCAAGGACGTCTACCACGCGGTCCCCGGCTACCCGCCGAACGGCAAACGCGTACTCTACTTCTCGCCGGCCCATCGCGGCAAGTCGAACCGCAACCTCGCCCAGGGGGCCGGGGCGGGCGTCGAGCCGGGCTCCGGGCCGGGGCTCGCCGGGGGCGTCGGTGTGCTCGCTGACGGAGGCGGCGGGGACCAGTATCGGGCCGGAACCTACGCCCAGGGCTTCGGGTCGTTCGAGGGAGCCGGTCTCCTGCTCGACCGGGGCGGGGCGGACAGTTACCGCGCCCGAGTATTGGTCCAGGGGGTGGGTCGGTTCCTGGCCGGCGGAGTGTTCGCCGACCGCGAGGGCGACGACACGTACAATGCCTCGACCGGTCCGTTGCGGACGGGACAGGGCTACGGCGAGGCCTTCGGCTGGGGCGTGTTCCACGAGTCGCGCGGCGACGACACGATCCACTATGCCAACCCCGGTGGAGGCGTCGGCCAGCGGGGCGGCTACGGGATCGCCGTCGACGCCCGTGGCTCCGACACCCACGATCTGGGGAATTCCCAGACGCGAATCGGCCCCGGGTTTGCCCGCGATGCCAACCGAGGCGGGAGCCCCTTCAAGGGGGAGTTGTCAGTCGGGATCTTCCTCGAGGCCGGGGGATCGGACTCCTATTCGGTCGGCACGGTGACCGGCACCAACATCGGCGACGGCACGACCTGGCGCCAGCCCGATCCGCCGACCAGCGTGAACAAGGGCGTCGGGGTGGATCGGTAGTTCGGCTCAGTGCTGGCTGGTCCCGAGCGTCTACGCGGTCTCCGGGCGGTAAAGGGCGTGCGGTCGGTGCCCGGGCCATTGGGCAATTGGGCGAGTGGGCTATTGGGCCTGATGGCTCGGCGATTCTGAGGGCAGTCGCTCGGTTAGAGTACTACTACCTACCGCCGCCGGGCAATGGTTGTACGGTCGTGGCCCAAGCGCCCAATGGCCCACCCGCCTAATCGCCCCCTTCACGCTGTTCCCGCCAGTACCGCAGCCGTTCGCGGATCTCCGCCTCGAATCCGTTGTCGGATGGCTCGTAGTATCGCCGGCCCCGCAACTCGTCGGGCAGATACGCCTCGGGCACGTAGTTGCCCTCGAAGTTGTGCGGGTACTTGTACCCCCGCCCGTGCCCCATCCGCTCCTGCAGGTCCGTCGGCGCATTGAGGAGCTTCTCGGGCGGGGGCAGATCGCCGTGCTCGCGGGCGTCTTTTCGCGCGCGGCCATAGCTCTCGATCACCGCGTTCGACTTCGGCGCACACGCCAGATAGGTCGCCGCCTGCGTCATCGGCAGTGCCCCCTCGGGCATCCCGATGCACTCGAACGCCTGTAGTGCGTTCGTCGCGACGTCCAACGCCTGTGGATCGGCGTTGCCGACGTCCTCGCTGGCGAAGCGCACCAGCCGGCGCTCGCCGAAATCGAAAAATTCTGCAATGACGC
>JBDGRG010000032.1:13032-17865 GCA_042218355.1 Bradymonadaceae bacterium
GCGAAGATGATCATCCGGCGGAGGATGAATCGCGGCTTCTCGCCCCCCTCGATCATCCGGTTGAGGTAGTAGAGCGCCGCGTCCGGATCGCTCCCCCGCAGACTCTTGATGAACGCGCTGACGACGTTGTAGTGGCGGTCGCCCTCCTTGTCGTAGCGGACCATCGGCCGCTGGACCGCCTCCTCGATATCGTCGACCCGGATCGTCTCGCGCCCGCCGGTCGCGACCGCGTCCGCCGCGACCTCCAGCGTGTTCAGCGCCGTCCGCGCGTCGCCCCCTGCCGATTCGACGATCGCCCGACGCGCGTCGTCGGCCAGCTGCAGATCCAGCTCGCCGAGTCCACGATCCTCGTCGCTCAGCGCCCGGTCGACGATCGACCCGAGCGCCTCCTCGTCCAGCGGCTCGAGGACCAGCGTCTTGCACCGCGACATCAGCGCGGAGTTGACCTCGAAGCTCGGGTTCTCCGTCGTCGCCCCGATCAGCGTGACGACCCCCCGCTCGACGTGCGGCAACAGCGCGTCCTGCTGCGCGGTGTTGAACCGGTGGATCTCGTCGACGAAGAGGATCGTCTCGCGGGAGAACAGCTCCCCCGAATCGTCCGCCCGCTCGACCTCCCGGCGGATGTCCTTCACCCCCGCCATCACCGCCGACATTCGCACGAACTCCGCGTCGACCCGGTCCGCCAGCAGTTTTGCCAGCGTCGTCTTCCCCGTCCCCGGCGGGCCCCACAGGATGACGCTCGCCAGCCGCCCCGACTCCAGCATGTTCGTCAGCAACTTCCCCTCGCCCAGCAGATGCTCCTGCCCGACGAACTCCTCGAGCCGCTCCGGCCGCATTCGGTCGGCCAGCGGCGCACTCTGCTCCGCGGTCTCATTCACGTTTCAAAGCCGTCGAGCTGTCGAGTAGTCGAGCCGTCGGGGCGTAGACCGAGCTCCCCGCTCGGGTCGCGACTTCCGATCATCTGCCGTCGAGCAGTTGCGCCGTCGAGCTGTGAGGCCGTTCAGCTACAGGCGCACGACCCTGCGTCGGTCCGTGTCTCGTCGAGCCGTGCCGCACGGCGGTCAGGCGGCCACCGAGCCCGTCGGATTCGGCACCGACTCTTCTCGGCCCCCAGATGACGACCGTCACACGGCCGACGATTCGTAAATCTCCATCCCGCCCCCACCACCCGTCATAACTCGAAATTCATAATTCATAACTCATAATCCCCCGCTCCCCCTTCATCCTTCAGCCTTCATCCTTCAGAAGGGTCGATGTTGTACCCCGACTGCGTCGGCAGCACCCGGCCGGAGTACTCGTTCGTCTCGTCCGCCCCCTCCTCCTGCATCAGCTCGAGTCGCTGCTCCCGGCACTGGCGGTGGTTGGGCTGCTTGTCGGGATGGTCCTCGCGGACCGTCCGCTCGATGTGCTGGGGAATGTCGATGAAGTTCGCCTTGTATCCCTCGCAGATCGGACACTCCATGTGCGGCTGATCCCCCTCCTTCACGAATCCACACGTTCGGCACGTCCACAAAAGCGCCTGGAAGTACGTCCCGTACTCGTCGTCGTCACTCACTGTCGCACCTCGCCAACTCGAGTCTCGTGGCGTCTCGGACGCGACCGTGTATAGCGCCCGCCTCGTCGGACTGCCAACCCTCGTTGGCCCGTCGTTCGACGGGTGGCCCTCCCGCCGGTGTCTCCGGCGGTTGAAACCGCCGGCTGAACTTCGACATATCAACCGGCGGCCCTGAAGGACCGCCGGCCGGTTCAGTGGTCGCCCTCGTCTCGGCCGTCGGACGTCCGAGGTCCGTCGTCCGGTCACCGTTCACCGTTCGATTCGACTTCTCCGATCGGCCGCTTCAAACCTCCCCAGCCCCGAACAGTTCCGACCCTCCGCACCCCCGCCCAAAAACCTCGCGCTGCGCTCCCACGCCGGCCGAGAGCAATGACAACGTCACAAACCCGCCCAAACGTCTCGCGTCTCGCATCTCGCCTCTCGCCGCTCGCCCCACGACTCGATAGCTCCAATTCCGTCGCAATCCCTCCCGACGCCCCGATACCTCAGTCCCTCGCGAACCCCGACCGCCGGAAAGCGCGACTAGCATCGCGAACCCCGCGAAACGTCTCGCCTCTCGCTTCTAGCATCTCGCACTCGAGCCCCCACCACTGGAAAGCACGACGAGCATCGCATACCCGGAACCGTCCCCGAATTTTTGCCCCAGCGCCGACATCCGCTATCGTCTCGATCCCGCGAGTCGCCTCCTTCCCGGACGCACTATGGCCCCCAGTGAAACCGCCGGAACGACGTCACTGCTTCCACTCGCGATCGCCTGCATCGTCGCAGCTACTGGAGTCACCGCGTGCTCTCAGAACGTCGAGGACCGCCGACCGACGGTCGACCTGACCTACGCCTCCGCCGACGAAACCGACGATCCTCCGGTACTCGCCGAGGGCGCTCGACTCCGCATCCGTGCGACGGTCCACGGGACCGACGAGGGCGAGGGAGGTGTCTCGATAGAGTCGGTCGAGTCGACCGCGCCGGCGATCGTCGAGGTCGACGCCGTCGACTCCGCCTCGTTTGCTATCCGCGGCCGATCGACCGGGCGGGCACGTCTGTCCGTGAGCGGCGAGACCACGGCTGGCCACGATTTCGATACCGACCTCCCGGTCGAGGTCGCCGACGTCGCCGGCCTCGAACTCTCCCACCGCTGTCTCGACTCGCCCGTCGACCGGCGCTACCTCGCCGGGTCGACAGTCGTCGTCGGCTACGAGCTGACCGACGACGAGGACCGGTCGCTGACCGGCACCGGCGTCTACCCCGTTCGAACCCCGACTGACGGAGCCTCGGTCGACCGTTCGTTCGCTCACCACGCCTTGTTCCGGGTCGAACTGCCCGACGAACCGGGCGAGGAGCCGCGCGTCGAGCTTGAATCGACCGTCGACGACGAATCACTGGCGATCCGGATGGTCGCCGACTCGGAGCTCGACAGTCTCGTCTGGCTGGAACTCTCCGACGTGCGCGCCGGAGGAGGGCGGGGCGGCGGGAACGGCGCCGACGCCTCGGCGAGCGGTTCCGACGCGGTCGGTCGGAGCGATGCCGAAGCGGTGGACGGCGCCGGGTCCGACGGAACGGCTATCGACGGGGGCTCCGCCGGCGATACGAGCCCCCCGGATGCCTCGGTGCGCGACACGGTCGCGGACGCAGGCCCGTCGGATACCTCGCCGGTCGACGCGAGGCCGACCGACGCCTCGCGGGCGGGCGATGCGGACGTCGGACCGATCGACGCCGCATCCGGCGACGGGGTGGTATCCGACGCCAGTGGAGCACGCGACGGCGACTCCGGGACCCCGGACGCGATGGGCGGGACGGACGTCCGTGCGGATGCGAGTGACGCCGCTGCGACGGATGCCGGGCAGGGGGGACCACTGTGCGACCGGCCACTGTGCCGAGTGCGGCGGGGGGATCCGGTCGAGGGAGAGTTGACTGCCGACGCGACGCACTACCTCCACCCGCTCTTCCGCCGAAACAGAGCGCTCGTCTGCCAGGCTGCACCCGACGTCGAGGTCGACCTCGATGCCGACGAGCACTGCCGCGTCGAATGGCGCTCACCGGTCCCGAAGGCCGACCGCACCGGCCGCGCACTCGACTGGGCCGGCGCGCTCGCCGTCCGGGCCGGTTCGCCCGGCTCCTGCGAATTCGAGGTCCGATTCCCCGATACCGTCGGCCCTCTCCACACCGCCTTCGAATACGAGATCGTCGACCAGTAGTGCCGGTCTCTCGCCGACTTTGACCAGGGTACGACTCGGCGAACGACGGGTGGCCGTCGATGTTTTACCTGTCGAGCTCCTGGGAACGGTCGGACCGTATCGAAACGTGTCGAGTCGGGTGCTACACCACGAACGTCTGTGAGTCTCCAGCCCGGCTGTCCCGGCAGCGGTTGTACGGGCAGAGCCCAATGGCGCACTTGCCTAATTGCCCGACGGCCTGCCCTCCCGATCGACCAACCCCGAAGTCCCGCGTCTGTCTACTCCGGGGTGACTCTTTCTCCCCCGTCAACGCACAGCAATGGCCGTGCGGTTGAAGCTCAATTACTCAATTACCCAGTGACTCAATCACTGGCCGACCTTGCGTCGGCCTCACATTTGCTGTCGAAGCTCCCGCGTGATCGCCTTCAACCGCTTGCGCGGAATGTCGAACACCTCGACCATCGTCCGGAGCACGTCGGTCTCGTCGGTGTCGACCTCCTTGTCGATCCCCGCGATCCGCGCGGCGAGGAAGTACGCCTCCTCCTCGAGCGTCTCGTCGTCGAGCCGGTCGGCGACGTCATTCAGAAACGCCTTCTGGCCCTCCTCGCCCGACTCCGCCGACCGCGCCTTCTCGAGCGACTGCTCGACGTACGAGTCGATGTCGACGCTCCCCGTCCACTCGATTTCGTCGAGGGTGTTCTTGAGCTCCTCCCGTTCGACCTCCGGGACCTTCCCCTCGGCCACCATCGTGAACGTCAGCGCGTCGATCAGTGCCTCGCTCTGCGACTGGTCGACGTTGTCGTACTTCTTGCCCGCGATTGCCTTGCGCACCGTGTCGAACAGACCCATGGCTCCCTCTCCTCGCTCGGGACTCGAATCGTGTCGATTGGCTCATCCCTATGAGTACGTCGAATCGCCGGCCCGCTGCAAGCCCTGACGCAAAGGCGCGGAGCCCGGGCCACGAAGACGCAAAGTCAAAGTCCGAGCCACGAAGACGCGAAGGCACGAAGACTCGGCCACGAAGACGCGAAGGCACGAAGACTCGGCCAGGAAGACGCAAAGGCACGAAGACTCGGCCAGGAAGACGCAAAGGCACGAAGACTCGGC
>JBDGRG010000320.1:0-10606 GCA_042218355.1 Bradymonadaceae bacterium
GGGGCTTTTTTTATGGCCCCGACCCGCCGGCCCACGACACTCGGGGGCATGGGGGGCGGTGGACCGGGCGAGTTAGGCGGGGGGTTCGGCGCGGACGAGATCGAAGACGGGCAGTTCCGGGCGGCACATGATCCGTACGGGGGGGCCGGTGGTGCCGATGCCGCGGGAGACATAGGCAGGTCCGGTGGGGGTGTCGTAGAATCCGTAGACGTACGGGCCGCTGCCAGGGGGCGTCACGGGGGCGACGGGGCCGAGTCGGATCTGTCCCCCGTGCGTATGGCCGGCCAGACAGAGGTCGAAGGTCGGTGGGGAGGGGGGGGATGTCGCGTCGAAGGCGATGGGCGAGTGAGCGAGAAAGATACGGGCGGGGGCCTCGGGAAGACCGGCGAAGGTTTCGTTGCGTTCGAAATGGCCCGTGACCGGATCGTCGGCCCCGGCGACGACCAGCCCGTTGTCCAGTTGGAGGTGTTCGTCCTCCAGGAGGACGCCGGAGTGCCGGTTGAAGAGCTGGCGTACATCTTCGGCCCACCGGACCCCCGTACTGCCGCGCTCCCAGTTTCCGAAGGTCGTGAACAGCCAGTCCGAGCGTTCGCCGACCGCGTCGTAGAATCGAATGAAGTCGTCCGTGTGCCGACGGCCATTGATCAGGTCGCCGGTACAGGCGACCAGATCGGGCTGGAGCGCGTCGAGGGCGGCGAGCACGTCGCGGTGGACGTCCCGGAACGCGCCGAGGTGGGCGTCCGTGACGTGAGCAATTCGAAACCCCTCCAGTTCCGCCGGCAGTCCCGGAATGCGAACGACGTGACGCGTGACGTCGAGCAAGTTCCGTCCCGGACCGAGGCCGTAGCCGAGTGCGAGTGCGCCACCGGCGCCGATCGCAGCAGTCGCCCCGAACAGAAACCTCCGGCGGGTGACCGGTCGGTCGTTCGCGCTGTCGTCCATCGAACTGCGAGGAGGTCGAAGGAGGGAGCTGCGGCGGCCGGCTGCGTCGCGGGAGAGATCCGGGTTCAGTCGCGGTGGTCGACGTGCATCATCAGGCCGTCCTTCGGATGCATGGTCACGTTGGCCTCGAGTTCGACCGGCGAGCCGGGGACGAGGTCGAGCTGAAACCGGCGGGTGATCATGGCCAGGGCGAGTTTGTACTCGATGGTCGCGAAGTCGGCTCCGGCGCATTTTCGGGGGCCGCCGCCGAAGGGGAAGTGGGCGTAGCGGTGGTCGGGGGCGCCGCCGTCGGGCCCGAACCGTTCGGGATCGAACCCCTCCGGGTTGTCCCAGACGTTCGGATTGCGATGGACGAAGTAGGGGGCAACGACGACGATGCTCCCGGCCGGAAGCGTATACGGTCCGACGGCATCGTCCTCGATCGGTTCCCGCTCGATGGTCCAGGCCGGCGGGTAGAGGCGGGTTGCCTCGTCGAAGATCATGTCGAGGTAGTCGATGTCGCGGAGGTTCTCGAACGTGGGGGCGTCGTTCTCGAGGTGATGGTCGACTTCGTCCTCGAGCATCCGCCGGACGTCGGGATGTTTCGAGAGGAGATAGAAGGTCCAGTTCAGTGCATTCGAGGTGGTCTCGTGTCCGGCCAGCAGGAACGTCATGACCTCGTCGCGGACCTGTTCGTCGGACATCCGTTCGCCGGAGTCCTCGTATTCGGCGAGCATGAGTGTCGACAGGAGGTCGTCGAACTCCTCCTCCCGGCCGCGTCTCTCGTCGATCAGGTCATAGACGATGGTCTCGAGTTCATCGATCGCCTGCTGGACCCGGCGATTGTGCGGGGTGGGGATCGACTTTGGAATCGGGGCCGGCGAGGTGATCCGGTAGTTGACGTCCCGGAACAGAAGTTTCATCGCGCGGCCGATCGGTTCGGCATAGGATCCGATGTCTCGACTGAAGAGGATCTTGCCGGCGACGGAGAGGGTCAGGCTGGCGGTTTCGGAGGCGACGTCGATGGGATCGTCGGTCTCGGCCGCACGGTCCCAACGCTCGATCAGATCCTGGAGCGACTCGACAATCGCTCGCTTGAAGGTTTCGATGTGGTCGCGACCCATCAGCGGGGCGACCAGACGACGCTGGCGGAGCCACCGGTCGCCTTCGCTGGTCAGAAGACCGTCCCCGAGGATCGGGCGGAGGTACTCGTACGTGACGGCCTTCTGGTAGTTGCGATGATTGTCCTGGAGCACGTACTTGACGTGCTCCGGGCGACTGAGGATGTAAAAGGCTCGCGAGGGAGAGACGGGGAAGCGGACGACCTCGCCGTATTGTTCGACGAGCTGGACGAACGCCCCGAACGTGTCGGTGGCGAATTTGTACAGCCACTGCGGGAGTTCGGTGGGAGGCGGTCCCGGGGGAGTGGAGGACTCGTCGGTGGTCAGTTCGAGCACGCTGTGCCCCGCGATGCCAGTTGGAGACGGCGCCGAGCCGGATAGCCGGGGAACCGGCGACCGTTTCGAAGGAGATGGACGTCGAGCCGAGGCTGTGGGCAGTATAACCCGTCGCTGCGACGGTCGAAAGAGGAGGGGAGGGGATTTGTTATCGACGGGTCGTGATCGCACCCGGAACGGACGGGGGCGGTCGTCCGAATCCTCCGGGGAGAGGCTGACGCGGAGATGGTTTGGAGCGCCGGCCGTCCATCGACCGGGCTGGCGGGAGCAGTGCGCGCGGCTGGCGACGTCGGCGAGCATCGAGAATGGTCCTTGGCTTTGAGAGGTATCGGAGATGACAGACACCATTGAGGACGTCGCGCACGTTGTACCGGCGGTTGCGGCCGACGGTGTTCGAGAGTTGGGCGGCCGAGAGATCGTCGAGTTTCCGGACGTGCTCAGTCACGGTCCGGCGAGCACCGATCCGGAGACGCACGGCGAGTTGCGCTCGAACTACTGGCGGGGGCTCTACGAACGGACGTTCGGGGCCGACGGGGCGGTCGACCCCGACGAGGCGCTGGGCGACCTCGAGGAGGGGTATCTGACGGCGCAACAACTGGCGTCGGTGATCGAGCGGTACGCCGACGACCGGCGCGTGCTCTTCTGGACGACTCCGACCTTTCGCGACCGGCTGTTTCTGTGGCTGGCGTTTCATGCGGTCGAGCGGGTCGACGTCGGCGCCGATCGGGTCGCGACCGCGGAACCGCGGATCGCCCTCGGAGACGGCGACGAGGGGTGGGTGCCGCTGCGAGATCTCGGAGCGTCGGAGTTGCAGGCCGGGTTCGACGATCTCTTCTACCCGGAAGCGATCTACGTGCAGACGGGTGCCCAGCTGTGGGAGACGTATGCTTCGGGGTCACCACGGGAGTTCGCGCTGTCGGTGGGACACACGCGCAAGTTCTTCCCGCGGATCGAGGAGTTTGCGGAGGATTACGGCCGGCTGTTCCCGGTCGCGCAGTCACCGGAGGGAGGGCCGATTTCACCGTCGGCGCTGGACGAGCGCCTGCTCGAGTCGCTCGAAACCGACGAGTGGGTGCGTCCGGAAGAGGTCGTCGACCGTCGGTTTCTGGAGGAGTACTCGTTTCTGGACGAGATCGCGGTGGTGGCTCGGCTCGTGGAGTGGTCGAACGCGGGAGAGGGGGCCTATGTCGAGGGTCGACCGCGGTCAGACGGAGAGACCTCGCTGTGGAACTGGGCGTTTCGGTTGGGCGACCGTGGGGGGGACTTGCTCGAGAGCGGGTTGGAGACCGGGGACGACGTGCCCGTCTGGTGGCAGGGGGACGTCCGTATCTACGCGGGGGATTCCCCGTGGGTGAAGGTGATCGACGACGAGCACTGGTGGTTCGAGCGCGTCGATCTTCCGGAGTCGGGGGAGTAGAGGGGGTTATTGCTCGCGGCGCGCCCAGTTGAGGACGCGATTCTCGAACGTCCGCTGGTCGCGCTCGGTCAGGAGGTTCGCTGGAAACTCGAGGTTGTCGATTCCGTCCATGCGGATCTGACAGGTTCGGACCCGTCCGATCAACGACTCTCGGGCTCGGAATTCGATGTCCGAGAGTCGAACTCGCGGGTACTCCTGGTCGGAGCCGTACAGCCCCGGCGAATAGACGAGTCGGTCCTTTTCGAGTCGGAGGAAGGGCGTGAAGTTTCCGTACACCCAGTCGGCCAAGACTGCCAATCCCGCGACGACGAGCACGAATGCGGGCGCGACGCCCATGTTGGGCACGGGGATGGCCGCGGAGGTCGACAGATAGGCGATCAGCAGGGCTCCGCCGCCCCCGAGAAACTTGAACTTACCCCGTTCACCACTCCTGTAGTATTCGATTGACTTGCCCATCGGTTCGATCCTCTCGGGGGAAACGGTTGCGGGACGGCGGAGCGCGAGACGTCGGTTCAGACGTGGTCGAGGATTTCGTAGTCGTGTTCCTCGAGCGTCCGCTGGATTTTTTCGATGTGCTCCGGCCCGCGGGTCTCGAGTTTGAGTTCGATATCGATCACACCCAGCTGAGAATTCTCGGCGAACGTCCGTTCATGGTAGACCTCGAGGACGTTCGCGTCGAGGTCGCCCAGAAGCGACAGCAAGTCGGCCAGGCTGCCGGGGACGTCGCGAAGCTGGACGTCGAGGCGATACAGCCGGCCGGCGGCGGCGAGTCCCCGGTCGATGATCTTCGAGATGACGTTGACGTCGATATTGCCGCCCGAGACGACGGTGCAGACACGGTCGCCGTCGATTTGCGGGACGTGGCCGTTGAGGAGAGCGGCGACCGGAGCGGCGCCCGCGGCCTCGGCGACGGTCTTTTCGTCCTCGAGCATCACCAGGATCGCGTTCGCCAGTTCCCGTTCGGTGACCGTGACGATCTCGTCGACGTATTCGCGGGCCGTGGCGAAGGTTCGATCGCCGACCTGTCGGACGGAGATCCCGTCGGCGATCGTCTTGCCCTCCGGGACTTCGACGACTCGGTCGCGTTCGAGTGCGGTCTTCATCGACGGGACGGCTTCCGGTTCGACCCCGACGACCTGTATCTGGGGATTGGTCTCTTTGACGGCGGCGGCGACGCCGGAGATCAGTCCCCCCCCGCCGACCGAGCAGACGATGGTATCCAGATACGGGTCCTGTTCGAGAAGCTCGAGCCCGAGTGTGCCCTGGCCGGCGATGACGTCGTAGTCGTCGAACGGATGGACGAAGGTCCGGTCTTCGTCGTCGGCCAGCGACCGGGCGTAGTCGTAGGCCTCGTCGTAATTCGAGCCCTCCAGGACGACGTCGCCGCCGTACTCGCGGGTGCGGGTGACCTTCACCAGAGGCGTCTTTTCGGGCATGACGATGGTGGTGTCGATCCCGAGTCGCGTGCCGTGCAGTGCGACGGCCTGGGCGTGGTTGCCCGCCGAGGAGGCGACGACCCCGCGTTCGCGCTGGCGGTCCGACAGCTGCATCATTTTGTTTGCCGCTCCGCGCTCCTTGAAGCTGCCGGTTCGTTGCAGGCTCTCGAGTTTTAAGTAGACTTCGGCACCGGTTCGGTTGCTGAGCCGTTCGCTCTTTGGGAAGGGGGAGACATAGATGGCGTCGCGGATCCGATCGCGAGCCCCCTCGATCGATTCGAACGAGACGGCCGAGTGTTCGGGGTCGTCGGTCTCTGGTCGGTTCGCGTTCATCGGATCGGGTGAGGAAGTCGCCGACGATCGCCGGGTGTCGGTCCAGCCTTGCGGACGCCAACTGCCTGAAGAGTCACTTTGACGCACTCTAACTGATCTGTCGACAGAATAACACGGATTTCGACGAGTCCGCCGGACTCCCCGATGGGGAGCGGCGAGACGAGGAGTGACTGATGTTCGAGCCGGACTGTTTCGAGGGCCGCAGGGTACTGATCACCGGTGGAGGCACCGGGATCGGGCGCGAGCTCGCCCAGAGGTTCGCCGGGCACGGAGCCGAGGTCGGCGTCGCCGCTCGTCGAGAGGAGCCGCTGGAGGCGACCTGCGAGGCCATCCGCGAGGAGGGCGGGAGTGCCCGGTGGGAGACCGTCGACATCCGCGATGAGGATCGAGTCGAGGCGTGTGTGGAGGCCTTCTGGGAGGCGTGGGGGAGGATCGACGTTCTGATCAACAACGCCGGGGCGAATTTCATCAGTCCGGCGGCCGCCATTTCGGCCAACGGGTGGCGGACGATCATCGAGACGAACTTGACCGGGACCTTCCTGATGAGTCGGGCGGTGGGCCGACGATTGATGCAGGACGAGGGAGGCGGGCGGATCATCAACATCAGTGCGACAAACGCCGAGCGCGGCTCTCCGATGATCGCACATTCGGGTGCCAGCAAGGCCGGGATCAACAGTTTGACCGAGAGTCTCGCCGTCGAATGGGGGCCGGGGGGAGTGACTGTCAACGCGATCCTGCCGGGGCCGGTCCGGACGGAGGGAAGCGACGAACAGCTCTGGCAGGACGAGGAGCTGGTCGAGGAGATGGAGTCGCAGATTCCACTGGGGCGATTCGGCACGCCGGAGGACATCGCCCCGCTGGCCCTGTTCCTGGCGTCGGACGCAGGGGGGTTCATCAACGGGGCGCTGATTCCGTGTGACGGGGGCGACCGACTGCGATCGCCGATGTTTGGATGACACGCGACGGAGGGTTCTGGCGGCCCGGTTCGGAGGTGCATGCGTCACTTACCGATACTCGTCCGCGGGCTGGGGGCCCTGGGGCTGGCGGCGACGCTCAGCTACATGATCGGGGTACTCGCGGCGGTCACGTGGCCCGGGACCGACTGGGCGGCCTTCTGGTTGCGCCGCGGTCCCGTCCTCGTCGCCGTGCCGGTGCTCTCGCTGATTTCGTATCTGGTCGTCCGCGTGCGAGCGGGGGCGTGGTTGCTCGAGGTGGATCGGGTCGATCAGGCGATGGCGTACGCTGGCGAGCGGCTCGAGGCCGGTCTCGGGCGCAGCCGACTGGAGGCGTTGAGCCACGGCGTGGTGTTCCTGCGAGCAGCCCTTCGCACCGGCGAATACGACCGGGCGGCGGACGTGGTCGAGGGGGCGCCGACGGGTGGGCTGGGGACGCGTCACGTTCGGGCGCGACTCGAACTGCTCGGTCTGGAGCTCGATCTGCGCGAGGAACGGTATGCGGAGGTGCTCGAACGAGCCAGCGGGGGGCCGGATGGCGGGTGGTCGGACGTCCGCGCGCGATGGTGGGCGGCCGGAGCCGAGGCGGCGGCGCTGGAGGGGGATTCGGAGCAGTTCGAGCGGTGCATCGAGGAGGCGAACTGGGTGAGGGAGGGACACGCGCGGACGACGCTCGCCCGAGTGTTCGGAGGCGCGCACCTCTCCCGGGCGGGCTTCGACACCGAACGAGCGGCCGAGGCAATCGACAGATGGCACGAGGAGTGGACGCGGGCGGTGCCGGGGCGGTCGGCCGAGCTGTTCGGGTTGCGCGCCGACTTTGCCGGTCGGATGGGGGATCGAGCGGAGGTCGAGCGACAGTGGAGGCGCGCGGTGTCGGCGACGGCGGATGCGCGAGCTTCGCGTCAGTTGGAACGCATCGCTGATCGGCTCGATCGGAGCACGGACGACTGACGAGACTGACGAACGCGCTGGTACTCGCGAAGGGTCGACGTTACAAGGTGGTCACTCGGTGTGCGCGCCGAGCGAGCAGGTCATCGGACGATTTGATGCTCATCGATACGACTTAGACCGGGAGGACAGCTGTGGACGTCTCCGACGATTGCATTGTCGAGATCTCGTACGAGCTCGAGGACGAGTCGGGAGACGTCCTCGAGCGGGTGCCCTCGGACTCCCCGCTGCCGTATCTTCACGGCCATCAAAACATCATTCCCGGCCTCGAGGAGGTGCTCGACGGCCTGGGCGAGGGGGACGAGTTCGACGTCGAGGTCCCCCCCGAGAAGGCGTACGGCGAGTATGTCGAGGGGTTGGTGAACACGCTCGATCGAAGTGAGTTCCCGGACGACGTCGATCTCGAGCCCGGGATGCAGTTCCAGGTCGTGGCCGAAGACGAGGAGGGGGAAGAGGCGGACGAGGAGTCGGTCCAGGTCTGGACGATCAAGAAGATCGCCGGGGACGACGTCGAGGTCGACGCGAATCATCCACTCGCCGGTCGCACGTTGGTCTACCGGGGGACCGTCGAGGGAGTTCGGGAAGCCGACGAGACAGAGCTCGAGCAGGGGTATCCGGCGCAGGAGTGAATCGGAGTGCCGGAATATTCGGCCGCCGCCATCGTTGAGGGGATCGGCGGTGGCGGCGTTCGACCGCGCGTTGGGTGCGCGGGGCGTGGGTTGATTGGACGTCGCGGTCGCTCTACACTGTGCGGCTCGCAGATTGGCGCGCCCGCGCGCAGTCCGGCGGGGACTCCTCACAGGGGGAGCGCGCGACCGAGTTCCTTCGGTTCGTGTGTGCCGGGTCGTGCCGGACGACCCGACAGTGTTGTCCATCCAGCCAGGAACGCAGGGCAGAGAAGACGGCCGAGACGGCGGGGCCGCGCGGCGTGCACCCGGACGCCGCCGGTAGGGAGAGGCCGTCCCCGGCCGTCTGTACGAGTCCGGGCCCGGACGAGTGTGTGCCACCGGATCGGGGATGTCGAGTGGCGCCGTCCGCCGACCACCAGCGATCACGTAGTCGACAGTTCGCCAGGAGGAATCGTCGATGTCGTACGAGCCGGAGAATCCGCTCATCGTACAATCCGATCGCACCGTCCTCCTCGAGACGGATAGCGACGACTTCGAGGAGGCGCGCGACGAGCTGTCGGTCTTCGCCGAGCTCGTCAAGTCGCCCGAGCACATCCACACTTACCGGATTACGCCGCTGTCACTGTGGAATGCGGCGGCGCTGGGCTACGAGGCCGACGAGGTCAAGCAGCAGCTGGAGACCCACAGCAAGTACGACGTCCCGGATGGCCTGCTGGAGGACATCGACGATTTCATGTCCCGGTACGGGCGGGTGAAGCTCGTCGCCGAGGACGACGAGCTGTTTTTGGTCTCCAAGGATCGGTCGTTGATCTCGGAGATCGCCCGTCACGAGAAGGTCGAGGAGTACATCGTCGGCCAGGTCGGAGAGGGCACGCTGAAGATCAAGAAGGGGGAGCGAGGGTTCATCAAGCACGCGATGATCGAGGTCGGGTATCCGGTCGAAGATCTGGCCGGCTACGAGGAGGGCGAGCCGCTGGACTTCGACCTGCTCGGCGAGACCGAGACGGGGGAGGAGTTCGAGCTGCGCGATTACCAGAAGGAGGCGGTCGACGCGTTCTGGGCGGGAGGCACCGAGCAGGGCGGGAGTGGTGCGATCGTGCTTCCGTGCGGAGCGGGCAAGACGATCGTCGCGCTGGGGGTGATGGATCGGGCCGAGACCCACACGCTGGTGCTTTGCACGAACGTCACCGCGCTGCGCCAGTGGCGGGACGAAATCCTGCACAAGACGTCGATCGACGAGGAGCAGATCGGCGAGTATTCGGGGGAGACGAAGGAAATCAAGCCGATCACGCTGACGACGTATCAGATCCTGACCTACCGGCACGACAAGGAGTCGGACTTCGAGCATTTCCACGTCTTCAACGATGCAGACTGGGGGCTGATCGTCTACGACGAGGTTCATCTGTTGCCGGCGCCCGTGTTCCGGGCGGTGGCCAATCTGCAGAGCCGCCGGCGGCTCGGACTGACGGCGACGCTGGTCCGCGAGGACGGGAAGGAGGACGAGGTCTTCAGCCTGATCGGGCCCAAGAAGTACGACGTCCCGTGGCGCGTGCTCGAGAAGAAGGGGCACATCGCGGCGGCGAAGTGCAAGGAGGTCCGCGTGCCGTTTCGGGACGACGAGCTGCGGCTGCAGTACGCGCTGGCCGACCCGCGCGAGAAGTACAAGCTGGCGGCGACGAACCCCGCCAAGCTGGACATCATCGAGCGGCTGCTCGAGGAGCACGAGGGTGACCAGATCCTGGTGATCGGACAGTATCTCGACCAGCTGGACGACATTCAGGACATGTGCGGGGCGCCGATCATCACCGGACGGACCAAGCAAGAGGAGCGCGACGTCCTCTATCAGAAGTTCCGCACGGGGGAAGTCCCGGTGCTGGTCGTCAGCAAAGTAGCGAACTTCGCGGTCGATCTGCCCGATGCGAACGTCGCGATCCAGGTGTCGGGAACGTTCGGCAGCCGCCAGGAGGAGGCCCAGCGGCTCGGTCGCATCCTCCGGCCGAAGGAGGGCGAAGGGAACGAGGCGCACTTCTACAGCGTGGTGACTCGAGATTCGACCGAGCAGGAGTACTCCAACAAACGGCAGTTGTTCCTGACCGAGCAGGGATACCGGTACACGATTCACGCGGTGGACTGAGTCTCCCTGCGGTCGACCGGTAATGGAGTGAGTGGGTGACTGAGTAATTGGATCGCAGCCGCACGACCATTGCCCTGTGTTGCGGGGAGAGGAGCGTGTCCGATGCGAGTCGTCGGGGCGGGGCTTCCCGTAATGGTCGGTCGCCGGAGGAAGGAGGTCGCCGAGGTGGTGCCCTTGGACCGTCGGTCCAGTATCTCGCCGGAAATGCCCCAGATCACCAACCGTATCAGGCCCTTCGGGGCCGCGGCCGCACTCCCGAGTTTCAGACATACGCGCCCACGTGGCTCCCTCCGGCGCGCCCGTGTGCGCGCCGCCCGGCCATTCCGGCCAAGGGGGTCCGCGCAGCCGATTTCACCCGACTGCGGGTGGCGGCGTCCC
>JBDGRG010000321.1:0-6504 GCA_042218355.1 Bradymonadaceae bacterium
ACCGCGCGACGACGGCCGGACGCCGAGACAACCCCCTCCATGTTCATGATCGTCGTTTCGACACCGAGCGTTGCGTCGAATTTGTTCGCGCGGCCGGGTTCTGCAGTGCGGGGGGCGACGCTGGAACCGACGTTCGAGGTCGATCGAGCGCCCGAATGGAGAGCCGCGAACGGAAATCGGACCTCGGGCGTCGGAGAGTGGCGATTCGGGGCAGGGAGGGACGCCCGGGCCCGCGATGGTTCGACATTTCCCGCCGGCGGCATAGAATCCGATGGAGCCGACGGGCGGCGAGCAGCGGGATCCCGGCGCCGGCCGCCGGCGGAGCCGTTCGTGTTCGGAGTTTCGATGCGACGAGGCGTGAGGTGAGACTCGCCGTCTTCGCCGACAGCCGCGTGGGGCGTGAGGTCGTCGACTTTCTGGCGTCCGAGCGTCGGGAGGAGATCGTCGCGCTGGTCGTCCACGACGAGGACGAGGCCTCGTGCCGATCCACGATCGTCGAGCGGAGCGGGGTTCCCGAGCAGCACGTCTTCGGGCCCGATCGGCTCGGCGAGTCCGACTTCGCCGATCGGCTCCGCGATCTGTCGGTCGACCTCGGGGTGTCGGCGTTTTTCGGTCACATTTTGCCGCCGGCGGTGCTCGAGGCATTCGACCGCGGGTGCCTCAATCTCCACAGCGGTTACCTCCCGTACAATCGGGGCACCTACCCGAACGTCTGGAGCATCGTCGAGGGCACGCCCGCCGGGGCGACACTCCACTACATGGACGAGGGGGTCGACACGGGCCCCGTCGTTGCTCGGCGCCGCGTCGAGAAACGCCCGACCGACACCGGGCGGTCGCTGTACCGCCGTCTTCAGACGGCCTGCGTCGAGCTGTTCCGCGACACCTGGCCCGAGGTCGCCGCTGGCCGCGACGAACCGGTCGAGCAGGATCCGGACGCGGGGACGTCCCATCGGCGCGCCGACGTCGAGGAGATCGACGAAATCGATCTCGACGAGACCTACACCGGCCGCGAGCTGATCGATCGACTGCGGGCGAGGACGTTCCCGCCCTACGAGAGTTGCTATTTCGAGGAGGACGGCGAGCGGGTGTACGTCCGCGTGCAGCTGTGGCACGAGGACGAGTTTCCACCCGAATCCTGATTGCCGGCCGTCTCTCTCGTCACACGTTCTCCCAGCCCCGAGTTGCAATGTCCGAATCGGAGCAAAGCGAGCTGCTCACGGTCGTCGTCTGCTGTCTGAACGAGGAGGAGAACGTCCGGGAGACGGTCGAATCCGTCTACGACGAGGCGCCCGACATCGCGCTCGACCTGGACGTGCTGCTCGTCGACGACGGCTCGACCGACGACACGCGCCAGGTGATGCAGCAGCTGTGTCGCGAACACGAGACCTGCCGGATGCTCGCTCACGACGAGAATCGCGGGCTGGGGGCCTCGCTGTTGCGCGCCTACGATCACGTCCCCGACGGTGCCTGGGTGACGTGCCTGCCGGGCGACAACGAATTTTACTTCGAGTCGATCCACGAGTTTCTGGAGCTGCGCGACGAGTACGACTTCATCCTCGGGTATCCGGCCAATCCCGTCGTTCGGCCCTTCAAACGACGCGTCGCCTCGCGGGCGTTTCTCGAGGTCGCGAAGGCGCTGTTCGGGCTGAACTACGCCTATCTGAACGGAATGCACATGTACCGGATCGAGGCGGTCCGCGGTCTGGAACTGGAGGCTTCCGGTCATGCCTACGTCCCGGAGCTGCTGTCGAAGGCGATCCTCCGGGATCGACAGCTGGAGGTCGGCGAGTGCCCCTTCCACCTGCGGGGCCGAGACGCCGGGGCGTCGAATGCCTTTCAGCCCGCCGCCGTGCTCGAGGCAGTCTGGGAGACGGGGAGGGCGTTTCGAGCCGTCTCCGAATTCCGCGAGGCGTGTCTCGAGGACGAGGCGTGACCCTCCGGATGCGCAGTCGCGCCGTTCAGCCGAACGGGCTCCAGTCGCCCGCCAGCGAGACGTCGTCCCAGGCGAGGATCAGCGAGCCGATCAGCGTCATCGGCACGAAGGCGGCGGCGTGCGCGACGACGGCGAAGGTGGTCGCGCTGGCGGCGGCGACGCCGAACATCTGGACCGAGATTTTCGCAAAGTAGTGGTAAGTTCCCACGAAGGCGGGGGTCGACGGGAGCATGGTGCCAAAGGCGGTCAACACTGCGACCGCGGCCGCCGCGGCGACCGGCACCTGGATGCCCGTAGCGGCGAGCCACAGGTAGAAGAAGCCGATGCTGCAACCCCAGTAAGCGCACGTCGCGGCCAGCGCACCGGCCATCCGCATCGGGGAGCCGAGTGCTTCCAGGCCGGTGGTCAGACGCCGTGCACGCTCGCCGGCGACGTCTTCGATCGACTCGCCGGCCAGCGACGCCACCCGCTCGACGACGGTGACGAAGAGGTCCGGGCGCCGACCGAGCAGTGCCAGGGCTCCGAGCGCGGCTCCCACCCCCGCAGCGACGCCCAGCGCGACGGTCGCCGTCGGAATCCCCTTCCGCGAGGTATCGACGACGGCGAGCATGACCAGCGAGACCATCCCGAGGCTGAGGACCAGCAGGTCGAGCAGCCGCTCGGCCGCGACGGCGGACAGGCAGGCACCGGGATCGGCGTCCTCGCCGTGTACGGCCAGATAACCCACCCGGCCGAATTCGCCGGCGCGGAACGGGAGGGGGTTGTTGGCGACGAAGGCGACCAGGACGGACTTGTACAACCGCCAGAGTCCGAAGTCGTCGATGCCGTCGAAGACCAGTTTCGACCGGGCGGTCATGCAGCCGAACGCGGCGAACTGGAGCAGAATCGAGGCCGGCAGTACGGCCAGCTGAGCGTCGGCGATTTCCGCTCCGACCCGTTGCAGGTCGACGTTGCGGACCGTCAGGTAGGCGAACAGGGCGGAGAGTGCGACGCCGAGCAACAGCCGGCCGACGGGCCATCCCCCGTCCCCGGATTCGGCGGTGAGATCGCTCACGGGCTCTCGTCGCGTGGCGGGTCGGCCAACTCGAGCAGCCGGTCGCGGTAGGGTGGAAATCCCGCATCGCCGTCGGCCTCGACACCGGCCGCCTCGCGGACCCGCTCGAATTTGTCTCCGTCGTGTGTGCGCTGGAGCAGATGATACGGGACGGTGCCCGTCGCCATCTGAGCTTTGAACCGCCGCAGGCCCTCGCTTCCTCCGCCGAGGTGCAGCCGTCGGGCCGACGAGTCGGCGCCCTCGGCGATGACCCGATCGAAGAGCAGATTGTTCGGGCGGAGGTCCAGCGCCGATCGGTCCGAGCAGCCCAGGAAGTAGAACCGGTCGCCACTCGAGTCGAGGGTGATCGCCGCGGCGACGGGATCGGCGTCGTGCGTGACGAGGGTGGTTTGCGCCTCGTCGAGCGCCATGACGCCCCGAAGCGTCCGTGGATCGAAGAAATAGAACGGGTCGGCGCCGACGTCTTCCATCGTTTCGCGGTACATCCGGACGAAGGTGTCGACCACCTCGGCGTCGGGGTCGGAGTGGATGCAGGCCTGCAGTCCGTGCCGTCGGGCCTGCCGGACGTTGCGTCCGAAGGGATCGTCGTAGGCGTCCCGGATCCGTTCGAGGTCCCGGGTCAGGTCGACGACGAAGTTGTCGGCGTGGAACGTCCCGTCGTCGGGCAATGCCGGGAGAGCGAGGGGGTGGAGCCGGGCAAACTCCGTCACGGTGTTCCAGTCGTCCATCAGGGCCGACCAGGGAGCGCTGAAGGCCTCGAGGAGTGCGTCGGGATCGTCACCGACCGCGCGCGGCCCACCGAAGTCGTAGGCTGTCCGCACGTCGATCCAGTCCGAGGGAGTCCCCAGCGGGTCGAGGGGGACGCGCACGACGGGATAGAGGACCGTCCCGAGTTCGCCGTCGTATCGGACACCCGTCACCCGGCCGTGCTCCTCGCGCTCCCAAAGCCGCAGGTAGTCGAACCGGTAGTACGGGTCGTCGACGCCGACGCCTGCGCACCAGTCGGACCACTCGCCGACATCGGTTGTCGTCTCGATGGTCATGGGAGAGGGGGGTGGCTGCTCGACAACTCGACCCGATACCGGTGGTTGAAACCGCCAGCTGAATCGCTCCGGGACGGTCGGCGGCGCTGAAGCACCGCCGGCCGGGCGTTGACTCGGCCGCTCGTCTATTCGGTCACTCGTCTGCTCGGCCACTCGACGACCTCAACTCCTCGCGTCGTTCGAGAAACCGACGAAGCGACGGTTCGGGCACCGGATCGTTGCCGAGCCTCGAGACGTGAATCGAGGCGGTGCAACTGCTCAGATACACGGCTTCGGCGGCCGATGCGCCGGCCAGCTCGGACCCGACGAGCGTGGCCAGGAAGACGTCTCCCGCCCCGACGGCGTCGACGGGATGATCGACCAGCGCGGGCAGATACTCGGCCGGACTGCGATCGCCGGTCGGATCCTCGTCGGGAGGCCGAAAGAGGATTGCCCCCCGCTTGCCCAGCGTGAGCACCAGCTCGTCGGCGTCGGTTTGCTCGAAATACTTGTAGGCCAGGTGGGAGAGGCCGCTCTCGTCGTCCCCGAAGGCGAACCGCAGCTCCTCTTCGTTCGGGGCGGCGCCCGCTGCGCCGGTGAAGGCGAGCAGCGAGGAGGTCCCCGAACTGCTGACGTCGACGTAGTAGGGGGTGTCGGCCGTCTCGGCGGTGTTTGCGGTGGCCTCGACCAGCCGCGGCCCGAACAGGCCGTACCCGAAGTCCGTTGCGACCAGCGCGTCGAACGAAGGCAGGGCGGTGCCGAGGCGTTCGGTCAACCGGTCGACCGCCCGCGAGGAGGCCGGCGTGTACCGGCCGCGGTCGACCTTGAACACCTTCTGTTCGTCGACCAGGTATCGACATTTCTCGTAGACGGGCCGGTCGTCGACCTCCACGCGCTCGATGTCGACACCGGCGTCGGACAGCTCTCGTTCGAACCGGTCGCCGTCGGCGTCCGATGCCAGCGGTGTCAGGAACGTCGCGTCGGCTCCCAGCGTCGCCAGCTGGCGGGCGATCAGCGCTCCCCCCCCGGGATACCACTGCTCACCGACCGGCGAGACCGACAGCATCGGACTCTCGCTGGCGACCCCCTTCTCCTCGCACTGGACGTATCGATCGAGGATCGGGTCGCCCAGCACGAGTACCCGCTGGTCGGTGATGCCCTCCAGGCACGCCTCGAGCCCGTCGGCGGTGAGATCGTGCCGTCGGCAGTATCCCTCGATCTTCTGCCGGTCGAGGCCGAAGTCGTCGCCGAAGTCTTCGATGATGGCCGTCGACGAGTAGACGACGTCGCCCGAGCTGAACACCACCTTGCCCCCGTAGGATTCGACGAGCTCGCGCTCCCGAGCGAACCGCGGATCGTCGGCTCCCTCGTACTCCTTGCCCTTGACGTAGATGTCGGGCTCGAGTTGCTCGAGGACGGGACCCGCCCAGCGGTGGTGGTCGATGCAGACGTACGAGACGAATTCCAGCGCCGCGAGATTCTCGGCGCGCAGCGACTCGTTGACGTAGGGGCGGTCTGCCCCCTTGTCGATCGATTCGTCGCCGGTGACGCTGACGATCAGCACGTCTCCCTGATCGGCGGCGAACTGTAGATACCGGATGTGGCCCGGATGGACGATGTCGAAACACCCGTGGCACTGGACGACCGTGTCGCCGGCCTCGCGATGGGTCTCGCGACGGCGGGCGAGTTCGTCGGCCGACAGAATTTTCTCCTCGTGTCCGGTCACAGGCTCTCCAGTTCCTCGGTCAACGCCGCGACGATGCGATCGCGTTGGTCCGCCTGCAGCTCCGGCGAGACCGGGAGGCTCAGGATGCGCGAGACGACCCGTTCGGTCACCGGCAGTTCCGGGGGGGCGAAGCGCTGGAACGGCTCCTGCTGATGGATGCCGAGCGGGTAGTGGATCTTGACGTCGATGCCCCGCTGGCGCAGTCGGCGGTGCAGGGCATCGCGCTGCGGGTGGCGGACGACGAACATGCTGTAGATCGACCGGTCGCCGTCGGTCTCCTCGGGCGGCATGACGAGTTCGTCGGGGAGCGCCTCGCGGTAGGCCCGAGCGTGTCGTCGGCGCGCCTCGATCCAGTCCTCGAGGTGGTCGATCTTCACCAGCAGAATCGCCGCCTGCAGTGTGTCGAGTCGGCTGTTGCGGCTGATCCAGCGGACCCGATCCCGGCTCTCGTGACCGTTGTTGCGAAGTTCGCGCAGTTTGCGCGCCTCCTCGTCGGTCTGGGCCGTGACGAACCCGGCGTCGCCACAGGCCGACAGCACCTTCAACGGGTGGAGCGAAAAGGCCCCGAGGTCGGTGCGGCCGACGGGTTCGCCGCGATGGTGCGTGCCGATGGCCTGTGCGCAGTCCTCGATCAGATCGAGGTCGTGGCGGCGGCAGATCGCCCGGATCGCATCGAGGTCACAGGGGAAGCCGTTCAGATGGACCGGAACGACGGCGCGCGTCCGGTCGGTGACGGCCGCCTCGAGCCGCTCCGGATCCATCATCATCG
>JBDGRG010000322.1:0-15802 GCA_042218355.1 Bradymonadaceae bacterium
CTCGCCTCTCGCGACGCACACCACCAGAGCTGGAAACTCTGGCTACGTCGAACGCCCCCATCCGCTACTCCGAGACCCGAATCCAGGTGTCGATCACGGTGCGGCGCCGGCGCGTGTGCAGTTCCGCGCGCAACGTGGGCGCCGAGACGGTCTCGTTCCACCCCACGGCAATCGGCGATTCGGAGACCTCGATCGCCAGATCGTCGACGGCGTCGAACTCGAAGTCGACGCGGACCCCGCCCTCGAATGTGACGACGGCCTGCTGCCCGCGCACCTCGACGGATTCGCAGACGGGAGAGAGCTGCCAGGTCACTTGATAGACGTGCGTGCCCCCCTCCGATTCGAGTCGGTCGCGAACGCGCCACTCACCCGGATCCTCGCGGCCGACCGCCCGTCTGTGATGGACGCCGCTTTCGAGTCGGTCGTAACCGTCGTGTAGAGCGGAGGCAGCCCCGCGCTCCGGATTCCAGTCGAGCTGCTCGACTCGCGCGCGGCGGCCGACACGAAACGCCCCCCACATCTCCGACTGGTCCGAGCCGTCGACGCAGACGGTATTGTGGGCGAACGTCGACCGCGAATGGGCCCGATCGGGCCCCTCGCGATACGTGTGAGCACCCGGATCGACGAGGATCGGCACGCCGTGGACACTCAGTAGGATCTGAAGCGTGTCGGCGTGGGCGTGACCGGGATTCGAGTCGGGTCCGATCGGACCGCGGTCGAAGAGGAGGTACTCCGAGTCGGACTCCCATCCCTGCCGGACGACGGCGTATCCGGTCTCGGGGTGTTCGAAGGCGGTCCGCTCCGGCGCCCGCTCGTCCATCTTCCGATAGCTCTCCTCGCCGTCGCCCCCCAGAAGCCAGCGCAGGTAGTCGACCCCGGCGTCTCGGGCCGAGCATCGCCAGTCGGGGTACTCGAACCGGACCGCCGCGGCAGCCAGCAGGTCGCGGGGCTCGATCGGGTATCCCGGCACCGAGTCGTTCAACTGCGGCGCCCGCCCCTCCGGCCGGATCAGCCGGGAGAGGAAGTCGAACCCGTCGGTCAACGCGCGCTCGGCCGTCGACGGAATCGCTCGGCCGGCACGGTCGGCGAGGATCGACAGCTCCAGCGCGTCGCGGCAGACGGAGACGTGATACGATGTCGACCGCTCGACGTGGCCCCCGTCGGCCTCGATCTGCGACTCGAACTCGCTCCAGAACTGAGTCGGACCGCCCCGAGCCGCGGGGACGTCGACCCCACCCAATTCGTCGAGATGGAGATGGACCCAGGCCAGGGCCCAGTAGTTCGACAACAGGTGGTTCGCCCCGAGATCGATCTCCGGCCAGTCGTCGAGGTAAGAGGCCTGCCGTTCGATCGACGCGGCGACCCTTCCGGCGACGTCGTCCCACCCGGGCGCATCCTCGAGCAGCGACAGGGCGACGCACCAGTTCGGCAGCCGGCGCGAGAGCGGATAGGGATGCCAGGCGGCGCCGGTCGGCTGCGGGTGCGATGCGATCCAGTCGGACATCGCATCGAGGGCCCGTGACGCGTACCGCTCGTCTTCCGAGACCCGCCACGCCCGAGCCAGATCGAGTACCCACCCGCAGTAGTGCAAATTGAATCGCCACAGCGGATCGTCCCCGGGGGCCCAGCTCCAGTCCACAGTCTCGGCGCAGACGGGCTCACGCCCGACGAATTCGAACCAACCGTCCACCACACGTTCGGCGCGGTCGGGGATCTGTTCGATCTCGGCCGCGAAGGGAGTGGGAAGTTCCGACAGATCGACGGGCTCGCGGCGTGGATAATCGTCGGCGATCCAGCGCGATCCGCGCAGCAGCCGGGTGGCACGGCCGATCCACTGCTCCGGCTCGAGGTGGCGCACGGTCTCGACCAGGCGCTGGAGACGGTCCAGCCCGGGCATCTCCCCGGCGGACCATCCGAACTGTGCGTCACGTTCACCGCTCATCGCACTCCATCCGCAACGCTATCGCGGTTTACGACCGCGCTCGCTCCACAGCCTCGAAGACGGCGTCGGTCACCTCGACGATTTGGTCGAACGGAATCGGCGACGGGCCCCCCGACCCGACGGCTTCGACGAAGGCGTCGACCTCTCGCTGGTGGCCCTTGTCCTGCCACAGATTGCGGTCGGTGCCGAACGTCGACCACCCGTACCCCGACAATTTTCGAAAATTGTCGAGCTGCAGAACTTTTCCGCCTCCGAAGACCTCGAATCGTTCCTTCGGGAACGCATCGGAGCCGTTGCCGAAGTAGTGGATCGTTCCGATCGACCCGTCCTCGAACCCGAGCGTGATGGTCATCTTGTCCTCGCGGACGGGGACCGCCCGTGACTTCCCGATCTTCGTGCTCTGGATTCGTTCGATCGGAGCGTCGACGACGTGTCGGAGGAGATCGACGAAGTGACATCCCTCCTCGACGATGCGCCCTCCGCTCGCCTCGGGGTCCTGGTGGGGGCTGTCCGGGGGAATCTCACCGGCGTTGACGGTCATGATGCACGTCTTCGGTTCGACGACCCCCTCGAGCAGTTCGGTCATCCGTTCGACCTGGGGGGCGAACCGGCGGTTGAAACCGACCATCAACAGCGGGGCCTCGCCCTCGGCGGCCAGCTCGGCGTACGTCGCGGTGACGGCGTCGAATTGTTCGCGGTCGATCGCCAGCGGTTTCTCGACGAAGACGTGCTTGCCCGCCTCGAGGGATCGGCGGACCAGCGGACTGTGGCTCGCCGACGAGGTCAGCACGAAGACCGCGTCGATCTCCGGGTCCTCGAAGACCGCCGAATCGTCGGTCGACGTCTGCTCGAAGCCGAACGTCCGGCCGGAGTGAAAGCTCGACAATCCCCCACGGGAGACGATCGTCTTCAGACGACACCCGGAGGCCCTGAGGGCGGGGAGGAACGTTCGATCCGCGTAGGGCCCCGCGCCGACGACGCCCGCGACCACCTCGCCGTCGGTCCCCGGATGCACGACGGAGCGCGCCCGACTGCTCAGATCGGACCAGTTCAACTCGCCGATCGGACCCGGTTCGAAATGCACCGTGTCGTCGTCCCGGCCGGGCTCGCCGGTCGGTTCGTACTCGAGCACAATGCCGAGGGTGGAGTCGTCCTCTCCATCGAGCAGCCGCGCGTAGGCATCGGCCGCCCCCTCGATCGAGTGACGGTGGGAAATCAGCGGCTCGGGGTCGACCCGGCCCTCGTCGATCGCCTCGAGGACCGCCTGCATGTTGCGCTGTTCGGTCCAGCGGACGAAACCGATCGGGTAGTCCAGGCCCTTGTCCTCGTAGTTTCGGTCGTACCGACCCGGGCCGTACGAACACGAGACCTGGAAGCTTATCTCCTTCTCGTAGAAATCCGAGCGGTTCAGATCGAGGCCCGTGACGCCGACGAGAACGATCCGGCCGCGCTTGCGACACATCTGGGCGGCCTGGTGGATCGGTTCGCTCGAATCGGTCGCCGCCGCGACGATCACACCGTCGATTCCCGACCCTCCCGAAAAGGCCCGTCCCGCGGAGACGGGGTCGGCGCCCGTCCCCAGGTCGACGGTCTCCGCGCCGAACTGCTCCGCCAACTCGAGCCGTTCGGTCTTCATGTCGATGCCGAGGACCTCGCATCCGTGGGCCCGCAGGAACTGCACGACCAGCAGGCCGACCAATCCGAGCCCGCTGACCGCAAACCGTTCGCCGAGGGTCGGCTCCGCCAGCCGTACGCTCTGCAGGGCGATCGCCCCGGCGACCCCGAAGGCCGCCCGATCCCAGTCGACCCCCTCCGGGATCGGAGCACAGAGGTTCTCCGGCACACAGACGACATCGGCGTGCGAGCCGTTGGAGACCACGCGGTCGCCGGGCTCGAACTGCCGGACGCCCTCCCCGACGGCCAGCACCTCTCCCGCATTGCAGTAGCCCAGCGGCATCGGGTCGTCGAGCTGAGTCTGAACGGCGTCGACGGTATCGAACAGCCCGTCCGTCCGGATCTTTTCGATGACCTGTCGGACCCGCTCCGGTTGCTGGCGAGCCTTCTCGAGGTATCCCGCCTCGCCGAACTCGACGAGCATCCGCTCGGTCCCCGCCGAAATCAGCGAGCGGCGCGTATCGATCAGCAGGTGGCCCGGCTTCACACTCGGGCGTGGGACCTCGGCGACTTCCGTCTCGCCCGAACGGAGATGCTGAAGTACCTGTTTCATGCGGTTCTGGCCCTCGTTCGACTCTCGGGATCACTGACGCCGGTCGAGCGTACGGTTAGTTCTCGCGGATCCGGTTTGCAACCAAATGGAGTGGGGCCGCACCGTTTCACGTGTGGGACGGACGGCTGCGTCGGCGGGATGGAGGACGGTATGCGCGGAGGGCTGGACGAGGATTCGGCACTCGATCGGTCGACCCGTGTTACGGGTGCGGTGGGCTTCCAACCCACCGCCAGCGCCGGTCGCCATTCCGACCATCGCTCCGACATTTTACCGGCACCGGTTTGATGCTGAACCCACGTGAAACCTGCACAGAGGCTGCGTAGACCGTGCTTCCAGCTCGTGTCGCGGAAGGGGCCGCAGGGGGCGCGCGCGGTCCGGGGGGACCGGTCTACTTCTTCGTGATCGTGACGTATCCGTGCCCGGTATTGCCGCCGGTCTGATTCGACTGGTTCGAGCCCTTGTTGAAGGAGGTCCCGCCGCTGGCATTCGACGAACCACTTCCGCCGCAGTCGTCGCCGCGGCCGCCGTGGTACCCGCCTCCACCCCCCTCGCCGTGCCACTCGACGAGTCCGCCTCCGCCGAAGCCTCCGCAGATGTCGTTGTTGCGGCCACCGGTCGCAGCGGGACAGCCCTGGCCGCGGACTTCACCGCCGGCCGTAAACGACTCGATCCGCCCCAGCGAGCAGTCGCCGCTGTTGGAGTGCGAGAAGCCCGCCCCCCCGCAGCGCGTGCTGTGCTCGTCGGACCCGTCGTCGTCCGAGGCATTCGTCTTACCCCGTCCCGGATTCCCCGCGCACGTCCCGTTCGAACCCGACCCGCCGCCGGCGACGATCAGCGGCGCATTGTTCGCGTCGGTGACGAAGGTCCCGCCCCCACCCGCGCCGAAGGGGTGGCTGCTCTTCTTGGAGGTCTCCCCCTTCTGACCGACCAGGATCTTCAACACGTCCCCCTTGATCAGCTGAAACGTCCCCCGGATGACCGCCCCTTCGCCGGGTTTGGCCTCGTCGTTGCGGTCGCCGCCCCCCTCCGCTCCGGCGGCGACGATGCGATACCGCCCGTCCTGGGGGACGCGCCACTTCTGGATGCCACGGTTGTCCATCCAGTACAGCTGGTCGTCGGACGCCCACTTCGGGTTGTAACTGTTCTCGCAATCCGATTCGGTCGGCCCCCGCCCCCCGGAACTTCCGCAACTGGTAAACCGATGCGACGAGAAGCTGAACAGCGCCGTCCGCGCCTTGACGGTCTTCTTCTTCGTCACGCCCCCGCCGAAGCCGTCGCGGACGCTGACGGTCACCGTGGTCGTACTCTTCTTGTTCGGAGACTGCAGTTTGACCGACTTCCCCGACCCATTCAGCCCCCAGGTCTTGTTGCTGATCGTCCACTTGTAGGTCAGCGAGTCGCCGAGCGGATCCGACGCATCGACCGTCGCCGTCGCTCGACTGCCGGCATCGACCGGGTTGGGCTTGATCGAAAACGATTTCACGACCGGCGACTGGTTCCCGACCGTCTGCAGGCTCACCGACTTCGTCGCCGTACTCAGCCCGTCCGTCGCCTCGAGCCGAATCTTGAAGGTCTTTCCGTATGTTCGGGGAGCGGTGACGGTGATCGAATCGCCCGCACTGTTGCCCGTCCAACTCGAGGGGAGGTTCCAGTCGTACGACACCGGGTCGCCGTCCGGGTCGACGGCCTTGGCGTCGATCGTCGTCGACTCCCCCGGCTCGAGGGTCGTCTTCTTCGCGTCGACCTTCTTGATGACCGGCGGTTGGTTCAGCGGAGTGCGCACGACGACCGTCCCCCGCGTCCGGCCGCCGTGGCCATCGTCGACCCGGACCTCGACCTGGACGCTGGCGTTCGCCTTCTTGGGAGCGACCACGTCGACGGTATTCGATTTGCCCGTCGACTTTTCGGACCACGGTTTCGGAACCGACCAGGAGTAACTCAGCGTATCCCCCTCGGGGTCGGCAGCCATCGCCCGGACGGTACTCGTGCCGCCCGGCGAAACGGTCGGGGGATTGGCGGACAGGGAGTTGATGACGGGATTCGAGTTGCTCGTGGTCGCCACACGAACCGAACCGCGGTCGACGGCGCCGAACGCATCCTCGACCTTCAGACGAACCACGGCCTGCGCTCCGAACTGGCCCGGCGCCTTCAGCTTCACGTCCGATCCGCTCCCGGTGATCGCCCACGGGTTCGAGACCGTCCAACTGTACGACAGCTTCCCCCCGTCGGGATCCTTCGCCGACGCCGACAGCGTACTGGTCCCCCCCGGCGCCATTCGGCTCGGCTTGGCCGAGACGGCCACGATCTGGGGCCGTTCGTTCGGCGCGACCGACAGCAGAATCGAGGCGCGAGCCGTCTCGCCCTCCGCGTCGGTCACTTCGACCGTCACCGACGTCGACTGGCCGGGATGATTCGAAGCCGTGACGGTCGCCTGCGAACCGTTTGCGGCGATCGACCAGGCGACCTTGCCGACTCGCCAGTTGTAGCCGAGCGTATCGCCGTTCGGATCGGTCGCATTGACGGTGACGTTCAATTTCCCCCCGGGAGCAACCTGTCGGCTGTCGGCCGAAACCCCCTGGATGATCGGGCCGCTGTTGGTCTCCGTCGAGACGCTGACCCGCCCCGTCACCGACTGGTCGCGTGCATCGGTGACCTCGACCGAGACCGTCCCGCGTTTTCCGTAGGCGTCGGGAGCCTTCAGGTCGATCTTCGAGCCGGAGCCCTCGATCGACCATCCCGTCGGCGCCGACCAGTCGTAGGACAGATCGGTCCCCTCGGGATCGACGGCGTCGACCTGAACCGCGATGGTCCCGCCGCGCTCGACCTGCGGGGGGGAGGCGAACATCGAGTTGATGCGCGGGCGGCGATCCTCGGCAGTCTCGACGAGGACGGTCCGATCGACCTTCCCCTCGAACCCGTCGGTGACCGTCAGTGTCACGCGCGCCCGAGCCCCCTCGCTGTCGGGGGCCTGCAGCTCGACCTGCGGCCCCTGGCCGGACGACAGCGACCATTCGGCCGGAGCGGACCACGCGTAGGACACCTCGTCGCCGCGCGCGTCGGTCGCCTCGGCCTTCAACTCGACGGTCCCCCCCGGTTCGACGGGATTGGGGACCGCCTCGAGCGTGGTCACGCGTGGAATCGCGTTCTGGCCGGTGGTCAGCTCGAGCGTCGCCGTCGCCGTCGCTCCCTTCGAATCGGTCACCTCGACGGTCAGGGTCGTCCAGCTTCGATAGCTATCCGGAGCGGTCACCGTGGCCGAGGTCCCGTCGGATTCGATCGACCATGCCTCACCGCTGACCCGCCACGTCGCCTGCACGCCGGTACCCGACGAGGCATCCGGGTCGGAGGCCCGGACCTCCAGCGAGGTCTGACCGCCGGGCGGAAGGGTGCGGAGGTCGGCCGTCAACTGCTCGACCTTCGGGGGGACATTTGGATCCCGTTTATCCGAGTCCCCACACGCTATCGCCAACAGTGACGCGGCGATCCCCATCGCCAGTGTCGCCGACCATCGGGCTACTCGGTACGTCCGCTCGATCGACATCTGAGTCCTCCCGAACCGTCGGTTCGACACGCTCGACTCATTCGACCACAGGCTCCGACTCGACACGCGCGAGGTTACCGGTCGTCGGTCTCCTCGTCCAAGCCGGGGAGCCCGTCCAATGCGGCGTTCACGGCCGTTCGTACCCGAGCTCTTCGGCCAGCTCGCCGACGTACTCGTCGATCATCTCGACGTGGCGGTCGGTCATGTCGTCGAGATACGACTGATTGACCTCGGGACGCAGTGGGTACCAACGATCGCGAAACCGACTGCCGAAGGGGATCCGGTCGTCCTCGGCGGGGAGCAGCTCCTCGGTAAACTCGAGGCCGGCGAACTCACAGAGGTCGGCCAGCGTCGACTCGGGCGTCTCGAGGAACTGCTCGAATTGCCAGTGTCCGAAGTGCTCCAGTTCGGACCGATCCTCGAGGATGGTCTGCATCGTATTGCGCCAGTGTTGCGCGCAGACGTCGAGTCGCTCCTCGAAGTCCATGAAGTCGCTGTACCGCTCCATGTCCCCGGCCTTCCCCAGCGCCGCCCGGTAGCTGGCGGCGTAGGGATGCCGCGTGATCAGCGCGAAGTGCGGCTCCGAGTCGGCGAGCAGTGCCTGAATGTACCGCGCCTTGAGCGTGTAGACCTGGCTCTTGTCGACGAAGCGGACGCCGCGGCCGTCTTCCTCGGAACCGAAGCGATGCACACACTCGGCGATGACCGACCGCAACTGCTCGGCGGTCTCCGGATCGGCATCGTCTTCAGTCAATCGATACGCCTCGACGAGATCGTCCGATCCGTACGACCAGCTCCGCGGCGGATCGAAACAAGGGTGGGGAGGATGGCCGCCGAGGACCGAGCCCGCCAGCCGTAGCTCCGGCGGAAGCCGAGGGGCCATGACCCGCTGCATCTCGTCGGCCCCGGACCAATAATCCGAGCCCCCGGTGATCGAGACGCACTGCGGGTGTCGGCGCAACATCCGCGAGATCAGCGTCAGACCGCCGCCCTGATTGCCGAGCAGGAAGATGGGGCGATCGACGACGACGTCGCTGAAATCGTCGACGAATCGCCGCGGATAGACCATCCAGCTCGACCGCCGGCAGTGATACCAGCCGAGATTCGCAAATGACTCTAGGCGTCCGATCATGCCGGGCGACACCGTCGCAACACGATATCCATCAACTCTCGGGTCGGTTCGCGCTCTTTAATCGCTTCGAACCGCAACCTCGCCGCCTCCGAGCGCCGTGTTCTGAAATCCGGATCCTCCACGAGTGCCGCCAGTTCACCGGCAAACGCCGAGGCGTCGTTCGGATCGACATATCGCCCCGCTGAGCCAGCCACTGCACGAGCGTAGGGCCGATCGGCCGCGACCACGGGTAACCCGCGACTCATCGCCTCGAGGACGGGAAGTGGACAGGATTCGACGAGCGACGGGATGACGAAGACGTCGGTCGAATCGTACAGATGGCGAAGCTGACTCCGCTCGACAAACCCGAGCACTTCGACGGAGGTACCCGCCCAAGACTGAGACGGCTCCGGACCGGCGAGGAATACCGTCGACTGCGGCGACCGACTGTGGAGCAGCTCCGCGGCGGCCTTCAGCGTGCCGAGTCGTTTGTAGGGTTGATCGTTTCCGACGTACAGAACGCGCTTCCCGGGAACGGAGTCCTCGAGTCTGTCTAGTATGTTCTCGTCCAGCGGCTCCGGCTCGGGAAGCTGGACGGATGGCATCACCGGGTCGATTCGGTCACGGGAGATGTCGAATTTGCGATGAACCGACTCCACCATCGGCCGAGTCTGCGTGATCACCCCCGCTGCCGACCGGGTACTTCGGCCCATCATCCGACCGATGATGGCGATTTGAACCCGTTCGAACGTCCCGAATGTTCCAGAGGCTTCTCGGCTGAAGGGCAGCGACTGCTGGACATACGTCACGTGGGGCACCGAGCGGGTACGCCCCATCCCATTTAGACAGAGCACTCCGTCCACCCCGTGCCGGCGAGCAGCTCGCTCGAGTCCCCACTCGTACCAGCCGATCCGAGCTGCGTACGAATCGTGAGCCAGGCTGTCCGATACGACCGTCAACCTCTCCGCATCGGGGAACTTGAAATCGCGTCCCCCCTCGGATGCAGCGAAGACGACGACCCGGTCGATCGACGGATGTTGGAGTGCACCCGAGACGACCCCCAGCAAGACGGTTGCGCCTCCCTTGCGACGGATTCCAAGTGCGTCGACTCCCAAATCCATCCGCGTGTCGTTCTCTGAGAGGTACTCTGCGACTGAGGATCAACGCCGACGGCATCCAGCCGAATGGTCGTCAGTGGCCAGCCGGTCCGTTCGGATGCACCCGCTGCGTCTCATCCCCATCCGGTACAGCCGACGCCTCGCCCCTCTCCTCCTTCGGGGGATTGCGCTCGATATGTCCGACCCACCCGAAGTGCGGCTCGAAGCGAAACGTCGCACTGTCTGGGATCTCCGCCAGCGGCCCGTCCCATCTGTCGACGTCACTGCCGACTGTGATATCTCGCCAGCCCCACTCGGCGAGCGAAAAATCATCGCACTTGAACGCCTGCCGGACGATCGGAATCTTCTCCGGATCGAACCCCATCAACCAGGTACAGGCCGCGTCCGCACTGGCGGGATGGCGTCCGAAGACGAGGGTTCCGGCGCGCTTCGGGTCCGGATTCATCGGGCCCCGTCCCTCGCCGGCGACGACCCCGTCGCAGAGGACGTAGTGGCGCTTGCGCTCCCCGGGCGAATCGGGGCGAAACGTCCCGTCGGGGCGCCCGTAGAACAGCAGCTTGTTCAGATCCAGGCACATCCGCCAGCACGTGTCGTTTCCCCACCAGTTGCCGCTACGGATGGTCTCCTCGGTCGCCCCGAAAATGTGTTCACCCACGGTGCGCGCGAGCCGAAAGACCTGCGGACCGACGACCGGCACCTCCAGCGACAGCTTCCGGAACAGCGGCACGATCGCCCGCTCGGCCTGGTGAGCGGGATCCGGATCCGGATGTTCGTCACCGGACTTCCCACCCCCGGCCTCGGTGTGGTGAGGGAGCCAGTTCTTGTCGCCGTTGATCCCGACGAGATTCTTTAGACTGAGCGTCACACCCGCCTTCTTGTGGGTCTTCATCTTCGGCAAACTGAACAGCACGTCGACGTCGACGGCCGACGCCGCGATCAGATACTCGTGCCGACCCTCGCTGTGGTGGTAGTTGACTTCCTCCGAATCGTAGTCCGCCCCGTAGTATCGTCCCTCTCCGTCGTGGTCCTCGAACTCGCTTCGGTCTGCCAGATCGAATGCGGCGTATCCGAGCGGGTCGCCATCGAGATCGAGTCGATTCACGACCACTGAATCGCGACTTTCCCATTCCTGCTGGCGCAGATCCACCAGCTCGAATCGGCGACCCTGCTCGCGATAGAACGACCGGACGTCGTCTAGCCCGAGTACCTCGACGATCTCGGCGAACGACGAGTTCGTCTGCGGCCCGTCGGCGACGATGACCCGTCCCTCGTCCCCCAACGCCCGAAAGACGTAGTCCGCAACCGCTCGGATGACACTCCCGTGGGTCAACACGTATTTCCACCCATCGGGATCCCGCGGGTGCTCCTCCTTGATGAAGTTCGGTTTGAGCATCACCGTCTCGTCGGGATCGATCAGATCGCGCAGCGGATTCCACGCCTCGGTTCCCGCTCGATCCGCGTCGAGCCCCGCCAACTCGAAGCACCGTCGCACACCGCGATACACCCGATTCGTCTCGCCCGCCGTCGCCCCCAGTTCGTACTCAGGGTACGCCTCGTCGGGATGGAACGGCGGCTCGTCGGGATAGACCGCCGGTTCGAGTCTGGTCGCCGCGACTTCGTCGCGCTCCAGCGCAGACTGTGTCGTCATCGGTCGTCCCCGGTCGGGGGTCGAAATGAATCGAAGGCGGCACGGAGGCTCGGACCCGCCCGTCCGCCGTCGTCACACTTTCATCTCGTCGAGTTCGGAGACGACGAACCGCAACTTCCCCGAGTCGGTCCGCTCGATCTCCTCGCGATGCTGGACCTCGATGTCGATCTCGTCACCCAGATAATCTCGGGCCTCCGCGACCAGCCGTTCGCGCGTCTCCGGATCGGCGTATCCGTCGCCGGGGACGACGCGCAAGACCACCCGCGAGCGGTCGGGCTGGTAGATCTGGGCGGCGCGCACCTCCGAGAAATCCTTGAAGATGTGGTCGAGCCGACCGATCCGCGCACCCGAGGGAACCACGACATAGTCCTCCCGACGTCCCTCGATCCGCTCGACGATCCGACCGGGCCGACCACAGGCGCACGTCTGATCGTCGGCGACCTCGACCAGATCGCCGGTATCGTAACGGAGCAGCGGAAAGGCGGGATTGATCCAGTTGGTGCCGACCAACCGGTGCAACCCCTCGGGCGCCCCCTCGGAGACGAACTCGACGTGCGCGAAGTCCTCGTCGACGTGTAGTCGGCCGCGCTCGCACTCCGAGAGATTCGCCACCCCTTCGGCGAGCCCGTAGTGCTGGCGGACCGGGACGTCGAAGGCCCGGCGGATGTTCGCTCGCTGGTAGTCGAGCAGATTCTCGGCCCCCGTCGTCACGATCCGGATCGACGGGGGCGGGTCGAGGTCGCGCTCAATGATCGCGCGCGCCAGCAGATTCAGCGACGACGGGTATCCGTGCAACCACGGGAGCTCCCAGCGCGACAACGCCTCGACGATCGAGGGCAAGTTTCGGGGAGCGAGGTGGTAGTTACTGAAGAGTACCCGCCGCCCGCCGGCGTCGACCCGCCAGAACGGGGGCCGGTCTCGATCGAGGGCACAGACGCGACTCCCCCCGAAGTAAGCGTGCCAATCCTCCCGCGTCACTCCGTGCCACCCGCGGTACCGCCACCAGACGGCGAACCGCTCCCGGACCGCATCGCGAGTCCGACAGAAACTCAGCCCGCTGCCCGTCGTGCCGCTCGTCTCGATCGGCAGAACGGGTCCGTCGACATCGTCGATCCGAATCCGATCGGCGTTCGCCCGCGCGGTCTCCTTGTCGAGGATCGGGAGCTTGTCGACCTCGTCGACTGGCTCCCCCTCCGGCGACACCCCGAACCGATCGAACCGTTCGGACCAGAAGTCGCTCTGCGATGCTCGCCGCAGACACTCGCCGAGCCGCCATCGTCGGTACGCGCGCATCTCCGAATCGCTGAAGTGAGCGCGCGCTCGGACGCGGTCGAACAACGCCTCCCATCCAGGGCCGTACCTCCGCCACTGCAGGTGCAGTCCCTTCAAGGAGACGGCGACGTTCTGCAGTGCGGGAGGAAGACGATGATAAATCCGCTCGGCCGTCGAACTCATCGCCCTCCCGACTCACCGCGGTCGACCAGCTCGTCCCGCACCCGATCGACCCAATCGCGATCCTCCTCGTACCCCAGTCGGACGAGCTCCTCCCCCGCGAACGAGTCGAAGACTTCGGCCGCCCGCGGCGTGAACTTGTTCTTCCAGTCGCCGGCCACCCCCTTCCGAGCGAAGCTCGACGTATCCTCTTCCCCGGGCTCCCGTCCGGCGACGTTTTCAAACGAATACTTCTCCTCGATTGCCTCCAGGCGATCCAGGGCGAGTTCAATGCCCAGCACCTCCGACACCGCCTCTTTGAGGGTGCCGGCAGCATCTTCGAGCAGTTCCTCGTACCTGACGATGTAGACGTCCTCGCGACCCAAGTACGAACGTACGAACTCGTCCCAGGAGAAATTACGGATCAAATTGGGGTCGCCGGTGAAGAGATACTCGATGAACGCCGGCATGTTCTCCCGGACCGCCTCGTAGTCGTCGAAGGGGACGTTCGACCGGTGCCTCTCGACCATCCTCGGGTGATTCTTGTCGTTGTGCTGCAGGTAGTGGAAGTACGCCGAGACGGCGATGTCCCGCCCGTCCCGCATCACGCAGAAGGCGTTCTCGAAGCGGGGATGATACAGGAAATGGCCGTGCAGGATGCAGCTCTCGATCCGCGGCCGTTCGTTGCGGGGGAACGGGACTCCCAGAGCGTCGGAGAGCATCTGGGAGAACCACGAGGCCCCGGACTTCGGGTACTCGGGCACCAGGTACAGCGGCAGCCGGTCCGACAGCAGGTAGCGCATGGCCGCCCGCTGGAGGGCGTCGAGCCAGATGACCGGTTGCGGCCGCTTGTTCTCTCCGGAGACGTCGTCGGTCATGACAACTCGTCCAGTCGTCGGCGAGGGGGAGGCCGTCTTCGGCATCGGCGTCCGGGGGACATCGGCGCGGCGGGCGCCGGGGCGCTCCCCGTCTCGGATCGTCTGCCTGTATACGCCCGGCACGGAGACCGCACAAGACCGCGACGGACGTCGAACGCGGTCGTGAAACCGGACATTCAATCCGTCGACTCGAGGCCTCGAACGATCCGCCAGTGAGAAACGTCGACTCGGTCGTCCTCCCGGAGGCGCTCGATCTCTTCCTCGAGTTCCGCCCGGATGAAGCGCCGCTGATCGGCGTCCAGATCCGGGTATTCGATCTCGTCGTCGTTTGGTCCGGCGATCAGTTTCTTCAGACGCGTACGGAGATACAGCGGCACCATCTCGCGGACGGCTCGACGGATCGGCTCCAGCGACCGAAGGGCCGAGAGGAACGCCGAGTCTCCCCGATTGGCGTCTCGATCGTTGTATCGACGGTCGACGTTCGGAAACTCGAAGGTCGCGTCGACGTCGAGAAACTCACAGACGTCCGACAGCACCGCCTGGGGCTGTTCGGACAATCGTTCGAGCGTCAATACGTGCGTCTTCTCTGGGCCGAAGACATCGTCGTAACGGGCCAGTTGCGAGGCGTATCTCGTGTTGTCCAGCAGCTGCGGGCACTCCCTCAGCGCCCCGTCCAGCGACAACTCGCCGTCGAACTCGTCCGTGTGACGGCCGTGGTGCCAGTGCGATCGGATTCGATCGAAGGGCGCCCGGAGGATGTACAGAAACCGGAACTGGTCCTCGAGACTCGCCATCCGCTCGGGCACGCCGGAGACGCGCGGATGCTCGGCGTAGGCCGGGGAGGCCTCCAGCGCCCAGTCCTCGCCGTCCAGCTCCCACTGGTCGCGGTACCATTCCGGTCCGCGGTTCCAGAGTTCGTCGTCCGCGAAGAAGTTGGTCTGCTTTCGATAGTCGCACCGGGCAATCGCCGGGTGCCTGCAGAGATACTCGTACAGACTCGTGGTCCCCGAGCGCTGAGCTCCGATGACAATCGAAAAGTTCATAGTGGCTCCGCGCCTCGTCGATTCGGCAGAAGACGGCACCGTCGAGATCGCAACCCTCGACAACCCCGAGGCGCCGTCCGACACATCGATGTCGCGCGCTGTCTCACTGGCGCTCCTCTCGACCGTGCTCGTCGGGAGGCAACGGCTCCATGTGGTGCGAATACGGAACCTCGAGCATCTCGCGATAGCACTTTCGCTGCTGCTCGAGCTTGTCAAACTCCCGGAGTACCGGACCGCGCTCGACCGTCAGTGTCGGGGAGGCACCGGTGGCATTGGTCGGTTTGCAGAGGCCGGTCTGCTTATGCTGGATCTCGAGCACGTCGACCGTGACGACGGCCGATACCAGTTGACCGGCCGCCAGCATTGCAATCGTCGTGCGCATATTCAGCGCCGAGAGGACTACACCCCCGAAGATGATTCCGGCCAGGAGATAGGCGGGATCGATCGGCGCGTAGCCGAACAACACGATGTGATAGGCGATCACGATCAACCCGACGACGACCGGTTTCGACTCCAGTACGTCGTCCAGCTCCAGAGCGGACCAACGGTCCCATTCCAGTACGATCCCGACCCCGGCCGAGACGTATGCGACGAGTCCGACCGCATAAGTCCCCTTGTAGATCAGTCTCGCGAGCAGTCCGAACAATCCCTGCTGGGTCGGACGAGAGGCCTCGATCCACCGGAGGGTAACGTGATGCTGGATCCAGACGGGGACGTAGAATAGACCCGTGACGAGGACAATCGGCCCGACGATCGCAGCCCACGGTCGCCAGACGCCCCTCCCCTCCTCCCCGCAGCGCCTGTACGTCAGATAGCTCGCGACCAGCACCGAGAGTGGGAAGTACTGGAGCCGAGCTCCCCCG
>JBDGRG010000323.1:0-1592 GCA_042218355.1 Bradymonadaceae bacterium
TCCAGAGCGTGCGCCAGAAGTGGAACGTCCGCCTGTTCATCGTCCATCTCGACCGGGCCGTCGACAAGAGCAAGCTGCGCGATGACCCGCAATACTACGGTCGGCAGGACGACCGCTGCAGCAGCGACTCCGACTGCCGACCCTGGGAGGTCTGCCGCAAGGTGCATGGTTACAGCTCCAAGGCCGGTAGGCTGAGTGAGAACGACCCAAATGACAATTGGCGGTCGGGCGAGTTCTGCATGCCCCAGCGAAACGATGCCGGCCGATTCGGGCCGATCGAGACCTATTCGAAGCTCGCCTGCGCCAGCGGGGGTGGATACATGTATCTCAAATCGCCCACCGACCTAACTTCGGCGCTCAAGTGGATGCCGCTGACAATGAACGGGTTGTGGGAGGCCACGGTGACGTCGCAGGCGCTCCGTCGCGGTAACTACACATCCGGTGCCGGTGTGCGGATCGGCGGGTCGCTTGAGGTAACTGTCGACGGGCGAACGAGGCCCGGCACAATGTCAATTGACGCGAGAGCCAAACAGGGTACGGCGCCGGAGCAAGGCGACAATCGGGGTACCGTGTTCACGGCTGGGCCCGATTGATCGTAGCTGTCGGAGGGTCGCTCAGTGACGACTTGACCGCGCCTCGTCACCGGGCGCGCCAAAACGTGCCAGGCAATTTTCAAGTGCCTGCGCCAGGCGGCCGCCACGATCAGTGCATCCCACCGGGCGAATCCGTAGCGGTCTTCGACGGACCACGCATCCTCGTACAGGTCGTCGCCGACCGGCACCGGATCCCAGGCGCGGACGCTGCGGACGTCGGCTCGTGCGTCTGCCCGCTCCATGCCGGGGTCGAGTTTCTGGGTGACGATCCGGTAGTACTCGTTCAATGCTGAACGCCGAGCGCACCGACCGAAACGTGCCAGGTACTTTTCAAGCGCCTGAAATTAGATACCTTTTCCGGATCGGGGGCCCGAATAGTCGGGCCGACTCGAGTCGCAGACGGGAGTCGTCGACGGAAGTGTCAGCCGAGACGGCTTCGGCAGTTCGGAAGGGGCGGTATCTCACGCACACAGGCACGGTCGGGTCAGAACCCCAACTCGTACTCGCCGGGGACCTCGCGGTCCTCAAGGCCGAGGGCGGCCTCGAGTGCCCGTTCGACGTCTGCGGCCTGTCGCGAGCCGATGCTCTGAAGGCAGGTCTCGGACTCGCCATTCTGGCGTTGCAGCACCAGGTCGTAGTGGTAGTTTCGGCCGTAGCGGCCCTTCGTGGCTCGCTCCTCGATGAAGAACTGATCGACGTCCGACAGGTCGAACGTCCCCGGCGCCTTCCAAGGCAGAGGCCGGTGCGTCACTCGAAGTCGAGGCCCGCCGGCGGTCGCGGTCGATACCTCCAGAATCGTGCGGTTGAAGGCGAGGTAGACGAGCCCGACCCAGCCGACGCCGAAGAGCGGCAGGAACTTGGCGACCTCGAGCAGACCGGACGTCGCCAGACCGTATCCCCCCCAGACAAACCCGACGGCCCCGAGGACGACCGCCGCGATCCTGAGTTGCCGGCGCTTGTCCCCCCCGCCCAGTCCAGGGCGATCTCGACGCGGCCGTT
>JBDGRG010000323.1:1602-3113 GCA_042218355.1 Bradymonadaceae bacterium
ATCGTCCACCTCCACGCCGTGGACTACGTCGAGTCCGCCCAGCGCGGGCTCCGACGGATCTCCGACCGCGGAGACCGATCCCGTGGTCGCTCCGGCGGACTCGCTCTGCCAATCGCGACTTTCTTCGGGCCTCTCCGGATCCGCCGAATCGGCGGCCGCGCGGGTGGCGCCCTCCGTCTCGTCTGCAGCCCCCTCGGCCCGCGCCGTGTCGTCGCGGCGAGCGCCGCAATCCGGACAGACGTCGGCTTGCTCGGGTAAAAAGCCCCCGCACTCCTCGCACAGACTGGTCATCGCTCACTCCCCGCCCGGTGGAACGCACCGGACGCACGAGCATCGAAAGAACATCGGCTGCAAGCACCGCTGATCACACCGAGGCTACCACCGCCCCCGTCACTCCGCCCTCCGGAGCGTGCCGCGCGGATCGTCGACCTGGACCGTCTGCGTCGGGTAGGCCAGGTCGATCCCACGCTCGCGGAACGCGTCGAGGATCTCCAGCAAGACCTCCTGCTGGAGATCCATGTACGTCGCGTACTCCGGATCGAGGACCCAGTAGATGACCTCGTAGCGGAACGCCGAGTCGCCGAAGTCCTTCAGATGCGCGCGGTCGAACCGCACGCCCTCGGTCGACTCGACGATCTCGCGGACCAGATCGGGGATCTCGGCGACGGTCTCGGAGTCGGTCTGATAGACGACGCCGAACTGGAAGTTCACGCGGCGCTCCTCGAGCCGCTGGTAGTTGCGCACCCGAGTGTTCAGCAGGTCGGCGTTCGAGAAGATCAACTGCTCCCCGCCCAGACTCCGGATCCGCGTGGTCTTCAGGCCGATCCGTTCGACCTCGCCCATCAGATCGTCGACGATGATGAAGTCGCCGGGGACAAACGGCTTGTCGACGACGAGTGACAGGGAGGCGAAGAGGTCGCCGAGGACGTTCTGAGCGGCGAGCGCGATGGCGATGCCACCGACACCGAGCCCGGCGATCAGCGTGGTGACGTCGAACCCGACGTTCTCGAGCACCAGGAGGACGACGACGGTCCAGACCAGCACCCGCCCGACGAAGGCGAGGAACGAGAGGACCGCATGGTGCTCGCGCGGGTCGTCGAGCCCCTCCTGATAGCGGTCGAGCGCCAATCCGACGCTGCGCGACGCCCAGAGGCCGACCTGGAGGAACAGGAACCCGACGGCACCGGTCCAGAGGATCCGTTCGGAGGTGGCCGGGAAGGGGAACAGCTCGCGGCCGAGCAGCGCACCGAGGGCGGCGTAGAGAAAGAAGGTCGTCTGGTCGAGCAGCTCGGCGATCCGGGAAAGGCCCGACAGCCGGGGCCGCTCGGCGAGCCTGCGGAGCCGCTGGACGGCGAGCCGTTCGATAAATCCCAGCACACCCCAGGTGACCAGAGTGAGCAGCAGCGTGGCCGCCCACTGGAGGGCGACGCCGCGCCAGGTCTGCGACTGAAACAGAGCGGCGAACGTCTCGAGAAACGCAGTCATCGGTCCCCGGTCGAATTCGGTGGAGA
>JBDGRG010000324.1:0-245 GCA_042218355.1 Bradymonadaceae bacterium
CGGACGCTCGAGAGTCGGCTCGAGGACCTCGAGCGGGTCGTCTGGATCGACGAGTTGCTAGAGGAACGCGAAGAGTTCCCGGATAAGGGGACAATGCGACGACGGGCGCGACGTATCGAGGATGCAGCCAAGACACTTGCGCGCGAGTTCCTGGACAGAACTGACCATACCAAATTACCAGAGACTTCGGACTACAATTCTGTGCCGGATCTGGCAGCGCGCGCAGGTTTGCTGAGTAAATGCGA
>JBDGRG010000324.1:291-4996 GCA_042218355.1 Bradymonadaceae bacterium
TGGGTCGGGAGTATGCCCTGGCCGACGGGGAGCCGGAACCGGTCGCCGAGGCGATTGGGGAGCAGTATCTCCCGGCTGGGTCAGAAGATAAACTGCCACAGACTGAACTCGGGGCTATAGTCGCTGCTGCTGAGAAGGGGGTCACCTTGTCCGCTGGGTTCGCCGCGGGTCTGAAGCCGACTAGTTCGTCTGATCCGTACGGTATGCGGCGGGCGGCACTCGGTCTGCTGAGGATCGTCCTCGATCGTGAGTGGGAAATATCGATTAGCGAGCTTTTGTCAGCGGACGATCGACCGGAACTCGTCGAATTCATTGAACAACGCTTCCGACATCTCCTCGAGGAGGAGTATCCGACCGATATTGTCAATGCGGTCTTCGCTGTCGGTGTCGACGACATCGTCGGGACCAGGGTGCGGGTGGGAGCCCTCACCTCCCTTCGGAGGGAGGACCCACCGGATTTTAAAGAGTTAGTCGAAGTCTATAAGCGGGCGGCTAACATTGCGCCGGATGTGTTCCCCGCTGAGATGCATTCACACCTCCCGGAAGTGCTCAAAATTTCGGTTGACGAAGCTGCATCTGGACGTCCTGTGAGTTGCGAAGAATTAAATCACGAGGTTGCAGTTTCTCTGTGTCGGAAACTTGAAGAGGTTACGGAGGAAATGCAGGAAGCATATGACTCCCGAAATTGGGACAAAGCGTGTCGCGAGTTACAACGTTTGCACGACCCGCTGGCGGAGTTTTTCGAAAATGTCATCGTACTGACGGATAATGAAACTGCGCGGGAAAACCGGCTAAATCTGTTGCAAGAAGTGGTCAAACTTTTCCATGTCGTGGCAGATTTTCGGAAGTTAGAGTACTGAAGCGGATGGGGAAGAAAGAGGTGTGTTGGTGGGGTCAAGTCCCCCCATTCGCTACGAAAGTGCAGCTCGACCTCCACGAAGCACAGGTCGAGGTCGGGCGGCGCATCTACCGGGCGAGCGAGAAGGGGGACTCGGAGGCGCGTGCCGCGCGCTGATAAATCTCAAGGAGCCCGTCGACGGCTTCTTCGACGCCGTCATGGTGATGGCCGACGACGAGAATGTCCGTCGGAATCGGTTGAATCTACTCGACGAGCTCCGGTCGCTGTTCCTCGAGGTGGCCGACATCTCGAAGCTGGAGTACTGAAGGGCCTCCCTGCGGTCGGCCGGCGGGAGTCGTCGAGTGGTTAAGTGGTCGAGTAGTCGAGCCAAAACCGCACGACCATTGCCCGCCGACGGGGTTGAAAGCATTCCACCACTCTGTAAACTTTGCAGGGTGTAAATTATTGGGCAGTCGGTCCGGAAAAACCCCGACATGCTGAGCTTCCTGCTGCCGGCGGCGCGAGACCCGTGGACGATGACTGACTCTGACTGCGTCCGCGCGATTCCCAAGGCGCCCCCTTCCCCCTTCTCCCCTCTCCCTTCTCCCTTCCACAGACCGAGTGCAGGCGGCGGTTTCAACCCCGTGGAAGACGGTCGACGGACCACCCGGTGACCGAAAGGCATTCGATGGCGGTTACTCGGCGCTCGAGCCGCTCCCCGCCGAGCCGGTCGAGTCGTCGTTCGGGCTGTCGTTGCCGTCGCCGGTAGTCTTCTCGTTGCCCTTACCCTTCTCCGCGGCGTTCTTCCCGGAGCCGCCGTTCTCGAGGCGGCCGGCGACTCGTTTTCCCATCTCGACGAGCGTCGCGTTCTTCTTGCAGAGGGTCGCCGAGCAGGAGACGGCGGCGATGCGCGGAGGCGAGGAGGTTCGGAACACCAGTTGTTTGACGCCGGCGCGCTCCGAGACGAATCCGGCGGAGGCGAATTTTGCCGCCGCGTCCGGGGCGTCGGCGACGTTCAGGTACTGGTTTTTCAACTGCTGGAAGGTATTTCGAGCGTCGGACGCCCCCTCGAACGACCAGAGTTGCACGCCGGCTCCGTATCCGGATCCGTCGGTCGGCGCGATTCGCTGGTCGTTGTACTTGCCGGAGGGGGTTCGCCCGGGAAGATCGACGGCCTCGAACGAGCCGCCGCCGGTCACTTCCGAGACGTCCTTCGGGGTGAGCAGCGACGAGATCTCCAGCGGGGGCTTCTCGATCAGCACCCCGGATTCGGAGGTCGTCGCCGTCCCGGTCTTCTCGGCGCCCTTCGGGGACGTCGAGGGGGACGACCCCTGGGTCGTGGCCGTGCCGCCGTCCCCGCTCCCGGCCGCGGACCCGGAACCCCCGGCGTCGGTCGAGGACGCATCGGATTTGCTCGACTCCGAGGGGTTCGGTCCGTTGTCGTCACAGGCCCAAGCGCCGGTGGCGATCGCGGATGCGAGGAGGATGGAGAGGATCCCGCGTCTCATCGATGGTGGCCGAGAAAGTCGAGGAGCGGCGCGAAGTCGTGTCGGTGGTCGGCCTCGAGTTCGAGCAGGCGCAAGTCCCGACGGACTCGGTCGGAGAACCGACGGAGGACCACGAAAAATTCCCTGTACCAGTCGGTGAGGGCCCCGTCAACGTGTGCGGCCGCCTCGGGGACGAGGGGTTCGAGGCGGTCCTTCCAGGCGTCGACGGCGTCGTCGGAGGGGGCGGAATCGTCCAGTACGTCGGGGCCGATCGTGCGGATGCGTTCCCCCGATCGGGCCCGCAGCCGACCGTAGACACGCTCGTCGAGGACGACGCGCATCGCCCGGATGTCGTCGTACAGTCCCTCCAGCCGACGGTCGAACGGTCGGCTCCGTTCGGCGGGCATCTCGTCGAGCAACTGACCGGTCCGCCGCGCGACCTCCCCCTCGACCTCCTCGATCTCCTCGAGGACGCGGTTCTGCGACCGTTCCAGCACGTCGACGTATCGGCGCTCGAGCAGATCGAGCGCATAGCTGCGGTCGGCTTCGGGCAGTTCCATCTCTCGGAAGAGCGTGCCGCTCGGTCGGAGCAACTCGTGAATTTCCCGGGCGACGGCGTCGAGGGCGAAGCTCGTGCCGTCCTCGACGGACCGGACTTCGCGGTCGGTGCTGGCCTCCGGCAGCGACCCGGCTCGCTCTTCGATCCATGCGTGGAGTTCGTCGGCTCGTTCGCCGAGCTCCGCGTACGTGCCGACCAGTCCGTCGGCCGCCCGCTGGAGCCCGCGCGCGAGCTCCCGAAGTGCGCGGCGGCCCTCGCCCGTCTTGATCCGCCCGCTCCGCTGCGTCAGCCGCAGGTCGAGTTCGCGTTCGAACTCCTCGAACCGGGAGACGTCCGATCCGTCGTGCTCGCTCGTGCGGCGTTCGAGCCCCCGCCGTGCCGACAGACCGAAGATCCCGGCGACGTCGCCGGCGACCGCGCCGCGAACCCGTTCGGCGAGTCGTTCGATCTGGTCGCCGACGGGCTCGTCGTCCGGGAGCTGATCGACCTTGTTGAGCACCACCAGGACGCGCTCGCCGCTGTCCGGTATCCCCTCGAGAACCTCGAATTCGGTCTGGCTGAGCGTCTGCGTTGCGTCGACGACCCAGAGCACGGCTTCGGCGCTCTCGAGGGCGTCGGAGGCGATTTGATCGCCTCGAGTGCCGCCGTCGTCCGCGGCGTTGAACCCCGGGGTGTCCCAGAACTCGACCGATCGGAGATGCGGGTGGGGATAGAGGAATTCGAGATGCTCGATCGTCGGCGCCTGCTCTTCCATCCGGCGGCGTGCCTCGCGCAGATCGACCTCGTCGACGTTCCGGTCCTCGGCCTCGTAGTGGATGCGGGCGGCCTTCCGGGCGCCGTACCGAAAGATGCACGTGTGGGCGGTGGTCGGCAGCACCCCCATCGGGACGACTTCCTCGCCGACCAGTGCGTTCACCAGCGTCGATTTGCCCGCGTTGAATTCTCCGACGACCGCGATCGAGAGCGGCTCCTTCAGCGCCGACTCCAGCGAGTGGAGGTCCGCGAGAAATGGCTCGAACGCGGGATGGTCGCCGATCTCGTCGGCGGTCTCGGAGAGGACCGCCTCCAACTCGAGTGGGCCCTCGAGTGAATCGGGTAGCTCCCAGTCGGGGGCTAGTCGTTCGAGGACGCGTTCGCGCTGGCGCTCGAGCGAAGATCGGGTGTTCGCGTCGTCGGTCAGGAAGAGTGCCTCCTGCAACTCGACCGCGGCGGTCGCCGGATCCGCCGATCGAAGTGCGGTGGAGGCCAGCAGGCGGTGCGCTTCGACGGCGAGTTCCGGGTCGTGGCGGAGGTCTTCGAGCAGCCGGCGTGCGCCGGTCAGGTCGTCGCGCTCCAGACGGATGCGAGCCAGGGCGAGGCGGGCGCGGTCGGCGGTGTCGTCGTCGTGCGTCGCCGATCGGAGGTGAGCTCGCGCCTCGTCGAGGCGGTCGAGGTCGACGAGCGATTCGCCCAGCCGGAGGTGCGCCTGGGCGGCCTCGGTCGAGTCGTCGGCCGCGCATTCGAGGGCGCGCTCGAAGGCCGGGACGGCGCGTTCCGATTCGGAGATCTGCCGAAACGCGCGCCCGAGGAGCAGTTGGATCCGGGCTTCGACCGGACCCTCGCGGTCGATCGCGTCGAGGGCTCGGAGCAGTCGCGTGCGAGCGCGAGAGGGCGTGCCGAGTTCGAGATGCGCGCGAGCACTTCCCACCAGCGCATCGACCGCCTCCGCGCCGGAGACGGCATCGGCGGCTCGGTCGTAGGCGTCCGCCGCGACCTCCCACTCCTCGCGGTGGGCGGCGACGTCGGCTCGCAACAGCTCGAGACTGACGTCGGCGACGTCGG
>JBDGRG010000324.1:5006-6502 GCA_042218355.1 Bradymonadaceae bacterium
AGCGTCACCCTCGAGGAGCTGGTCGACCAGCGCTCCGGCGGCGTCGACGTCGCCGCGGCGGAGCTCTGCACGGGCGAGGGCCAGACGGGCGTCGTCGCGGTCGGGATCGGTCGCGAGTGCCTTCTCGAGTTCGTTTGCCGCCCGATCCGCTCGACCCAGCTCGAGATAGATGCGGCCGAGCCCCAGATGGACTTCGAATTCGAAGGGATGGTCCTCGGCCAGGCCCAGCGCCCGATGGTAGTGAAGCCGTGCGACCTCGGGGGAATCGGTCCGTTCGGCCGCCAGACCGGCGTAGAAGTGGGAGGTGGGATCCTCGCGCAGTTCCAGCGCCCGATCGAGTGCCTCGCCTGCCCGATCGGGTTCGCCCTGTTCGAGTCGGCACAGCCCCAGCAGCTGGTGGATGCGGTGGACCTGCGGCTCTGAATCGCGCGCCTCTTCGAGTAGCCGCTCCGCCTGGTCGTAATTGTCCCGGTCGACCAGCCGGGAGGCCCGGGCGAGCTGATCGCGGACCCGCTCGGAGACGAGTAGGTCGTCGAGGAAGCCCTCGACGCGGTCGGTGATGTCGTCGAAGACGGTCATGGTGGAGCCGTCGAGTAGTCGAGCGGTCGAGCCGTCGAGCTGCGACCGTACAGCCATTGCCGTGCGACGCCGAGAGATTCGTCGAGGCTCGCTGCCGGAGCGTAGACCGAGCTTCCAGCTCGCGTCGGCCCGGAGCCGTCGAGCAGTCGAGCGGTTGAGCAGTTCAGCTACAACCGCACAGCCACTGCCGTGCGATGCCGGTCGATTCGCCGGGGTCCGCTGCCGGAGCGTAGACCGAGCTTCCAGCTCGTGTCGACTCCGCGAACGTCATTTCACCAGAGCAGGGATGCTCTGGCTACGTAGTGACCGCGTAGACCGAGCTTACAGCTCGTGTCGGGCCGTGAAGTCGTCGAGTAGTCGAGTCGTCGAGCTACAACCGTACAGCCATTGCCGCGGGGAGCGAATCCCGGGGAACGGAGCAGCCGGGTGCTCGCGCCGATGCTGCAGCCTCGACAGAGACCGTGTGCCTGTCCGCTCAATTGCTCAATGGCGGAGGCCGACCCGTGGGGGAGGCCGGAATGGCTCAATCGCTACATTTCGTCGAGCGTCTCGATTCCCAGCAGCTCCAGACCCGTCTCCATCGTCTCCGCCACCGCGCGGCAGAGCAACAGGAGACCGTCCCGGCGGGGGCCGGCGTCGAGGTCGACGATTCGATGGTCGGGGTCGTTGTACAGCGACGAGAAGGCCTGCGCGAGCTCGAACAGGTACTCGGTGACGTCGCTCGGGTTCGACCCCTGCAGCGCGTCCTCGACGGTCGTCGGCCAGTCGCCCAGTTGCCGGACGACGGCCATCTCGCGGTCCGTCCCGAGTGCGTCCAGCGCCGAATCGCGCTCGTTCGGGTCCAGGTCGGGCCAGCCGACCTCGATCTCGCGTCCGATCGACTGGACCCGGGCGTAGGTGTAGAGGCAGTAGGGCCC
>JBDGRG010000324.1:6512-14433 GCA_042218355.1 Bradymonadaceae bacterium
ACGCGATCGATTTCTCGGGGTCGAACTGGACTCGCGTCCGCGGGTTGTAGTCGAGGATGTGGAATTTCAGCGCCGCCATCCCGATGATCTCCGCGCGCCGGTCGATCTCCTCGTCGGCCAGCTCGCCGTGTCGCTCGCGGACGGCCTGTGCGGCGAGGTCGTGCATCTCGTCCATCAGGTCGTCGGCGTCGACGACCTCGCCCTCGCGGCTCTTCATCCGGCCCGACGGGAGGTCGACCATGCCGTACGACAGATGATGGAGTCGGCCCTCCAGGTCGGGGTCGAGCTCGGACAGAATCCCGAACAGGACGTCGAAGTGGTAGTCCTGCTCGTCGCCGACGACGTAGGTCATCCGGTCGAAGTCGAGCTGGTTGCGCCGGCGGAGCGCCGTGCCCAGGTCCTGGGTGATGTAGACCGAGGTCCCGTCGCTTCGCAGCACGACCTTCTCGCCGTCCATGCCGATACGGTTCAGATCGAAGACGACCGCGCCGTCGTCCTTCTGCTCGAACAGCCCCTCCTCCAGCCCCCGCTCGACGACCTCTCGGCCCTCCTCGTAGGTCTCGGACTCCCAGTCGATCTGATCGAAGTCGACCCCGAGCCGGTCGTAGGTCTCCTCGAAGCCGTCGAGGACCCAGTCGTTCATCTCCTTCCAGAGCCGGCGGACCTCCTCGTTGCCCTCCTCCCATCGGCGGAGCATCTCCTTGGCGCGGGCGCCCAACTCGCTGTACTCGTTGAAGTATTGGTCGCGGAAGTCGACCTTGAATGCGGTCCTTATGAGGTCTGTTCGGAGAGGGTCATCTAGTTCGGTGTCTTCCTTGACTTGTTTCAATTGAGCGTCAGAGAGGCCATCGGTCTCCTCCTCGACCGCATGTCGTGATTCAGGGGACCCAATCCATTCGTCGAACTCCTTTTCGGCCTCCTCGGTCTCCAGCCAGCTGTCGTACTCCTGTTGGAGTTTGTCGTTGAATTCGACATAGTAGTCGCCGACCAGGTGATCGCCCTTTTTTCCAGTGTCTTCGGGCGTCTGTGGGTCGTCGTCGAGCTGATAGGCGACCATCGACTTGCAGATGTGGATACCCCGATCGTTGATCAGATTCACCCGGGTGACGTCGTGGCCGGCGAACTCGGCGATCGTCGAGACCGTCTCGCCGAGCAGGTCGTTGCGGACGTGGCCGACGTGTTGAGGCTTGTTGGTGTTGGGGGCGGAGAACTCGACGACCCAGCGCCGGCAATCCTCGACGCGGTCCGCTCCGAAGGGTCGTTCGTCGAGCGCCTGTGAGACGACCAGCGTCGCCAGTGCACCGTCGTCGAACGAAATGTTGACGTAGGGGCCCTGGTTCTCGACGCTGTCGGCGAGCCGGTCTCCGCGTCGGTCGAGTTCGTCGGCCAGCCGGTCCGCGAGCTCGTCGGCGATCGCCGCGGGCGACCACTCCAGGTGGGGGGCCAGGGGAAAGCAGGGCAGTCCGAGGTCCCCCATCTCCGCAGACGGGGGCTCCTCGAACGCGAGCTCGGCGGTGACGCCCTGCGGGGCGCCGAGTTCCTCGAGCGCCGCATCCAGGCAATCGAACAGCGTCGGTTCGATGTCGTCGATATTCATCGCGTCAGTCATCGCGGCGAGGGGAGCGTCGCATCGAGTGGGGCCCGTTGGATGCGGGGGCCGCACGTCCGATCGGACACCGGCACGGTTAGCCATGAGTGTGCGAAATCGCAAGGCGGAGCGGGGGATGGAGCTCGCTCGCCACCCGACGGCCGGTCGCGTGCGTGGCCCGGCGATTCGGGTCGGGGGGACGCTGCGATGACCGGACGGACTCACTCGGTCGTCGTGGTGCCCGAACGGTGGACGGGGCCCCGCGAGGAACTGGCCGGGCAGATCGCCTCGGTCGCGCGGCAGCCGGCCGGTCGGCTGGAGCGGGCGCTCGCCCGGGGGCCCGTGGCGCTGGAGACCGATCTGCAGCGATCGGAGGCCGGGACCCTGCGCGAACGACTCGCCCGGCTCGGCATTCCCGCGCGGGTCGAAGACGCCGAGGGCGAGGTCGTGGAGCCGGTCGACGACTCCGACGAGGGCGTCGAGGAGCCCCCGGACGAGCCCGATCTCGAGGCGGCGCTGGAGGCGTTCGGCGAAGAGCTCGACGCCGAGCTGGTGGCGACCGAGGTCGAGGAGGGGGCTCCGGACGGGAATGCGTCGGAGCCGGAGACGACCGGCGACGATCCCTGGGGAGACGTCCTGGACTCCGGGGGCGAGGGGGGCGGGACGGAGTCCGAGTCGACGACCGCCGACCGTGTGGAGGCCGGAGACGGCCGCGACGAAGCGCCCCGAGATGCGAGTCTGGAGCCGCTGGGCGTGGACTCCGACGAGGCGGAGGACGCGTCGCTGGATCTCGATCTGGAACCGGACGGCGGGGAGCCCCCCGGGGAGCAGTCGGGGGATGCGGCGCTCGATTCGACCGCTGTCGCCGCGGACGACCGAGCGGCCTCTGCCCCGAGTACCGACGGCTCGTCCGTCGATCGGACGGCTGATGGAGAGTCGGATCTCGGACCACCGGCGGGTGTGGAACCGACCTCCGGAGGGCCGGGCGGGTCCCGAGCGCACGGCGACGACGCGGTCCCGGACGACTTCGATACGCGCGGCCTGGCCGAAGCACTCGAGGAGACGACCTCGTCCGGGAGCACGTCCGGGCGCGAGGGGTTCGACGACCGACCGGAGCACCTCCCGTGGCTGGCTGGTCTGCTCAGCCTGTTGGCCCCGGGGGCCGGGCAGATGTACAACGACGAGACCGAGCGCGCCTGGCAGTACGGATACCGGGCGATTCTGCTGGTTCCCTGGATCCGGAGCGTGATCGAGGCGTATCGGATCGGCTCGTCGATTCGAGCGGGCGACCGGCGGCGGCCGCGCCCCGGGGCGTTCTGGCGGGCACTCGGCTATCTCGCGGTCTGGTACGGCGTCGTCGCCGGGATCGCCGTGGTCGGGGTGCTCGGCACGCGACTCGTCTTCGACTTCTCGGGCTCGACCCCGACGGTCGAACCCGTCGACGAGCATCGGGCCCGCGCGGTCGAACGAGCGCGGCTGGGCATCGACAGTGCCCGTATTGCGGCGATCTCGGCCGCCCGGGAGGAGCGGAAAAAGTCCAAGTCGAACTTCACCGTCGACGATCGCGAACGGGCGCTGCGGCTGTTCGAGATCGGGTACGAGCACTGCCTGGCTCGCAAGTACGACATGTGCGAGGCGACGATGCGGAAGGTCGGACGGCTCGAGGAGTCGTTTCGGCAGCCGGCGTTTCGGCTTCAGGCCTGGTCGAGCGTCCAGAAAAACCCCGAGGTTCCGCCCAAGCCGATGCCCGAACTCGACCTTCCCGATCCGCTGGCGGAGCTCGTGGAGAAGATCGAGCGCCGAGGCCGCCCGGAGAAACGGCAGACCGGGAAGCCGCGGCGCGGCGAGCCCGCGGAACCGGGACGGCCGGCGTCCGAGGGGAGCCGACGTCGACCCGATCCTGAGTTTTACCGGCGCTAGAGTGGAGGTGTGCCGCCAGCGGGCGGCGCAGACTTCGACCGCGCTTTCCGCGGCGGGGCCGGCGGACGGCTTCAGTCGAGAGGAATGAGTGCTCAACGGGCAGGAGAGTCGGAATGGCGATACGATTGAGACTCGAGCGAGGCGGGGAGTCAAGCGAGTTCGTCTTCGACCGGGCGGAGATCACGGTCGGGGGGGAGCCGTTCCACGACATCGTGCTCGAGGAGCACCACGCGGAGGAGGTCCGCGGCGCGGTCCGGGTGAAGGAGGAGCGGATCGAGTTCGAGTCCCGGATCTGCAACGTCCGCACACGCCTGTTGCGGGACGGACGGGCCGTCGAGACGATCGCCCCCGATTCCGAGCGGCGGGTCGACGTGAGATCCGGCGACACGCTCGAATTCGACGTCGAGCCCGGGGTCGTACTCGGCGTCGAGGGGTTCGAGCGGGCCTCGGAGAAGGCTCCGACCGTCGAGCCACTCGACGTCGAGGGCTTTACCGAGGCCGAGGAGGCGCCCCCGGACCAGCTATGGGAGGCCTGGCAACGGGTGGTCGAGGAGCCGACTCCGCAGACGTATGTCGAGACGGTCGCCGATGCCATCGCCACTGCGGTGGGCGAGAGGCCCTCGTTGGTGTGTCTGACGGTCTCCGAGAGGGGAGGGGGATTGCGGGTCGAGCGGGCCAGCATTCGCGCCGAAGGGGACGAGGCCGGCGACGGGCGCGGCGAATGGGAGCACCGCGAGGTGGCCGGACGACTGTCGCCCGGGGACGTCGCCCGCCTCGCGTCGGGCGGCCGGACGACGCTGTACTCGAGGCTCGACGGGGAATCGTCGACTGCCTTGCTCGAGGTCGATCTCCCGGGGGGCGTCGACGACCGGGATCTCGAGCAGCCGGCACGCTGGTTGGCGAGTCTGCGGCGGCTCGGTTCGTCGGTCGTCCTCGCCTCCGAACGACGTCGGGAGTGTCGCTCGCTCGCCGAGGAGAATCGGTATTTTTGAGAACGTCAGCGGCGGCGGTATCTCTTCAAAGACATCGTCTCGGAGTCCGCGGCGATGCAGGAGGTCTACGCAACCCTCAACGACTGGGTACCGCACGGTTTTCCGGTGCTCGTCGCCGGAGAGGCCGGAACGGGAAAGAGCCTGCTCGCCCGCGCGCTCCATCACCTCGGTCCGCGGTCCGAGGAGGCGTATCTGACCGTGAACTGTCGCGAGCTGTCGGACGAGGCGCTCGATCTCGAGCTGTTCGGATGTACGGAGAGCGAGCTGGTCGATGCGGTCGCCCCGCGCAAGGGGGTTTTCGAGCTCGCCGAAGGTGGAACGGTCTTCCTGGAGGAGGTCGAGCAGCTTCCGCGCTCGACGCAGGAGGGGCTGTTGCGGCTATTGCGCGAGGACGAAGTGCGGCGGATCGGCGGAGCGGTCGGTCGGCCGGTCGATGCGCGTCTGGTCGCCAGTACGCGCCGCGACCTCGAGGCACTGGTCGATCGCGGTGGGTTTCGGCGCGACCTCTTCGTGCTGTTGCGCGAACACATGCTCGAGGTGCCGCCGCTGCGGCGGCGGCAGCCCGACATTCTGCCCCTGGCCAGGGTCTACCTGTCGACGTTTGCTCAGCGTTACGGACGGAGGTGTCGAGACGTCAGCGACGCCGTCGCCGAGCGGTTTCGCGAGCATCGCTGGCCCGGCAACGCGCGCGAGCTGAAGACGGCGATCGAGACCGCCGTGTTGAACGCGCAGGACGACGAGGTGCTCCGGGAGGAGCACTTCGGGTGGTAGGGGAGTCTCCAGTCGTAAGTCTTCAGTCTTCAGGCGGGGGTCGACCGTACGTCGTCGGAGGCGTAGACCGAGCTTCCAGCTCGTGTCGGGTCGTGGAGCCGTTGAGCAGTTGAGCGGTTGAGCTACAACCGTAGAACCATTGCCGTGTGACGCCGGTCGATGCGTCGGGATTCGCTGCTGGGGCGTAGACCGAGCCGCCTCCGCGCGGCGAGTGTCGTTCGGTCTCACCGACATCGCCCCATTCTCTATTCCCCATTCCCCAATCCCTGTAGCCTATTCCCCGTTCCCCGAACCGTGTAGCGACTCGATGACCTCTCGCACCGCTTCGTCGTGTTCGTCGGTTCGCTGGACACCCGCCTGCAGAGCGGCCGTCAGATCGAGCGAGGTGTTCAGATCGCGGTCGACACACTGATACAGCGCCGCCTTGGCCGTCTGGACGGCCTTCGGAGGGAGACTCGCGATGCGGTCGGGCCGTCGCGTCGACCTCCCCGTCCTCGACCACGCGGTGAACCAGATCGATATCCAGTGCCTCGTCGGCGTCGACGAGCCGGGCGGTCAAGATCAGTTCGACGGCGGTCGAGAAGCCGACGGCGCGGGCGAGCAGATAGGCTCCCCCGTCGCCCGGGACGACCCCGACCCGGGCGAACGTCGATCCGAACGTCGCGCTCTCCGCGGCGATCCGAAGGTCGCACATCAGTGCCAGATCCAGGCCCGCCCCGATCGCGGGCCCGTCGATCGCGGCGACGACCGGTTTCTCGAAGTCGTCGAACCGTCGGGGGACTCGGTGGAGCCCCCGGCGGTAGTTGTTGCGCAGATCGACGGGGTCTCCCTCGAACATCCCCGACCGGTCGCGCATCGCCTTCAGATCGCCGCCTGCGCTGAACGACTCGCCGGCGCCGGAGAGGACGACGGCGTGCACGTCGGGATCGTCTTCGGCGCGGTCGAGCGATCCGACCAGCTCGTCGACCATCGTGTCGGAGTACGCGTTGCGCGCCTCGGGTCGGTTCAGTGTGATGTCGACGACGTGTTCGTCGCGTTTCTCGTAGAGAACGTCGGGCATCGGACCCTCCGGAGCTAGCAGGGGGCGAGCGGTTCGAGTCGAAACGTGGCGATCACCGGTCCGCGCGGTCCGTCTCGGCTCCGTCGGAGCCGGCGTCGCCGGCATCGGTCGAGGGGGGAACGTAGGCGAGCGTCAATCGGGTCGCACCGGCTCGCTTCAGTGCGGCGAGGACGGACATCACCCGGGTGTCGGAGACCGAGGGCTCGAGGCGCAGCTCGACGGACCGCTCCGAGGTATCGGTCCAGCGGCGGTTCAGCCAGTCGCGCAATTCGCCGGTGCCGGCAAACCGATGCGCCCCTCCCCGGATCGGAGCGCCGCGCCGCAGTGTCAGACGCGGCGGCGCGGTGGATGCTCCCCCGGCGTCGGGACCGGTGCCGTCGTTCGTCCGGCGTCCGGGGCGGCTTCGATGTTGGACCGATAGATCGTCAGGCCGTCGGAGCTCGAAGCGTTGGCTCGAGCCGCACGCCGGGCGACCTCTTCGCCGGAGGGCGAGACCGAATTGTCGGGGGGAAGCGGTCGGGATGCACAGCCGCCGCCGAACGCCGCGACGGCGAGCGTCAGACACGCGGTCGCGGTACGGACCGAAGCGCTGGTGGATTGGTGGGCGCCGGAGCGGACCGTCTCGGCGGCGGCTCGGGTCGGGATTACAGCCGTCGCGAATAGTACTCGACGACGAACGTCTCGTCGACCTCGATCGGAACGTCCCCGCGTTTGGGGAGCGACGTCATGCGACCGGCTCGCGCCTCCTTGTCGAAGTCCAGATAGGAGGGCGGTCGGAGTGTCGGCGCGGCGATGGCGTCCTCCACGCGGTCGAGGTCGCGGCTCTGTTCACGGACGGCGACCTCTTGGCCGGGCTGTATCCGGTAGCTGGGCCGGTCGGTCTTGCGGCCGTCGACTTCGATGTGGCCGTGGACGACCAGCTGGCGGGCCGCCGGGATCGTCGGCGCCAGGCCGAGCCGGAAGACGATGTTGTCGAGGCGCTGTTCGAGCAGCCGGAGGAGCTGTTCTCCGGTCGGCTGTTTGGTGTTTTGCGCCTCGCGGAAGAGATTCCGCATCTGGCTCTCTTTGACGCCGTAGTTGAACCGGAGTTTCTGCTTTTCGTACAGTTGCTTCTTGTACTCGCTGAACCGCCGGCGGCGTTGGCCGTGCTGGCCGGGCGGATACGGGCGGCGGTCGGCGATCTTGCGGGTCAGACCCGGGAGATCGGTCCCGAGTCGGCGAACGATGCGCAGTCGTGGGCCGGTGTAACGCGACATGGCAGTGGATGGCTCCGCTGGTCGTCGATGACTCGTCGAATGTGAGGTGCCGGGGCGGACGTTGTGGGCCCGGCATCAGCCGCGGTAGAAATTCTGGCCCGCTCCGTCTGCCATAGACAAACCGCAAATGCAAGCGCACCGCAGTGAGCTCGGTTTAACAGAACCGCAGAGGGCTCAGAGAGCTCAGAGGGTAGGGTTCAGGGGGTTCACGACGGTTCAGTATCTCACCATTGCGGGACGTCACCATCGCGGCATCTCAGCATCGCGGCACGTCACCATCGCGGCACGTCACCATCGCGGTACGTCATCATCTCACCATCTCAGCATCTCGGCA
>JBDGRG010000325.1:0-3002 GCA_042218355.1 Bradymonadaceae bacterium
TTCGTTTTCTTTGACGAGCTCCGGGCCGGCGGATGCGGCTCGCTGACCGTCGGATCGTCGTTCTTTCAGAAGCTCGAGAACGGCTCGTAGCTCGTCAGTGCCCGAGGGACCGAACTGTGCGTCGCGGCCGGTCTCGATAAAGGTCAGGAACTCCTCGGTGCGATAGGCCGCCGAGCAGTAGAAGGTCGCGGAGTTACACGTCGAGAGGAGGTCGGCGACGCCGTCGACGTGGTCGTCGTGCCAGTGGGTGACGAGAATGCCCGATACGGCCTCGGCCGGGTCGAGTCCGAGCCGCTCGAGGTACCACTCGGAGACGGGGACGCCGTCGTCGGTGCGACACGAGTCGACGACGAACCACTCGCCGTCGCCCAGGTGGACCAAGCAGCACTCGCCGACGCCGGGACCGAAGTTCGAGACCTCGAATTCGTCGTCGGCGGGGGGCTCGCGTGCGTCCGTGCTCGTCATTTTCGCCGAATCGTGTCGAATCTGTCGGGGGCGCTCGTAGAGAGCCTCGCCCTGAGCCTCGCGGTAGCCCGTTCGCTCTCGGCGAAGCGATCAGCGGTCGGACGAGGTTCAAGGACCCCGCTGGAGCACTACTCGAAGAGATCTTGGAACTCTTCGGCCCGTTCGCGCGCCCGCTCGAGGTCGTCTTCGGTCCAGGCCGGCAGGCGGCGGAAACGGATCTTCGAGACGCGCTTCTGCTGGCCGCCGGGCTCGTGCTCGTAGCCGATGCTCCAGTAGAAGACGGCCCCCTCCTCGAGGAGGTCCGCGTCGCTGTCGGGCACCTCGCGGCGGTCGAAGGTGACGACCTCCCGGTCGTTCTCCGGGTCGGTCAGATCCTCGACGACAGCCGTGACGGACTCGTCGTCGGAGTTCCGGACCGTCCCCTTCCACTGCTGGAGGAGCTCGAAGCGAGTCGGAGTGGTTGGTTCTGAACCGAAGACAGGAGAGTCGCTACTTTCCCGGTCGACGGGGCTCTTTTGGCCCGTCTCCTCCCGGAAGCCGTGGAGATCGGGATCGGGAATTTCGCCGCGTTCTTCGTCCCCGTCAGGCTCATCGGGTAGCGTCGGTGATTCGTCTGGCGAATTGGAGACGTTGTCGAAGCCCGCCTCGCCCAATTCCTCGAGTGTGGGTTTTGTCTCTGGGGCTGACACGGCTACTCCTCGTCGAGGGCGTCGACTACGAGATGATCGCGTAATTGAGCGGCGAAGTCGAGCGCCGAGATCCAGTCCTCTTCCAGGTAGTCGAAGGGTCCAGTCTCTTCGTCCAATTCCGCCGTGTCGACGTGTTGGTTGATCTCGACGTAGATTCCGTCCTCGATCTTGGTCGAGGGCTCGACTTTTGTCTGGACGTACGCCACTTCGGGCTTGTCACGTTCGCCTCGGATAGTCGTCGTCAATGCGTGTGGCTCATCGAGCGACTCGGACCAGGGCTCGGTGGGGACGAGCGAGTCCATGACGGTCGTCCACAGTTTGTCCTCCGGCAGCTCGACGTGTGTCTTTCGGTTCATCCCGAGCGCGTCGAGCGGTGTTGCTTCTACAATTCGAAACGTACCGAGAACCAAGTCGAGGAGTGGACGGAACTCCGATGGATCGTCGGTTCTGGCGATGAATTTGTCGTTCTGAACGTGGAACGACAGTGCTCCGATGGAGAACGAGGTGATGCCGGGCTGGTTTTCCGTGTCTTCTACCGTATGTTCTTGGAGGAGGAGCATCTCCGCGTCTTCGGCCTCCTCGTCGCGTATGAGGTCGTGCCGTGCGAACCACGCCGGCTGGTAGAGGCCGGTGCGAAACTCGCCGACGAGGACGATCGAGGCCCCATCGATGGCGGGTTCTGCCGACACGGTTGTTCCTCGGGAGGGTAGATGCGCGGAGACTGCGTCGACAATGGCACCACTCAGCCATAATTATGGACCTGGCACTGGCACACTCCTTGCGTTTAGGTCGGGGGTCGCGACGAGCGGCGCTCGAGTCGAGGTTTGGAGCCGGTTGAACTCTGCGAAATAGCTAAAATCGGCGTTCGCCGGGCCGATTGGCCGGCGACTGGTCATAGTCAGACAGAGATCCGGTGTCTCGGCGGGGGCCGAGCTTTCAACATGGCGGCGGAAGTGACCTGTCAACCGGCGGTCAGCCACCGATTGGGGGGGCCGCGAGCGGTCATCTCCGCCAGGTAGGCGATGTTTCGGCGCGCTCGCTCGATTTGATCGAGCGCCGGGTGCCCCTCGGTCAGCCGGATCCGAAGCAAACCGGCGTGGCGGATCACGCGTCCGCTGACCCGCACCCATTCGAACCGCTCGGTTTTGATGCGGTCGACCGCCGGGGATCGGGTCTGCGGCCAGCCGGATTCGTCGGTCTCCGAGGCGCCCTCGGACGGTTCCGGGCGGGACTTTCGTCGAACCGTCTGCGTCGTCTCGGTCTGCTCCGGGCCCGGGCTGTCGTCCTCCGGTTCGGACGGTTTCATCTGATCGGCCTGGGGGGCGGCCTGCTGCCCGTCGACGACCATCTGTTCCAGCTCGTCGCCCACCCCGAACCGCTGCATCAGCACATGGAGGTTGTAGGCGAGCAGATTGATCTGCCACCAGGCTGCGTTGCCCTGAAAACAGTCCGAGAACGGAAGCCGTCCGCCGGCGAGGCTGTATTTGGCCTCCGAGTGGAACTTTTCGCTCCATCCGCACCGGCCTCGATGCCAGTTCAGCACCGCATTGCCCCCCAGATCGGGCCGGTTGGTGACCACGCCGAACACCTTCGAGGGCCCCAGATCGGCAAACTCCATCGTCGGAAACGGCAACTCCTTCTGTCGGCCCTCCTCCTCGAACATCTCCCGCTGGGCGAGGGGGACGCGGATGGCGTAAAACCGGATGCCCAGGTTGCGTTTCGTATAGCCCAGCCAGTCGGGCACGTGCGGCACTCGAGCCCACTGTTTGGCGGTTTCCCATTCGTCCCCGTGCCGGTCGACGTGGACGTACGACTGCCACTGGTCGATCGTTCGGACGTCTTCTTTGA
>JBDGRG010000326.1:0-22178 GCA_042218355.1 Bradymonadaceae bacterium
ACCGACCTCGAGGCGCGGATCTTCGTGGCCGACGAGATTCCCGCAGCCGTCGATCTTGCGGGCGCCGTCCGATACGCCCCGTTCTCCGGTCGCGGGAGCCGTGCGTCGAGCAGACCCGAGGGCACGTACCTCTCCGGGACGCTCGCCGGCGAGTACGTCGCCACCATCGCGCGACGCCTCGAGGGGTACGGGCGGCTGGGCGCCGAGGTGACGACGTACGGACTGGAGTCGAACGCCGAGTACGTCGGCAACCTGTACTGGCTCGGCGAGCTGGGGCTCGGTGGTATCTATCGGCCCGTTCGCGGTCTCGCGGTCGACCTGTTTGCGGGGGCCCAACCGGTCCTCAGCGCCCGCACCAACCGCCGAGCCTTCGACGACAGCTCGCCGACCGTCGGCGCCGCGGGACGCCTGGAGGTGTCGGGCCTGCTAGTTCCCCGGCTGCGACTGAACTTCTTCTACGACGTGCAGTATCTGCCGCTCCGACATCCCAACCCCCGCAGCCACCCCTCCCCCGGCACCGGCCGCGACCTCCTGCAGGTCGGCGGGATGTCGCTGAGCTGGCGGTTCCGGTTCTCGCGGTGAATAGACGAAAGGGAACCGGGAATAGGGAATCGGGAAAAGGGGGCGCAGTTGTGAAGCTCGACGCCGACTAGATACCGAGGTCCCTGCGGAGATCAGTCCGAATCGTTCTGCTCCCGGACCGAGAGGATCGCATTCGCCTGCTGCTGGACGGCCAGCAGGCGTTCGGTCGGCGACTTGTCGAGCATCCAATCGATCAGCGTCTCGTCGACCCCTTCGGGTGGATCGAGCGCTTCGGAATTCGTCCCCTCCGAGCCCGTCCTGTCGGAACTCTCTGACATCGTATCGCCGGTGGAGCGAGCATGCTGGTCCGCTATCTTGCCAGAATGAGCCGTGCAATTCGAGCCGACGACGGGGTTGGTACAGCGCGATGAACCGAAGGTGACTCCCGTCCTGCGTTGGGCGTGTCGAGCCCGCTTCTAGTATCATCAGAATTGCCGATGTCCTTCCCGAGCCGGATGGTGAGTCGTCTCCAAGGTACGTTTACAGACGTAGGTGAAATCCATCGGCGTACCGGGAGCTCTGAAGAAATCCGCACCCTATGTCGTCGTCAGTTCCCCCCCAACTCTCCTCGGCTTGGTCGATAACCTCCACGGTGCAGGAATCGGACTCGGGTTCAGTTACGACGCCTTCCCGAACCGGCGGCGAAGTAGCTCGGATTTCGGGGGGAACTTTTCAGGCAGCTCGATTTCATTTCCGTCGTAGGCGTTGAACATCTTCATCGTCGCCTCGGCGTCGCATTGTTTCACGTCGGTATCGATCTCGACTCGGAAGTTTTCGGGATGGATGCGGAGTAGGTCCTCGTCGAAGCCGGCGTGGTGGATTTTGCACAGGGCAATACCGTTCGTTGGATCGAGCCGTAATTTCGTATCTTCAGACTCGGACCATGGGACGATATGCGCGGCGTCGAGGAGCGATTCGTGCGGGAGCTGGCAGACCGCGCAGCGGCAGCCGTAGTTTCCGAGTAGCGTCTTTCGGAAAAAGTTCTGGCCGAGTCGGCGCTGGTGTTCCTGCGTGAGTGCTTCGTCGTACTGATCTTCCAGTTCGGTAATTCGATCCCGTAATTCCGTCGAGGGCTCCTCTGCGTTGGAAATCGTCTCAGCGATCAGCTCACTCACTCGAGCCAGCCGGTCGAGATCTCGCCAGTACTCCTCCCACAGCTCGCGGTCGATCTTCGCGACGTTTTTTAGGCCAGTGCGATCTAGGGTGTGATCGACGGCGGCGAAGTTGTTGAGTTTCATCGCCACGGACGACGGTGTTCGGCCGATTCGTTCCGCGAGCTTTTGAATACGCGGGTTGGAGTCGTGTTGCTTTCCGAATGGAAGCTTGAAGTACAAATTCAGAGCGAGAAGACGCTCCGCGCGGCTCCATCTCTGTCCCGAGGTCGCCATTTCTGGAATTGCCCGAGTTCGGCTCGTGGCGGTCAGCTTTGTGTACGGCGGTCGCGGCGTTCGATTCGAAAGCGGTCGTCCCGATGTGTTCGACGCTATTTCAGCCGGAAACGTAGAGCCCGTTTATCGACTCCTTTGACGTTCACCCAACATACTCGGCAATCTCTCTCGTTTCCACAACTCGCCAACTCGCCGAGGAGGCGCGCTGAAATTCGTTCACCAGTTGCCCAATCTCACGTTCGTGAGGGTCCTCTGGTGAATCGTCGGATTCCTCGAGTGCGTAAAACTCGTGCCAGCAGTGGTCGATCTCCGGGTCGAGCTCCCAACTGTCATCTCCGAGAAACAGGTAGCAATGGGGAACTCGAACCTGCCACGGGATGAACAGCTTATCTGATTCGCACGCGTCGCGAATGCGATCGGCGTGGTCGTCTTCCGGGGCGCCCTCGAAGACGACGCACCCCCACTGCTTGTAGTTCGCGCCGTCGCGGTAGAGGTAACGAAAGGACGTATTCATTCTCCCGCCTTGTGTTGAGTTCGGGTTCGTAACTCAGCTTGGTGTCTGTTCGCTCCTCCGTCAATAGGAGTCGTGTCGTGAAACCTGCAGTTCCAATTCTGTTGAAATCCGGCAATTCCTGACCCATCGCATCTCGTTCCGCCGGTACGAATGGAGGCACGTAGATGCTGGACAGGGCAACCCTCCGCTGCTTCCGCCCCCCGGCACGGTCCGCCCCTCGTTCGTCAGAGGAGGCGAAGCGACTCGAGCGGGCCGGATGGTCGAAAGAAGACAACGCGGGTTCGAGCGGGTACCGGAGCTCCGGGTGAAGGTCGGTCGATGGAGGGCGGGGCGGGCTTCGGGTGACGGGCGACCGGGTTTGGCACTCCTTGTGTTGACCAGAAGAGGGCTCGCTAATTTCGCGTGCTCGTGTTCGTGCCTTCGCGACTTAGCGGCTCCCGGCCTCCGCGAGCTTCGCGCCGTTGACACTAAACGGGTTTTCAGTACCCTTTGGTGCGTTTCGGACGCCGAGTCGAGTCGTCGACTGCAGGACGTGGAGGTGGCCTGGTGGCCGCGGGACGCAGGAGTGAGGGCGAGATCCGGTCGCTTGTCGAGAAGTGGAAGCGGGGGAGCGGGCTGGGCAAGCACTTCACGAACATCGAGCGGGTGCCCGAGCAGGGGGCCGAGTTCGGCGAGTTTCCCGACCGGCTCGACGGCCGGCTGGCCGAGGCGCTCGAGCGGCGTGGGATCGACCAGCTCTACACCCATCAGACCGAGGCGATCGAGCACGTCCTCGACGGCGATCACACGGTCGTCGTCACGCCGACGGCCAGCGGCAAGACGCTCTGCTACAACTTGCCGGTGCTCGACTCGATGTACCGGGACGGCAGTGCGCTGTACCTGTTCCCGACCAAGGCGCTCAGCCAGGACCAGTCCTCGGAGCTGAACGAGCTGATCGAGGATGCGCCGGGGCTCGGCCGGGCCGTCGAGGGCCAGGTCTACGACGGCGACACGCCCTCCGACGTCCGCCGTCGGATCCGACGCCAGGGCCGGCTCGTGCTGACCAACCCCGACATGCTGCACGCCGGCATTCTTCCCCACCACGACAAGTGGGCGGGCTTCTTCCGGTCGCTCGAGTATGTCGTCGTCGACGAGATCCACTCGTACCGCGGCGTCTTCGGCTGCCACGTCGGCAACGTCATGCGCCGGCTGCGGCGGATCTGCGCGCACTACGGGGCCGAGCCGACGTTCGTCTCGACCTCGGCGACGATTGCGAATCCGGCCGAGCTGGCGGGCACCCTGACGGGCCTGGACTTCGAGGTCGTCGACGACAACGGAGCGCCGACCTCCGAGAAGTACGTCTGCTTCATGAACCCGCCGATCGTCGACGCCGAGCAGATGCGCCGACAGAGTCCGCTGACGGCGGCTCAGAAGGCGGCGCGCCGGCTGCTGAAGCGCGACTGCGGGACGATCGTATTCGCCCGAAGCCGCCGGTCGGTCGAGGTCGTGCTCCACCGGCTGGAGGACAAACTCGAGCGCGACCGCGAGGCCGGTGACCTGCACGAGCGGATCGCTGGCTACCGGGGCGGGTATCTGCCCGACATGCGTCGGTCGATCGAGAAGGGGCTGCGCGAGGAGACCCTGAAGGGAGTCGTCTCGACCAACGCGCTGGAGCTGGGGATCGATATCGGCAGCCTCGACGTCTGTGTGCAGGCCGGGTATCCGGGGACGGTCGCCTCCACCTGGCAGCAGATCGGCCGGGCGGGCCGCGACGAGGGCACCAGTCTGGCGATTCTGATCGCCAGCGACCTCCCGGTCGACCAGTTCATCGTCCAGCACCCCGACTACTTCCTCGGCAAGAACCCCGAGGAGGCGCGCGTCGACCCGGGCAACCTGCTGATCGCCTCGGAGCATCTGAAGTGCGCAGCCTATGAACTGCCGCTGCGCGACGGCGAGGCGTTCGGCGAGCTGTCGGCCGAGGAGACCCGCCAGACGCTCGAATACCTGGCCGCCGAGGCGGGGATCGTCCGGCGGTCGGGCGACAGCTGGAAGTGGGTCGCCGACACGTATCCGGCCAGTGACATCAACCTGCGCGACATCGACGAGGAGAACTTCGCGGTCGTCGACGAGACCCGCGGCGAACCCGAGGTGATCGCCGAGGTCGACTTCGAGAGCGCTCACAAGGAGCTTTACCCGAACGCGGTCTATCAGGTCGGTGGCGAGCCGTACCGGGTCGAGCGGCTCGACTACGACGAGCGCCGGGCGTACGTCGAGCGCAGCGACGACGGTTACTACACGACGGCCACGCACTACTCGTCGGTCCACGTGCTCGACGTCTTCGAGGAGGAGAGCGCCGCGCCCGGTCGCATCCACTTCGGCGAGGTGCGGGTGTCGGACCGGTGGGTCGGCTACAAGAAGATCAAGTTCGAGACCGGCGAGAACATCGGCTACGGCGACATCGAGCTGCCGGAGCTCGACCTGCACACGATGGCGTACTGGCTGAAGCTGCCGACCGAGAATTTTCCGAAGCTCTCGCGCGATTCGGAGCAGTGGGCGCGCATGCTGCAGGGACTGGGCGAGGTGCTGAAGACCGCGGCCAGCCTGCGACTGATGTGCGATCCCCGGGATCTGGACACCTGCATCGGGTCGACCACCCAGGACCGGTGGCTGAGCGAGGGGTTCGAGGGGCTGACGCTTCGCGACAGCGAGGGGGACAAACACACGTTCGAGAGCGACGCGCCGGTCGAGGCCGAGTCACACGAGGTCGAGGACAGTCGAGTCGGACCGGTGCTCTACGACCCGTCGGTCTTCGTCTACGACTGCTACCCGGGCGGGGTCGGCTTCGGAGAGGGGCTGTACGACAACCATCGCGCCTTCATGGAGCGGGCGCTCGACGTCGTCGACGGGTGTGACTGCGAGGAGGGCTGTCCGTCGTGCGTCGGCCCGCCGGACCCGGATCTGCCGGAAGTGAAGGGCTCGGTCCGAAAGGCGCTGTCGAAGCTGGCGTACCTGAACTAGTAGCTGAGTGGCTGAGTGGCTAAGTAGCTGAGTTACAACCGCTAGCCCACACAACCCCACGGTCGCCTGGGTGGAGATTCACGTTGTGCCGGATGGAACCGGAGCCGACTTCTCAATTTCCTGCCCCGTCTCCGTGCTCTCGTCCCTCTCGGGAGGTCCACTTCGAGTGGCCGGGGAACATCAATACGGTCCCCGATTCCCCGTTCCCTGCCGCTACTCCGCGAGTTCGTCCGGGGCGTCGAACGTCTCCATGATCTCGTCGAAGTCGAAGACCGGACCGATCGGCCGAACTTCGGCGGAGTCCTCCCCTTCGTCGACGGCGACCAGGAACAGAACGCGCTCGCCCGTCTCGCGCTCGAAAAATGGCAGGACGGTCAGGCGATCGGCTTCGTCGATCGCATCGAGGACCGCCTCGGTTTTGCGCTGTTCCTCCTCGGTCGGGCCGTCGATCTCGTCGAGGCTGGGCATCTGACGGACTCCCGTGCGCGAGAACAAAACAAAGCAACTGGTCGACGGGCGCACCCGGCCGAACGGGGGCGTTCGTCTTCGAACACGAATTCGAGCCGACGCGATGCCGGCGCGGGTTCGTCATGCTCCGGAGAACCGAGTCTCGACTTCCGCGCGCTGGCCCGGGACGGAGTCGCACCGATGTTTGGTGCGCCGCGACTCCGCGGACGCATCGCTGCGACGTTGCAGTCGGCCCCGCCGTGTCTGCGCGGCGCCCTCGATCGTGTGGGGACCGAGCTCGCGCCGACGACCGCGAGGTCGAGTCTCCCGCCGGTCTCGTATCTGTCACGTCTCGATTGGTTCGTCGGCGAGCCCGGCGCTGAGCATCACACCGCCGACGACTGCTATCGGAATCGTAAGGAAGTTGACAAGGGGAATCCAGAGAAAGGTCGTGGTCCCGAGGCCGAATCCCAGAGCGATAGTCGCGTGTTCGCGGAGAAGATCTACTCGCTCGCCCAGCTTCAGGCCCCGCCGTTCGAGCGGGCCGCCACAGAATTCAAGCGAGAGAAACGCCGCACCGACGACCGTTCCCAGAACTGTCGAGGCGATCGAGCCGATACCGGGGACGAGATTCAATGCGAGGATCGGTACCATCACGACGAGGTAGGTGCCCAGGACGGCGGCCGTCGAGACGATTGCGCGCAGCGCCCCCTCGAGCAGGGAGGCGTCGGATTCGGGAACGGCGTCGTCGGCCAACAGACACTGCTCGGCGTGTTCGCCGAGGAGATCGTTGAACGGGGTGGCGATCAGTCCGCCGATCAGGACGACCGCCATGTAAGTGACCACGAGGAGCAACAGGCCGATGATGGCGACGGCTCCGTACCAGCCCGCCAACATCACCCAGTCCCACCACTGCTCGACGGGAGGGCGGGCCCAGAGCTGAGCGATGATCGCGTCGGCATTCAGAACGACGTAGTAGACGGCGGTGATGAAGAGCGCGGCGTTGATCAGGGCCGGCACGGCGACGTGGGGCCAAAGCGACGGTTCGCCGGCGAGGAACCGGGCTGCTTTGAGCGGTAACGCTCCGCCGCTGAACAGACGCACCGGGGCGGATCGCTGAGTGGCTTCTCGGATATCCCCGATCGCTGGGTGTTCGGTTCCGGCCATCGGCTCGTGTCGTCGGAGCGTGTGCGAGTGGATGATGAGTCGGGAGCGGGGGCCCGGGTCAAGCGGGGATCGGAGTTGCTCGTCCGATGGAGCTCGAGTTCGAGTACGACGAGTCGACGCGACGCTAAGCCTCGGAGGTCCGCTCCCTCACCGCATGTTGTTTCCCCGAGGAGCCGACCGCACATGGGAATTCGACGCAACGCTCGGCGGCGAATCGACGATCACGATCATGGAGGGGGTTGCCTCGGCGTCCGGCCGTCGTCGCGCGGTTGAAGCGGCTCGACCCATCAGGGGCGGGGGGCGCCGCCACCCGCAGTCGGGTGAAATCGGCTGCGCGGACCCCCTTGGCCGGCACCGGTCGGGCGGCGCGCACACGGGCGCGCCGGAGGGACCCACGTGAGCACGTGTGTCTGAGCGTCGCGCGCGAGCGTGCGATTGCGGCGGTCTCGGCGGCCGCGAAACGGCAGGATGCCTTGCCGCGGCTGAATAGGCACCCGCGTGCAGCCCGAGGGAATCGATCGGATCTTCGTTGCGTCGGACGGTCGGTCCGTCGCGGCCTCGATCGCGTTGTACTGCCCTCCGTAGCATCGTGCGATGCGCTTTCGATCGCGCACCGGCTCGATGGAACTCGACCTCGGATTATCGGACGCCCGGGGATCTGTTAAAGACGGCACGCTGTCTACCGACCGGACGAGGACCCAATACATGCGACAACCTGGTGACGACGTCTCCGACGGGCCCGTCCCGTCGAGCGCGAAACTCTGGCTGGCTCCCGTACTCATCGCCGGATGTCTCGCGCTCGTCTCGACTCGTGCCGATGCTGCACCTGGCGAGTCGGCCGCTGATGCGGTCGAGCGACGTGCCAGCGAGTTGATCGGCGTGGTCGAGTCGAGCGATTCGCCGGTGGTCGCGGTCTCTCATCTGCAGGCATTCACCCGCATCGGAGGATTCCTTCCCCACACCCGCCGCATGCAACTGCTCCGGCGGGCAGCGGACCGGACCGAGTCGCCGCTGGTCCAGTTCCGCGCCCTTCGAGCACTGACGCGGGCGAAGCTGAACGGCCGCGACTTTGCCGTCGGACACGACGGCATGGAGGGACCGCTGGGCGAGCAGGGTTGTCTCCGGCACTGGAGGGTCGTCGGCCCGTTCGACAACGATTCGATGCAGGCCTTCGACCGTCGGCTGGCACCCGAGAAGGGGGCGTCCGGGCCTTACGAGGGCAAGCGAATCGAGGTGCGGTGGCGAGATCTCCCGCCGTCGTACGGCGATCTCTGTACCTTCCGGCTCGGTCGCGTCCTCGAGCCTACCGGTAGTGCCGTCGCGTATCTCTCCACGACGATCGAGGCCGACCGTGCCCGGCGTGCTCGCCTGCTCGTCGGGGCCGACGGAGCCTACAAGGTCTGGGTGAACGGCCGGCCGGTCGGTCGGCAGCAGACCGACCTCGGCCTGGCCGTCGACAACCAGGCCTGGCCGATCTCGCTCGAACGAGGCGAAAATCGAATGCTGGTCAAGCTCGCCTCCAAGACGGGGGCGGACCTGGGGTTTGCGGCGCGGGTCGTCGGACCCGATCTGGCCCCGCTCGACGTCCGTGCGACGCCGGCGTCGAACACGTCGACTGTCGAGGCGTTCGATGGAGATACCAGCGTCGAGACGACGAAACAGGGGTTGCTCGCTCGGGCTCGGGCCTGTGCCAAGGGGAATGGCGAGCGAGCCGTCCACTGTGCCGTTCTGTGGAGTGCACTCGAATCGGAGCCCGCCGCCGAGCCGTGGCGGTCGGCTGCTCAGCGCCTGGCGGAACCGGTGATCGGATCGGGGGCGGACCACGCCGAGAAGGTCGGTCTCTCGGGGCGGGTGCTGGCCCGTTTGTCGTCGTTGTTGGACGAACATTCCCGTCGCGTCGACGTCCTCGAGGCGGCGACGGGTCTTGCTCCGGACGATCCCTGGGTGCATCTTCGGCTGGCCAGAGCACTGGGATCGAGCGCCCAGCAGCTCACCCGCCGCCGCCAGCGCGAGGTGCTCGTCGACCTGCGGGAACGATGGCCCGCATTCTGGCCGGCAGCTGTCCAGCTGTCGAGCTGGTACGTCGGTCGCGGCTATCACGGTCGAGCACTGCGCATTCTCGACGAGCAGGCGCCCGAGCGCGCCCTGGAGCGACCCGCGTACCTGCGACGGCTGGCGAACCTCGCAGACTCCGCCGGTGAGCGAAAGCGGGCCCGTGAACTGCATCGGAAGCTCGATCAAATGGCGACACTCGATTCGAGCTGGAGATGGCGTCGCGTCGACGAGCTGCTGGCGGCGGAACGCCCGAAACGAGCGCTCGAACTCGTCAGAGCAAGGCGCCGGCTCCAACCCGGATCGACGCGGTGGGCCCTCAAGGAGATCGACATCCTCCGGTCACTGGATCGGACGCAGGAGGCGCTCGGAAAGCTCGATGCGTTGATCGACGACAAACCCGGGATCGCACGGCTGCGCCGAAAGAAGGCCGAGTTGTTGGTCGCACTGGATCGGCGCGACGAGGCGGTCGAGTCGATGAAGGTCGCCACGCAGCTCGAGCCTCAGAACCGGGGGATGCGCGAGTATCTCGACCATCTGAAGCCCGGTGGCAAGGGGTACCACGAACCGTGGATGATCGAAGATGTCCGAAAATTGGCCGAGAAGACCGAGAAGAGTCCGTACGCTCGCGAGACGCTCGTCGATCAGACGATCGTCAACGTCGAACCGAATGGACTGTATCGGAAGGTCGTCCAGCGGGTGGTTCGGGTCAATCGCAGTGAGGGTGTCGACGGGGCGAGTACGCACAGTGTCAGCTATCAGGACGGCGACGAGCAGGTCGACGTGCTCGACGTCAAGGTCCACAAACCCGACGGAACCGTCCTCGAGGACTACGACAGCTGGAAGAACAAGAGTTCGGGCGGCGGGAAGTACTACACGGACCAGGCGTACCGTCACATGCGGGCGAACAACGTCGAGGCCGGCGATCTCGTCGAGTTCCGATACCGGATCCGACAGATTGCCAACGAAAATTTCCGGGGCGATTACTTCGGTGACATCTCCTATCTCCAGGGCGACAAACCGATCGCCCTGGAGCGCTACGTCGTCCGTCATCCGGCCACGATGGACCTCTACCTCCGGGAGCCCGCTCTCGAGCACTCTCGCGTCGACGGACGGCTTCCAGACGGGAGCCAGCCCGAGAAGGGGTTTCGAGTCCGAGGGGTCGAGCTGAAGGACGTCCCGGCCGTTCAGACCGATCCGCGGCAGCCCGGATACACGGACGTCTACGACTACGTGATGGTCTCCAACAAGAAGACCTGGGACGCCGTGGGCGAATGGTGGTGGAATCTGGTCGAGGAGCAGCTGATCCTCGACGACCAGATCCGGTCGAAGACGGACGAGTTGATCAAAGGGCTCGAGTCGGATCGGGCAAAGATGGAGGCGATTCACAACTGGGTCGTCAAAAACACCCGTTACCTGCACGTCGGGCTCGGGATCCACGGATGGAAGCCCTACCAGACGACCCAGTGCTTTCAGAACAAGTACGGTGACTGCAAGGACAAGGCGTCGTTGTTGAAAGTGATGCTCGAGCACGCCGGCATCGATACGAATCTGGTACTGGTTCGGACCCGAGATCGCGGGTCGATCGCGAAGTCGCCGGCGAGCATGCATGTCTTCAACCACGCCATCGACTACGTGCCGAAGTTCGATCTGTTCCTCGACCCGACCGCCGAGTTCAACGGGACGACCGAACTCCCCGCGATGGATCAGAACGCTCAGGCACTGATCGTGAAGGACGGTGGAGAGACCCGGTTCACTCGGATGCCGGTCGACGACGCCTCCGAGAACCGAATTGAACAGACCCTGACCGTCGATCTGGGGGCCGACCCGACGGTGACGAAGGGCCGGCTCGTCGCTCGCGGACTGAAGGCTGTTCACTACCGTGAGGCGCTGGACGATCCCGAGAGGCGAGACGAGAAATTCGAGAAACAGCTCGCCTCGGTTTATCCCGGCGCGACCCTCGTCTCGGCGACGTATCACCACCTGGACGACCTGGAGAAGCCCGTCGAGATCGAATTCACGTTCGAGGGGGGGCGGATCCTGCGCGGCGGGGAGGGCCAGCGGTACGTCTTTCCCTACGGGGCGCCCAAAGATCTGCAGTCCCGATTCGCCGGACAGACCAGCCGCAATCAGGACCTGGTACTGCAGGTCCCGTTCCAGAACCACACCGAGGTGACCTTCGAGCTCCCCAAGGGCCGGACGTTTACGCACGTGCCGGAATCGACCGACATCGACAGCGAGTTCGGTCGGGCCCGCGTCGACTACCGCCGCGAGGGCCGTTCGTTGACGGCCGACGTCCGCTACCAGTTCGACCACCATCGGATCCCGGTCGAGCAGTATTCGGCGTTTCGAACCTTTGTCTCGCGAGCGACCGACGCTCTGACCGAAACCGTCGGGATCGGCGGTCAGTGACGCTCTCGAGACTCGTTCAGATCCGAGACTTCGCGATGGAGCATCCGTGACCGAGCCACTGCGAAACACCGACCTCGTCTCGTCCGGCTTTCTCGTCCGGGCTGGTCTGCTGGTTGCGACGGCCGCCCTGCTCGCTGCCGGGTGCGCGACGACCTCGAATCGCGGGCCGTCGTACGTGTTTCCGATGCAGTCCAAGGGGGGCGATCTCCTCGGCGACTGGTTCGAGGGGACGGTCGACGCAAAGGACGTCGAGTTGCGCCCAGCCGGTGACGATTCGGCGAAACCTCCGATCGAGACGATCTTCGCAGCCGCGGAGATCGATTTCTGGGCAGGCGACGCCGAGCGCGCATTCGACCGTTACCTCCGTCTGCTCCGCCGCCGAGCCGACCATCCCCTGTCCCGGTACGCTGCCGCACGATTGTACGATCTCCGCGACGACGTCGTCGACTATCGCGAGCGGATCCGGCCGGTCGTCACCGACCTCTCCTATCGCGGACTGGGCCCGATGACGCGTGTCTATCTCTCGCTGATCGGTCAGACGGTTCTGTATCGGGACTGGCTGCGACACCGCCAGCCGGAGCCGTTCTCGGCCGACGGGGCCGGATTCCCGGCGGCGTGGACCATGTCGCCGAAGATGTCGCCATGGCGGATGCTCGACTTCGGTCAGTCGTTTCCGCCCGAGAGCGAGGGGAAGATCTCCGAGCGATACGTCTCGCCCCAGGTCGCTGAAGACGCCGAGGTCAACCGTCGTCGCAGTCGTCCCTATCTGCCGGGAGGTTTGAGCCTGTCTCCACCGCTCGGAGGATCGGGCATCTACTACCTCGAGACGTTCGCCCGCGTCTCCCCCGCCGACGAGAAGGGAGGCGGGGCGCGCACGTACTGGTTGTACGGCAACTTCTCGGGCGGGGCGCGCGTCTGGATCGACGGGAAGCAAGTGCTCCAGCGGTCCCCGGGTGAATACGGAACCCCCAAGCGGCTGAGACGGATTCGGCTCGAACCCGGCAGGCACCGTGTGCTGGTCAAGCTCGCCTACGCCTCCGGCTCGCGGGACTGGTTCGACCTCGCCTTTTTGGGAGACACGGCGGCGCCGACCTCGGGGAGCGGCCTGACGTTCCGGCGGGAGCCCTTCGACGAGGGCGGAGCCAGTCGGGCCGGTGTCGAGCGTCTGGGAGAGTCGCTTCGGCCGAGTGCGCGAGAGCCGGCGCTCGTCCCGCCCGAACGCGTGGGGGAGGCCAGCGACGCGGCGTTGTATCTGACCGCGCTGGCCGCGTACTACGATCGCCGCCCCGAACACTTCGAACCGGCGTGGCGCGAACTGATGGACCGACACCCGGAATTCGCCGCCGGGTGGGGTCTGCGCAGCCAGCAGGTGCAGACACTCTGGAAATTGCCCTCTCAGAAGCGAAGTGCCCGGGCACTGTCGCTGCTCCGGAAGGCACACGAATCGAACCGGGAGAGCCTCTATTATCTGCTGAAGCTCGCCGAACGGCTCCAATCGAAGGATTCGAACCGCGACGAGGTTGAAAAACTCCTGGACATCGCCCGCCGGGGAGCGTTCTCCGGTTCGCCGCAGGCCGAGGAAGAGGGACGGCTTCGGAACATCCGTCCGCTGAAGAAGTGGGCCTCGTACCTGGCGGACCGAGGATGGAGCGCACAGGCGGAGACCGCCTGGGAGCGTGTGGTGGAGGCCGCCCCGTCGGATTGCTCGGCCGCCCGGGAGTTGCACGGCATCTATGCCGATCGCAGTTACTATCCGCCGCTGGAGAAGATCACGGCCGACTGGAAGTCCTGTCCGGGGCTGCGCGAGGCGCGGCTGCGCGAACGGCCCGAGCGGACGGAAGAGATGCTCGCGCTGTACCGAAAACGGGTCGCCCGCTACCCCTATCAGGCGAGTTACATCGTCGATTACGTCAATCAGCTGGTCGCGACTGGCGACGTCGAGGGTGCTGTCGACCGGCTCGAACGCGCCGTCGGTCGACAGCCGTGGTCTGGTCGGCTCTGGCAGCGGCTCGCCGAGCTGGAACTGCGCCGAAACGGAACCGACGCCGCCGTCGAGACACTCGAGCGCGCGATCGAGAAGGCCGGCCATTCCGCGTCGTTGCTGACGTCCTCGAGCGAGCTGCGCAACGAGATCCCACTGTCGGAGCTACTGGTCGACGGCCGGAAGGTTGCCATGGAACATCTGGAGGGCGGGACGAGCGGCGAGATCGCGGGAAGTTCGGATGCCGCCTACTACGTCGTCGATTACGCCGCCCGGCAATACATGCCGAACGGTGTCTCGCGGACCGTCACTCACATCCTGGTTCGCGTGATGACCAAAGGGGCGCTGGACGACTACGGCGAACAGTCGATTCCGGGGAATGCCGAGCTGCTGCGCATTCGAACCATCAATCAGGACGGCACGACCCGCGTACCGGAGCGCCAGCCGGGCAAATCGACGTACAGTATGCCGGCGCTCGATCCGGGCGATTTCATCGAACTGGCGTATCTGCGCTACGACGGTCCCTCGTCGCTGTCGCGCACACACCGCGAGGGCGTGCGATTCTTCTTCAAGATGTCGGGGATCTCGAGCCTCCATTCCGAGTATACGATCCTCGGCACCGAGGACGGCGACTTCATCCGAAAGAACGGCCCGCCCGAGGCCGAGCCGTTCAGCGAGGCGGGATACGAGGGCGTTCACTTCGTGCGGGAAAACAGCCCCCGGCCGAGGCGCGAGCGGTTCAGCGTCTCCGGGGCCGAGTTTTTGCCGTGGATCCAGTATCATCGCGGCGGCCTCGACGTGCCGGTCTTCGAGGCGCGCCGACGCCGCGTCGTCGACACCGTGCTCGGCAGTCTGCGGCCGACCTCGAATCTGGACGAGCATGTCGAGCAGTGGCGCGACGGGGCGGTGCCCTCGTCGGAGCGGGCCGTCCGCAACCTGTTCTACGGAGTCGTCAGTTGGTTGTCTCAGCCCAGTCCCACGTCCTTCGGGCGCGAGGTGAACCACGCGCTGGTCTCCAAACAGGGGAGCCCGCACCTGCTGCTGAAGGCGGCACTCGATCGGGTCGGCATTCCCGCGGAGCTGTACCTGGTCAAATCGGCTTACGAGCATCCCGACGAATTTCCCATCCGCGAGTTCTACAAGTACCGTCGACCGCTGATTCGGGTGAAAGTTCCCGGCGAATCGGCGGTGTGGCTCGATCCGAGTCACCGGGATGCGATGTACGGTGCGCTCGACTCCGCGCTTCTCGGGCAGCCTGCAGTCTGCGTGTCGTGTCGCGAACCGAACCGCCAGACGGTGCCCGACGAGCCGCTCTCACCCGCCGGGCGAGAGGTCTCGGTCGATGCGACGCTGAAGCCGAACGGGACCCTCTCCGGCACCGCCACCCTGACCTATCGGGGCGTCCGTGCCTCCAACCTGCGCGGCATCCTGCGGCGGAATCCCGATTCGACCGCGCGCCGCAAGTACTTCGACCGGCTCGTCGGGCGCCTGGTACCGGGTGCCAGCTCCACGGGATACACTCTCCGCCGGGAGGATGCCCGCAGCCGGCCGCTGGTGGTCGAGGTCGATTTCGAGCGAAGCCACTTCGCCTCCAGTCCCTCCGAGGGGGTGCTGCGCGTCCAGAGCCCTCTGTTGCGCGAGCCACTGGCGTCGATCTACGCGAAGCTGAAGACGCGTGAGCGTCCGATGCTGGTGACGCGCCGGCGCGCCAGTCGGATGAAGGCGACGATCGCTCTTCCGGAGGGGGCCGACGCGAGCCTCCGACGGAGCAACGGAAACTGGGGGGTCGAGAGTTCGTTCGGTACGTACCGCCGCCGAGTCGAAGTGAAGGACGGCGAGGTGTCGGTCACCTCCAAGCTGGACTTTCCCATCCAGCGCGTCGGGACCGACGAGTACGGGAAGTTCCGGAAGTGGGCGATCCGTGTCGAACGAAGCTCGCGCCTGCTGGTCGAGATCGACGGAATCTGAAACCGACCCGGTCCGCAGACCATCCGATCTGATGGCCGGACCGGGCATGACGGGTCGGGACGGCCGATGAGTGGTGTGGATGACGACAGTGACTGTCTGGACCGGCTTCTGGCCGGCGACGAGGAGGCGTTCAGCGAACTGATCGACGACTACCACGCGGAGATGATTCGCGTGGCGGAGGCGTTCGTCGACGATCGCTCGACCGCCGAGGAGTCGGTTCAGGAGACCTGGACGGCCGTCATCGAAGGCCTCGACGACTTCGAGGGCCGGTCGTCGCTGAAGACCTGGATCTTCAGTATCTTGACCAACCAGGCTCGCAAGCGCGGCGAAAAAGAGGCGCGCGAGCCGAACTGGTCGGAGCTGTCGGAGGAGCCGCTGGACCGGGAAGTTACCGAAGATGCGAACCGTTTCAACGCCGAGGGGCGGTGGTCGAAGCCGCCGGTCCCCTGGAGTGTCGACCCGGAGGAGAAGACGCTTCGCCGGGAGATGTTGTCGGTCGTCGACGAGGCGATCGACGATCTTCCGCGCCGCCAACGGGTGGTCGTGACGATGCGCGACGTCGAGGGTTGGTCGTCCGACGAGGTCTGTGACGTGCTCGATATCTCGAACGGCAATCAGCGCGTGCTCCTGCACCGCGGCCGCAAGAAGCTCCGCCGGGTCCTGGAGGAGGTCTTCGGCGACGTCGGAGGTGCGACATGACTTGCGAGGAGTTCACCGACCGCGTGACCGACTACCTCGAGGGGCGGGTCCCCTTCGGCGAGCGGATCGGCATGTGGATGCACTCGATCATCTGCGAGCACTGCCGTCGGTACATGGAGCAGATGCGCCGCGTCGTCGAGTTGAGTGACGAGTTGGGTGAACGTGACGAACGCGAAGTCGCCGGGCCCGACTCCGAGATGAAGGGCGAATTGCTCGAGGAGTTCAGCTCGCGGCGGGAGGGTGAGTAATCGTCCGGGATGTGGACGATCTGACCGGGGATCCGAGGAGAAGTAGAGCGGAGTTCGGAGGTCGGAGAGCGGAGATTTACTTGCCGAGGACCCCACCCCAGGCCAGGGCGACGGCCCAGTTCACTCCCCGGGGGTAGTCCCACCCTGCGAAGGGCCACGAGGCACTCAGGTCGATCGCAAACCGTTTGGCGGGTCCCCCGATCAGCCGGCCCCACGACCAGTACAGGCTCCCCTCGACCTGCTGGTAGTTGCGGTGCCCGGACTTGGTGGCGCGCCCGTTCTCGGTGATGTTCGTCCATCCGGTGCTCCACAGCCCCCGAAGCCCTCCAGACAGCCAGATCGTCGGCACCGGTTGCCCGCCCGCCGACAGACCGACCTCGACCTCGTTACCCGGTTTGAACTCCTGGGTACTCCCCGGGAACGTCCCTCGCATGCGATACCGAAACAGCGTGTCGAGTGAGAGCCTCAGTTTCGGGAGCACGTCCCACGAGGTCGCCTGATACAGGGCGATGTCGACCTGGCCCTCGCTGAGCGGGATGGCGGTCAGAGCCTTCTCGTTCTTCGTCGTCGGGATTTTGATCTCCGTGCCGACGGCCGTCGCCGCGTCCCCGCCCGGATCGGTGATCTGATACTCGAGGGACGTTCGGACGTCGCCCGTTCCCGTCGTGACGATGCGCTGGGTCGGATCCTCCAGCGTCATCTGCTGCCACACCGGGAAGTAGACGCTCAGCTCGGTTCGGGGCAATGGGACGGCGACGATCTGGGTCTCGAGGGTTTTGACCCCGACGCTCCCACCCGACTCGCGGTTGAACGGAACGACCTTGCCCAGTCGGGCGTTGCTGTTGGTCTGAGTGTCGTCCGGCCCGGCGAATCGCTCGTCCGCCCACCAGCTGCGGTAGCCGAGCTTCGCCCAGATCCATCCCTGCTCGCGGACGAAACCGTCGGCCGCCGCCGTGTCGGGCACCGCACCCACCAAGCAGATGGCCACGAGTCCTGCGCCGAGCGCCAGAATTTCGTTTGTTCGCCGGATCTCCATGGCCGTCTCGCGTCTGGCGTCTCGCTCGCATGATCGGAGGCCCCCCGAGGTAATGGATGGTGCGCAGGAAGGACGTTCGGACCGGGTGGTTCACTTCGCCTTCTGACCGACGAAGGTCAGCGACCGCTGCTTCCCGTTCACCTCGACGGTCCGGCGGAAGGGAATCGCCATGCGGTGCTCGGCCTCGTAGTAGATCACGATCGGCGTCCCGTTGAAGTCGGCGTGGATGACGTTGCGGTCCCCTTCGAGCTTGTTCATCTCCGGAAACGGGAAGGCGAGGCTCTTCTTTTTGGGTTGGGCCGGTAGTCCGAGGACCCGCTTCTTCTCCGGATATGTCTTCTCGTAACCCCCGGTCCGGAAGGTGTTTTCGTGGTTCGTCCGATACTCGCCGTACGGGTAGCTGTTGTACGGGCGGTCGTATCCCGTGTCGCTGGAGGTCACCAGGGAGTCGGGGTACATCTCCTTCCACCGCTCCCAGGTCGTCTCGACCACGGGCATCAGGTCGAGGGTCTGCCCCGCTCGCGGCCCCTTGATGCCCGTGCGCAGCATCTGGCTCCAGTAGGTGTCCGTCGACGGGTCGAACATCACCAGATTCGACTTGAACAGCCGACCCGAGGTACTGAATCGGATCGGTTTGCCGTTGTGTTTGCCCTCGAAGACCAGTCCGGAACCGGTCAGCGGGCATAGGGTGACCGCGAACTCCCGGTCGCCGATCTTGTCGTTGTGGATCTCGTGGTGCCACAGGAGATTGTGCGGATACGCCCGCGCCTGGCCGTTGACGACGACCCCGAAGACGAAGGTCGAGTCCGACAGGTAGTCGGTGCCGGGGGCGCCGGGTTCCCGACGCACGCGAAGTGGGACCGCCTCGACGAGGTGCCGTTCCTCCTGGTGAACCACCAGGAGAGCGAGCCGAACTACTACATCGACAAGTGGCTGGGGCGCGGGGTTCGACCATCTCGGTCTTCTTGGGTCGCGGATCGCCTGCGAATTTCCGACCCGCGTAGTCGAGCGCCGGAATTCCGTCCTTGGGCGGGCCGCCCGAGATGATCTCGTCGCAGGGGACCTCGCAGTTCTTCCCCTCGCCCAGTTCACCCGGGGTGTTCTGGAGTGGATCGCCGTCGTGCTGCCAGATCGTGCTGCCGTGGTAGAACACCGACCAGGCGAACCAGAACGAGTTGAAGGCCGGCACCTGGTCGAGCGTCTTCCCCTTCAGCGGTCCGGCGTACGCCTGGCCCCGGGCGTTCCACAGCGACCCGGTCTCCCGGTCCTTCATCACGAAATCGCCCGTCGCCGGCTCCCAGATCTCGCCCGCTCCCGCGCCGGACGAGCCGTCAGGCCCGCCGCTCGAACTCGAATCGGGGACCGAGACGTCGGTCGAACTCGTGCCGTCGGGAAGGACCGTACTCGGATCATCCTCGATATCCGTCTTCGTTCCCGGATTCTCGGTCCCTCCGGGGTTCTTGGTGGTGCGTTCGGTCGTCTTGCAGCTGGCCGAACAGTAACCGACCAGGGCGACGACGGCGATGAAGAGGGCGGGGCGTCGCATGTTCACGGCAGAACTCGCGGCAGTGGCATCCCGGCAGGCTCGTCTGGTTGGATGCGCCGGGAACCCGCGAGGTTTCAACTGAGCGTCGACCGAGCTTCCAGCGCGGTGAGCTGCGTAGACCGAGCTTCCAGCTCCCGTCGGGGCGCCAGCGCAGGATGCGCTGGCAACGTTGACCGAGCTTCCAGCGCGGTGATTCTGCGTTGACCGAGCTTCCAGCGCGGTGCAGATGTGTCGACCCACCAGAGCAGGATGCGATGGCAACGTTGACCGAGCTTCCAGCGTGGTGCAGATGTGTCGACCCGCCATGCGCCAGACGCCGGGCTCCTCTGGCTTCGTCGATGACGCGTCGACCGAGCTTCCAGCTCGTGTCGCGTCGAATGCCCGCATCCTCACCTCACTCGTCCGCGTCCTCGCTTCCCTCCGACCGCGGCGGCCACATCTCGCCCAGCTCGACGGCGAACTCGGGAAACAGCTCGATCCGGAACGTATCCGAAGGGTCGAACGTTGTCTCGAGCAGGTACTTCCCGGACTCATCTTGGCGGTGGAACACCTCCACCACCCGCGACTCCGGATCGGCGAAGAGCAGCCACTCGACACCCTCGTCGGCGTAGATCTCGCGCTTGGCGTGCCGGTCGCGCCACGATGTCGACGGCGAGAGGACCTCGACCACCAGGTCGGGCGCGCCGCGCAGCCCCTGCTCGTCGAGGATCTCGTCGGCGCGACTCTCGAGGATGAACGTCAGATCGGGCTGGACGACCGTATCGTCGGCGAGGAAGACGTCGAAGGGCGCATCGAAGACGCGTCCCAGCCCGTTCTCGCGGACGTGAAGGGCGGCTTCCGCCCCAAACTGGGTGAGGAAGTGCTGATGAACGGTCGGGGGCGTCGGTGTTTCGACGAGTGTTCCCCGCAGCAGTTCGTACCGCCGGTCGTCGTCGATCTGCAAATAGTCCTCGACCGTCCAGTGTTGGCTGGGTTCGCCGACGACATGGGGTGAAATGGCCATCTTCAGCTCCGCATCTGGATCGCGCCCCACTTTCGACCCTAAGCTCGGGGTTCATCGGTTCCAACTGGGGCCCCTGATCCCCGCGCAGTCACACGGTTCGAGTTCTACGGAGGGGACCGAAACGGTTTGGTGTACGTATCCACTTTGGTCGGTGTACGATCGAGCCCGTCGCGACCGGAGAAGTGGGAGGCTCGATATCCCGAGGCGGTGGGGAGACCGATTCCATGCAGACCTTGTTCTCGAACCGGCAGTGTATAGCGCGCAGCGAAGAATCGTCGGGTGGGCGGGTGAGCTGTGCAGGGACGTTCTGTGCGCTGGTATTGGCGGCCTCCGCGTGTTGGTCGGGGCAATCGCCCGAGCCGTTCCCGTTGAGGGCGGATGTCGGTGACGAGTCCGACAGTGCGGTTGAAGGGCCACCCTCTGATTCGGGGGGCGATGGTGTCCAGAAAGATGCGAATTCGGAAGACTCCAACTGGAAACGGTCGGTCGATTGCGGCGGACGGGTCGCCGGTCGAGAGAGTGATGAGCGCTTCGAGAAACCCGAGCGACCGCCGATCTACGAAGACGGCCCGGATACGGCCGACGGTCATCAGGAGTTCGAGAACAGAGTGGGAGCTACTTTCGACGCCCAGCCCGCCAACAATCTGGAGCCCCGGGGGAATCAGACGCTGCGCCACGATCTCTATGCGAGGTATGGGGAAGAAGTCACCCTACACTTTACACTCGGGCTCTCGAACGTCGGTACCCGGGAGCTCGACGTCCAGTTGATCATGACACGAGATTACCGCCCGGTCGATGCCGAGCATATCCTCTTTGACGCTCAGCGAAACGATGTAGTGGAACGGCATCGCGGTTCGGTCGCACGGTTCGACATGCGAGGTCGCGTGGTCCCGCTGTCGGTAACGATTCCAGCGAGTGAGTTTCCGGAGCGAGGGTTGTACCGAATCGGCTGGATTCTGACGGTCAGTGGGCCGGCTGACGAGCCGCCGTTCAAGGGGGTGATCACGCGAGATACGAATCACTATTCGTTGTTCTACGGCAGTTTCGACCGACCGGGGCATCCCTGCTTCCCGGAGGCGAAGCGCATGGAACCGACTGAACTCGAGTCGAAACTCGGTTCGAACGACATAGAACCGACGCCATATCAAGGCGGCGGGATTGCGGTCATTCCGGGGGTCGTCGACACAATATCGGATTTTCCGAGCAATGGGTGTGACAACAGCTGTGGCAATCAGAGGCGTCGAACTTGGAACGTCGAGCCGGGTCAGCGGCTCTCCGTCAATATCTCGTTGAGACGACACAGGGTTTTGAAAAAAAGAAATTTTCCGGCCGTACTCGTGCCAGTGTTTGACGGAAGAGTGGTCGACCGGCGGTTCCACGTGCGACGCGCTTACCTCGATGTCGGAAATCCGCCCCTCGCGGACATGCAGATTAGCGCGCGGAGGAGAATGACAATACAGGTCCCCGACGAACCGGGCACTTACGAATTCATGGTGGTGGGTTGGAATTACCCGTACGCGGTCTGGGCCGATCGTCAGGGACGGAATCAAATCTGGCGGTCGGGGCCGGGGAACAACACCTTGATCAGCAACGTGCTCCGGTTTCGGGTGCCGGAGCGGGAGTAACGTCCGCCCCCGAAGGCTCGACAGCCGCGCCGGTTCTGTGTGGTCCGTCCCGCGATCCGCATAGCCAGGGAGCGGTTGCGAACTGAGAAGGGGAGCGGAGACCGGAGAGCGGAGATTGGTGCGGAGACCGGCGGGTGTGCCGAGGCCCGTCACTCGTGCGCTTCGTCCATGATCTGTTCGGCCTCCTTTTCGAAGTTGCCCGTCTCGATCGGGCAGTTCATCCCGCACTCCTTCGGCGCGCCGTCCTCCCACCACCACCGGCCCTCGCGCTTGGCCTCGTCCTCCTCCGTCGGGCGGGTGCACGGCTCGCAGCCGATCGACTCGTAGCCCTCGTCGAACAGCGGGTGGTAGGGGACGTCGTGCTCCTCGATGTAGTCCCACACCTCCTCCTCGGTCCAGTCGGCGAGCGCGTTGATCTTGACCACCCCGCCGTGGTCGTGGTCCAGCTCGATCTTGTCGATCGCCGCCCGCGAGGCCCACTCGTCGCGGCGCAGCCCGGTCATCCAGGCGTCG
>JBDGRG010000327.1:0-6234 GCA_042218355.1 Bradymonadaceae bacterium
CCCAGCCGGCGAGGACGTCCGAGGGCCAGTGCATGCCCAGATACACGCGGGAGAGCCCGACACCGACGGCGAGCGCATACGCCCCGACGAGGGCGGAACGCGAGCCCAGCCAATCGATCGTCGAGAGGGTGTTCGCGGTCGCCAGAAACACGGCCGTCGCGCCCAATGCGTGGCCGCTGGGAAACGAGTCGAAGCGGGCGGGGTCGAACTCTCGGATCAATTCGGGGCGCTGGAGGGCGAACAGCGACTTGAGGCCCGTGGAAATGAGGAGGGCCCCGAAGGCCGCCCCGGCGCTGGCGGCGGTTGCTCGCAGTCGATCCTGGTAAGCAGCGGCGGCGGACGCGGCAACAGTCACGACCCCGAGTGTGACCGGGTTGCCGAGCCGAGTCACTGCGGTCATGAACTGCGTCAGCGCCGGCGTGCGGATCGAATCGAACGCCAGCACGAGAGGTTTGTCGGCGAGGATCGGGGGCGCGTTCCGGAGAAGGTAGGCGGCGGCGAAGACCAGCACCGCGACTCCGGGGAGGAGCCATCGGCGAGACCGGGACCGAGCTCGAGGTTGATCGGACGCCATGATCTCGCCTCCGGTCACTCGATCGCGGGGAGCCGGCCGGTCGTCGCGCGAAATTCTCCTTCCCGACTCGGCGCCGCGGCGTCGAGGTCCTCGACCTGCTCTGTCTCTTCCGCGTCGGTCTCGCGCCAGCGGTGTTCGAGTGCCCATCCCGCCAGTTCGCGAAGTAGATCGATGCCGATGTCGCCGTGGTCGGTCATGGCGGTGTAGAGGTCTTCAGTGCGCAGTTCGAGGCCGAGGACCTGGCCGTCTGCCCGAGCGGACTCGCTGTACGGCCGGCCGGCCAGCGCTTCGAGCAGGCCGACGAACTCCTGTCCTCCGACGCAGCCGCGCACCAGGCTGTAGACGGCATCCGGATCGTCACCCGCCCGCCACAGCAGCTCGCCGTCCTCGAGGCGGCGCGGGCGCTGGCGGCGCGCGATCTCGAAGACGGCGTCGAGGTCGGTCTGTCCGAAGAGCGTCGACTCGTGCAGCCAGCGCACCCGGTCGTACAGCGACAACTGCGCCTCGGTGCTCGTCACCAGGGCGGCGCACGCCGAGGCGAGCAATGCGCGAGGTTGTTCGTCGAGAAGTTGATCGGCGACCCAGCGCAACAGGCTGGCGAGGAAGTCGAAGCTGGTATCGATCAACTGTTCCATCAGCGGCCCGGACAGTTCCAGCGCGCGCACCGTCGAGTCGGCGACGATGTCGCCCGGTGGGGTCCGCTCGCCTCCCTTCCGACCCTCGGAGGCGAGTAGGCCGATCAATCCGGCTCGGGCCGGGGCCTCGAGTCGGCCGACGACCTCGCGCTCCCGCTCGAGTCGGGCACTCCCGTCGACGAGGATGTACATCGCGTCGATCGGAGTGGTCGAGTCGAGCAGGGCCTCCCCCTCGTCGAAGCGCCGCTCGTCCATCTGGAGGGCGGCCATCATGACGTCCTCGGGTTTGAGCGCATCGGCGAACGGGAGGGTCTTCAGGTAGAGCGCTCGTTCCCGGGGCCCGACTGACCGAAACGGTTCACTCATCGAGGGATCGGTGGTTGGGGGAGCGATTCACGACACGCTACCGACCGGTTCGGAGACGTCGCCCGAACCGGTGTCGTATTCGAGTCTCGCGCGGGCGTAGTCGACGTATTCCTCCGTTTCGTCGTCCATCCAATCCGTCGCGCGTTCGAGCGGGCCGAGCGCGGCGTGCACCCCGGCGGCCGCGGCGTATTCGGCCGCGAGAATGGCGATCTCGGGGGATCGACTCTCGAGCAGAGCTGCGAAGAGCTCCTCGTCCGACAACGACCCCGGCTCGTAGACGTCCTCCGGGGGCGAAGGTGCATCCGTCGGTTCGCCGGCGTGTTCGAGGAGTTCGAGCACGGCGGGTTGGAGATCCGGGGGCAACAACGACTCGAGCAGTTCTCGCCCGCTCGCGCGCTTGATGCGGTCTCCGGACTGCAGTCCCCGGCGGGCGCGGTCGACGTCCCGGTTCGGGTAGAGGAGACCGATCAGTCGCAGGCATCGGTCGATCGCCCGCTCCCGCCGGTCGTCGAGGAGCTGGAGAAGGAGCTGATACGATGTCGGCTCGTCGGGGTCGCCGTCCGAGAGCGCAGCCGTCCGGTGCTGCCAGTGTGCCAGTCTGTACGCGCGTTCGAGGTAGTCGTCGAGCGCCTCGCGCAGGGCCTCTGCCGGGAGGTCGAGAGCGCCGTGGATGAACTGGAGCCGCTCGAGCTGTTCGACGAGGCCGGCGCGGATGGCGCGATCTTCCTCCTGGGGGAGCCGTCGCGCGAGTCGGGCGGCCGGCTCCGTGGCGTCGAAATGACCGATGGCCTGCGGAATCCGACGGCGCACCGGCGAGGGGAGATCGGAATCGCCGAGTGACTCGACCAGGAAAGCCAGGGCCCGTTCACCGATCGATGCGAAGGCCTCGAAGATGTCGTTGCGGAGACGTCGGTCGTCGAGACGGTCGCGGAGCGAGCGGAGACAGGCGCGGTCGCCGATACGGGTCAGCGCCGCGATGGCTGCGCGCTGGACTTCGATCGCCTCGGCGTCGAGCATCTCGACCAGATACCGCACGTGTTCGTTGCTGTCGACCGAGCCGAGGGCGAACGCGAGTGCCCGCCGCTCGGCGGTCGAGCCCTCGGAGACCAGCCGGTCGAGCTCCTCGAGTGCCTGGACGTGGCGACGATCGAGGGCGGCGAGGTGGAGGCCGGCGGTCGCCCGGACGACCGGCGGTTCGGCATCGAGGTAGTCGGTGAGGTCGAGGTCTCCCGGGGCGAGTGTCGTCCGGGCGCTGAGCAGCGCGGCGCGCAGGGCGGGCGAGGCGTCCGACGATCGCCGCTCGAGTGCCGAGACGACCTCGGACTCGTCGTGTTCGACGAAGACGCGCAGTGCCCGTAGGACGATTCGGTCGGAGGGATGGTAGAGGATCAGCGAGGGGAGCGCCTCGATCTGGCCGTCGGATTCGAGCAGGTCGATCGCGGCTAGGACCTCGTCGTCGTCCCGGCTGCCGAGTCGAGAGATCAGCGCGGCCAGCGAGTCGACGTCGAGATCCGGAAAGTCGAACAGATGCTGGACGTCCTCGTCGTGTAGTCGCGAGCGGAACAGTTCGACGTAGGGACGGCGCAGACTCAGCGCGGCGAGGGCCGCCCCCGACCCGAGGAGAACGACGACCACCCCCATCCCGCGGGGGCCGAACCCGGCTTCGACCAGCCCCAACAGCGCGAGCGACGCCAGTGCCTGTCCCCCGCGTTTGCCGAAGACCATCGAGACGGACTTCAGCCGCGAACGGGCGGCCTCGGAGAGCGGGACGTACAGCAGTTCCGATGCCGTCTCGTGCAACGAGTGGCGCAGCGAGCCGTCGGCGACCTTCATGCCGATGCCGGCGACGAAGACGGCGCCCGCCGCGGCCGCCAGCCCTCCACCGGCCATCGCCAGCGGGAGCACTGACAGCAGCGTCGCCAGTTCGAACTTCCGCAGCGTCGTCCGGACGACGCCGAGTTGAATCGACAGCGAGAGCGAGTTGAGTACGAAGTAGACCGACCCGAAGAACGTCGCCATCGACTCCGGGGCGATCTGTTCGGCGGCGACGCTCTTGAAGAGATAATCGGCGAAGGTCGAGACCATCGGCAGCAGCAGCATCAGCGCCAGCACGCGGCGCGTGTACCGGTCCTCGAAAAATCGCCGGACGGACTCGAGCAACCGCCGATTCGGAGTCTGGTCGTCGCCGACCGACTTCTCGTCGGGCAGGGCCCGCGCCATGACGGCGACGCCGAAGGGGGCGGTCGCCCAGCAGGTGGCCGCGCCGAGCAGGATGGTCGGATCGGAGACGAGCTTCGACAGCACGGTGGCCGCCGCCGATCCTGCGATCGCGCCGAGTCCGCCGCCGGCACCGATCACGACGTAGAGCCGCTTGGCGTCGTCCATCGTCAGGACGTTGCCCAGCAGCACCCAGAACTGCACGAGCGCGACGGTCGAGACGACGCCGGGAACGAGATAGAGCAGATAGATCCCGGCACGGCCGAGCGGGTCTAGGAACAGCCAGAGTAAAACCGTCGCCGTCACGGATCCGATCAACCAGCCGATCAGCGTGCGATGGACCGGCAAGCCGTCGCCGAACCGCTTCTGGAGTTGGGTCAGGACGAGCGCGAGCCCCGCGATGGCGAGATACAGCAGCGGGAGCTGGGTGGGCGAGATGTTCGACAGGAAGATCGCGTCGCGGGCGGTCTCCAGCACCAGATGACCGGCCATCAGGCCGAACAGCGTCCCCAGTCCGGCGAACGCCGCCCTTCGCTCCCGCCCCTCGAGTTCTCGGAACAGTTCGAACATCCGTCGGTCGGGCCAGAGGACGGAACGGGCGGCGGGACGCCGGGCTTACGGATGGTCGCCCACGCGGAGGATGCCGACCAGACGATAGCGGTCCGCGTCGGGTTGCGGGCGGCAGTGAAATCGGGCCGGGCGGGCGGGTTGCGTTTGACCGGGTCGCCGAACGCGCAGGGAGACGACCAGATCTTCGCGCCGCCGGGCGAATCGTTTCGCGGGAGGGACGTCGACACAGAGTTCGCCGTCGGACCCGGGGGCTCGCTCGAGCTGGCGCCAGTCTCCGGTCGGGCCGCCGCTGCCGGCGATGCGGACGTCGTAGAACCCACTCGAGGCCGGGCCGTATCCCCTCGCCACCCAGGCGTCGCGGACGCAGACGCGTCCGTTGCGGTAAACGGGCTTCACGAGCGGCGATAGCTTTCGGAAGTAGGTCTCGACGATTTTGTCGCGCCGACCGATCATGACGCGTTCGAGGTAGCGGTCGTACGATTCGCGAGTGAAGCGCGCCGTGTCGACCAGCGCCCGGACATGCTCGTCGCTGAACTTGCTGATGATGTTGGTCGCCCAGAACGCGTCCCGCAAGTCCATCCGCCGGAAGGCGATGTTCGGATACCCGGCTTTCCAGGCGGCGGGATCGAAGTGCGCGACATCGTAGTAGCCGAAGATCGTCGACTCCGGGGGCGAGTTCTCCCGGTGCCAGGGTCGGGGGATCGCGCCGAAGGTAAACAGGTCGGTGAAGAGGTGGGCGGGATCGACGTACCAGGAATGACCGAAGCGTCGCGTCATCGCATCGGACGGCCACTGACTTCCGAGGCAGTCACCGAAGTCGATGACGAAATGCTGGACGTAGCCGCGGTCGGAGTCCCCGCGCGAGATGAACGAGGTGTAGGTGTTCTGCTGGCGAGCGTCGAAATGGTTCAACCACGCGGCTAGCAGGCGCGAGCCGCGAAGCTCGCGGCGGTCCTCGTGGGGGAGCGCATCGTTCGGGTCGTCGCGCCGAACGCCGTCGTAGCTGAACGGACCGAGCGGCTGACCCGGCAGGAATTTCGACGTGACGGCTCGCACGCGGCCATCCTTCAGCCGCGGGGCGTACTTCATCGCGCGGCGAACGTCCGCCTCGGTCAGGGGCGTCTCCCGGCCGAGCTGGTCTTCTTTGGAGGCGTCGTCCCCCAGTTCGAGTCTGTCGATCACGTCCGCCCCGGTTGCGCGCTCGGTCTGCAGCTCGCCGTCGAATTTCATAAAATAGCGCGTCGAGGAGCCGTCTTCGCGGCGGACCTCGACCTGGAATCCCGGGTTGTTGCCCCCGATTTTGCCGCCGCGAATCACCCACTCGCCCTCTCGGGGCATGCGAGCGCGCTCGCAGGGCCCGCGAGCCACCCGCTCGGGAGAGAGCTGGTGGCGAGAGAGCCGGTTCGTGAACCAGGAGGAGTTGGGAACGTGACCCAGCGCGTTGACGTTGGCCGCCGGTCCGGCGGTCTCGAACTTCCAGACGTGCGAGACCGGCCGGAAGAGGATGTAATCCGCCGGGTCCCAGTACTTGGGGACCCAGCGCTCGTCGGGCTTGTCGATCGGATGGCGGTCGTCGGCCTTCCAGGTGATCTCGCCGTCGAAGTGGCGTGCTCGGTCGGTGGCACAACCGGCTGCGATCGCGGCGGCTGTCAGGAGTAGCACTGCGGCGAGCGCGGAGAGAGCGCGATCCGTCGACCCGGTGCTCCGGTCCGTTGTGGGCGTCGTCGGCATCATCGTTGGCCTTCAAAAGCCCCAGTTGGTGCCGAAGTTGACTCGAACTTCCTCGATACGAAATCGCCGGTCGAATCGCGACGAGCCCACGGCGACGTTGAACGTGTACGAACTCTGTCGCGAGCGCATGTTCTTCGAACG
>JBDGRG010000327.1:6244-11435 GCA_042218355.1 Bradymonadaceae bacterium
GGTGCTGGCGATGGCGGCCACCGACGACGTGTACGCCATCCCGATTTCCTACGGGTATAATCCCGACGAACGACTGTTTTACCTCCGTCTCGTGTCGACCCCGGAGAGCGAGAAGCGCAAATTCCTCTCGTCCGCGCCGGACGTCCGTCTCGTGGTCTACGAGGAGGACGAACCGACGTATCGGAGCGTGGTCGTTACCGGCACGCTGGAGGAAGTCGAGCGCGAAGACCTGACCGTCGAAGAACGACCAGACCGGATAGCGGTAATTCAGCGTGGTCAACAACAGCGATCGGCCCCGGAACCGGCCCTGGCGAAATCCTCGCATCTTCTCGACGCCCCCCAAATTGACCAGCTCGTCGACGGGAATCTTTCCCCCCTCGAACGGGGCCGCGCTCTCGGCGCGCAGGCGGAGACCGATGATTCGCCGGTAGGTGCCCGGTAGTTCCAGATAGCCCGCCCACTCGCTCTCGAGTCGGAGGGTCTGGAGACTCGACTCCTCGACCGCTCGACCGACGGTGGCGGCGGATTGTACGCGGACGCCCGACCCGGGGTGTGGGGGGCGAGTGTCCCAGTAGAAACCGAACCCGCCGCGCAAAAACGTGTAGTTTTGCTTCAAACCGGCGATCCGCGGGGTCTGGACCGGATATCGGTCGTCCTCGGTCCCGAACGTCGCGTCGTCGCCGCACGCGTCGGCAGCCAGATTCGCCGAGCAGCTGGTCTTGCGATCGACGACCTCGAATCGGAGTCGGCCCCGACCGGGCGAGCCGTCGCCTCCGCCAAACGCCCAGCCGAGTCGGCCGAGAAACGTCCGTTTGGTGTATCGAGCGTCCGCCCGGTCCTGATCACTCTGAGGGCCGACGCCGTAGTAGACGTAGTCGTCCCGTTTCTTGGCGCCGGTGCGCAGCCGGAATTCCGACCACTCCTCCGGTAGTCGCAGTCGCATCTTGAACTGACCCATCCAGTTTCGGCGGGGCATGCCCTGGAAACCGGCGTCGAGATCGAGTCGCCCGCCGGCGAGGTCGTCGTAGAAGAATCGCAACCCGTAGGAACTGGCTCGATCGCCGCCGACATCGATCAACGGCATGAATCCGGCGTTCCGGTCGGCGAAGGTCAGTCCCGCGATGACGTACTCGACGACGTGATGGCGTTCGATGGCGGTGAAGAGTTTGTCCAGCGGCCAGCGGACCAGATAGTTCGTCGCGAGGTAGACCGGAAAGAAGACGGTCCTGGGGATGTAGAGGAGCACTTCGCCGACCGTCGGTTTCGAGTCGGCGATCCCGTCGAGATCCGGAGCATTCCGACGAGTCGAGATCGGGTCCCCCTGCGGCCGATAGGTTCGGTCCCAGTCGGTCGGCGCCGTGCGCTCTCCGTCGCCAGACCCATCATCCGACGAGTCCTTCCCGGTGCTCGGCCCCTTCGACGGCTGCGACTCGGCGGTCGAACGGCCGGTCGATCCGTCGGCTCCACTCCCCGCAGCCGCCGCCGGCGACGGGGCAGCGAGCAGACCGACCAGACACGCTGCCAGGGCGGGGGTCGGATCGAACCGGAGCGCGGTCGGAGCGGCGGGCATGGCGCGACCGTCTTCGAAGGGGCCGGAGGCGAGTCGTCGAGGGGAGTGTCGGAGGGCTCGAGACCGGGACGGCGGGCTCACGTGCCCGGACTGTCGCTGCAGTCTTCCGGCGGGCAACGCCCGACGATCTTTAGTTCTTCGGCGAGGTCTCGCAAGCCCGTCCGGAGCCCCTCCTCCACGACGGGGTGGTAGAAGGGCATCTCGAGCATCTGCTGGACGCCGAGATGCTGGCCGAGTGCCCAGGCGAGCAGATGGGCCGTATGCTCGGCTCGGGGCGCCAGCATCTCGGCGCCGGCAAACGAGCAGCCGTCTTTCCATCCGTACAGTCGGACGAGCCCCTCGTCGATGTCCATGACACGCGATCGGCCCTGATTTTCGTAGTCGACGTCGCCGACGGCTACGGCGTCGCTGTCGAGCCGGTCCCACGTCTGGCCGACCAGCGCCATCTGGGGATGGGTGAAGACGATCGCCAGCGGCGGCCGGCGGGAGCCGGCGGTCACGCAGGGGTAGTTCGCGGCGTTCGAGCCGGCGATGCGACCCTCGTCGGAGGCTTCGTGGAGGACGTTTCGGTGGTCGGCGGCGTCGCCGGCGATGAAGACCGGGGAGTCGCCGACCTGCATCGTCTGCCGGTCGTACTCGGGGACCCCGTCGTCGTCGAGGGGGAGATCGGTCGCCTCGAGGTTCAGCCCGTCGAGATTCGGACGTCGGCCAGCGGCGGACAGCACCTCCTCGAAGACCGCCGTTCGTCGGTCCCCGTCTTCGGTCCAGGTCAGCTCGTATCCCCGCTCGGTGGGCTCGGCCTCGACGATGCTCGCCTCGAGGTGCAGATCGAGCTCGTCACCGAAGATCTGGCGCGCTCGCGCGTCGACTGCCGGGTCGGTGAAGACACCGAGCGAGTCGACGGGATTGAAGAGATGAGCCTCGACGCCGAGGCGCTTCAGCGCCTGTCCGAGCTCGAGTGCGATCACGCCGGTGCCCGCGATCGCGATCGAATCGGGGAGCGTCTCGAGCTCGAAGACGTCGTCGTTGACGAGGACGTGCTCGCGGATCGGCTCGAGCTGAGGGGGGATCCAGGGCGAGGAGCCGGTGGCGATCACGACCGACTCGGCGTCGATCGTCAGATCGTCGTCGACGACGAGGGTCGTCGTGTCGACGAATTCGGCGCGGCCGCGGATTCGGCGCTGTTCGGGGAGCGAGGTCGTCGAGTCGACGACGAAATCGACGAATCGGTCGCGTTCGTCGCGCACCCGCTGCATCACCGCGCGGTCGTCGATCTCCCATCCGTCGTCGCGAACCCGGATCCCGAATTCGTCGGCACCGCGGACGGCGTGCGCCCGTTCGGCTGCGGCGATCAGCAGCTTCGAGGGCATGCAGCCGACGCGAGCACAGGTGGTGCCGTAGGGCCCGCTCTCGACGAGGAGCCAGTCGGCCCCTGCCTTCTCGGCTTCGCGGCGTGCGTTCAGGCCCGCGGTTCCCGCACCGATGATCGCGACGTTGGTCTGGCGCGTCTCCATGGAGCCCACTCCTTCGGTCGATACTCGGGGGTAAATTTTGTACGGCGATCACTGGACACGCTCGTCCTTCGACACTTCTTCGGCCGGTTCGAGACGTCGAGTCGAACATTGGGGGGGCCACGCGACGGGACTCGTCGAGCTCCCGAGTGAGGGCAACAGTGCGTTCTGGCCCTCGTCGCGCCGGCCGACCGGTCATCGTAGATGTCCGGGGCGCCGGTCGGGTTTCATCACCGAGCCGACCGGCGCACGTGCACGTGTCGCGTGGACTCGCGGGGTAGACGAAATAGATGGCGGCGGGATGTACGAGTCGGGTCTCACTTCACACGGGCGACAAATCCCGACGAGCGCCCGAGCTTCTGGTCACTGCCTTCGAACGCGCCGTCAGTTTCACCTCCGAGGTAGAGTTCTCCGTTCGGCCCGTTCGCCAGACCCCGCGCTTTGTCGGCGCCCGAGTTGCCGACGAGGTCGATGCCTTGAAGGCTGCCGTCACCTCCGAAACTCGCCAGAAACGCGTCGCTGTCGCCGCCGTTGAAGGAGCTGTCGCCGAGCTTCTGGTCGGTCGTTCCCGCCGCATGGAACGAACCGTCCGCTGCGACGTGAACGGCGTCGATCTTGTCCGTCCCCGAGGCCCCGACGAGCCGGGTCCACTGCGACTCCCCGTCGGTGCTGTACTCGGCGACGAATCCGTCGAGGTCGCCGCCGTTGAAGCTCCGGCCGCCGAGTTCGCCCCCGGTCGACCCGCCGACGGCCAGTGAGCCGTCGGGGGTGGATGCCGCCGAGAAAAGTTTGTCCGCGGCGGACGTCCCGACCATTCGCACCCATTGCTGCGTACCGTCTGTGTTGTATCGGGCGATGAACCCATCGCTCTCACCGCCGTTGTATTCGCCGTCGCCGATCGCGTCGGTCGCTTCGCCGACGACGAAGGCAGCTCCATCGACCACGGCGAGCCCGTGAGCTTGATCTGCCCCCGAGCCGCCGAAGCTGTTCGTCCATTGGTGGTCACCGTCGGACGTGTACTTGGCCACGAAGGCATCGTAATTCCCGCCGCCGAACTGCTGCTTGCCCAGCTGCTCACCGACGAACCCGGCGAAGTAGACGTTGCCGTCGCCGTCGACGGCGACGGCCCTGGCCGAGTCGAAGCTCCTGGTGCCGGTCATGTCCGACCAGACGCGTTCACCCTCCGAATCGTACTTGGCGATGAAGGTGGCGTCGTCGCCGGGGATGACCTCGTCGCCGAGTCCGACATTCGAGGACCCTGCAGCGTAGAGACTCCCCGACTCGCCGGCCGCGAGGGCGAAGATCTCGTCTTCCTTCGCGCCCTCGTTTACGTAACGCATCCAGGTCTCACTTCCCGACGGGTCGAGCTTCACCAGAAATGCCCCCTCGTCGCCCGAGTGGCCACGACCTCCGAGTGTACGCCCCGAAGCGACGATGTTTTCCTCCGAGTCGATCGTCACATCTCCCATCGTGTCGGTGTTCTCGGAGCCGAAGGCGTGCGTCCAGCCAGAACCGCCGTTCGAACCGTTTCCTCCATTTCCGCCGTTCCCTCCGGCGCCCCCCCCGCTGCCAGAGCTCGAACCACATCCGAACTGGAGACCGGAACCGATCGCGATGCTTAGAACGGCTGCGAGGGCGAGCGAGCGTGTCGTCCGAGCGGAGTTCGTCATGAGATTCCCGTGGAAGCGAGTCGAGAGTCTGCGGCGATGTTGCCATGACCCGTGTCGAGCCTCCCAGACCGTACGGACCCGACGGAATCAAGCAAGGATGCGCGCCACGTCGACGACGGTCGACCATGGCTCTCGCGGACGCGTCGCCGCTCGTTCGAGTTGAAACGCGGCCCGTCGGTGTTGCATCGAACGGGGCGGACGTAGCCGGAGACAGTTCGTCGACTTCGACAGACGGGAGACACCCATGAGCAAAGTCGCCATCGTCGTACTGGCGGAGAACGAGACGCACGGCGACCTCGGTCGAGCGTTCAATGCGATCGAAGCTGCCAAGGAGTTCAAGGAAGCGCAGATCATCTGAGCCGTTTCACAGTATCTCCACTGAAGGCCGATCACAATTGACGAGCGTAGTACTCTGCGTCATCCATCGCCTGGCCACCCTC
>JBDGRG010000327.1:11445-23410 GCA_042218355.1 Bradymonadaceae bacterium
AAACTGATCTTCGACGGGGCCGGGACGACCTGGATCCCCGAGTTCGACGATCCGGAGCACGACGCCCATCCGATCTTCGAGGCGGTGAAACCGGTCGCCGGGGCCTGCAGCTTCTGCGCCGAGCAGTTCCACGTGAAGGACGAGGTCCGCGAGTCGGGGGTCGACTTTATCTCCGAGTACGAGGGCCATCCGAGCATGAAGAAGCTCGTCGACGAGGGCTACGAGGTGATCACGTTCTGAGTTTACGGATCGGGCCGGCCGTACTCGCCGCGCGGCGGGCCCAGACGTCGACTACCCGTGAAAATCGCGACGCACACCGCAGAGGATGGGAGTGATGTTGAACGACCAGCAAGAAGAACTGTGTGACGAGTACGACGGTGATTTCTCGGATCTCGATGCGCTGTTCCTGAACTGCACGTTGAAGCCCTCTCCGAAGCAGTCGCATACCCGCGGGCTGATCGACGTCTCGGCGGCGATCATGGAGGAGAACGGCGTCGACGTGGAGATTTTGCGTCCGGTCGACTACGATGTCGCGCCCGGCGTGTACCCCGACATGACCGAGGAGGGCTTCGAGGCGGACGACTGGCCCGAGATCCAACAGAAGGTGATGGACGCGGAGATCCTGGTCATCGGTTCGCCGATCTGGCTGGGGAACATGTCGTCGGTCGCCACGCAGGTGATCGAGCGGCTCTACGCCTCGTCCGGCGATCTGAACGACGAGGGTCAGTACGCCTACTACGGCCGCACGGCCGGTTGCATCGTCACCGGGAACGAGGACGGCGTGAAGCAGGTGTCGACGAAGGTCCTCTACGCTCTGCAACACATCGGGTATACCATCACCCCGCAGGCCGGGACCCAGCGATCGGAGTGGGAAGCTGGCTGCCGGTTTGACCACCCGAAGCCGGAACACCGTTGAGCTTCGACGAGTCGCGATCCGCGTCGAGAGTCTAGAACCCGATGGATGACTGGAGTGTCGATCGGAGCGAGCTGCTCGACCGATTTCGATCGGTCCGTCAGCTCTCAGAGGATCTGTGCGAGCCGCTCGAGACCGAGGACTACGTGGTCCAGTCGATGACCGAGGCCAGCCCCACGCGCTGGCACCTCGCGCACTCGAGCTGGTTCTTCGAGCGGTTCGTCCTCGTCGACCAGTTCGACGCCGACTTCGTCGACGAGCGGTACGACTACCTCTTCAACTCCTACTACAACGCGGCGGGCCCTCAGTTCAGCCGGCCGGATCGGGGATTGCTGACCCGCCCGACCGTCGAGGAGATCCGCGAGTACCGGGCCCGGATCGACAGTCGCATGTCGGAGGTCCTCGGCTCCGCGCAATCGCTCGATCCGGACGTCGCCCGCACCGTGGAGGTCGGTCTCCACCACGAGCAGCAGCATCAGGAGCTGATGGTGACCGACGTCAAGCACATGTTCGGGCAGAATCCGTTGCATCCCGAGGTGCTCGACGTCGAGATGGAGGCCGACGAAACCGCTCCGCCGCTCGAGTGGGTCGCCTTCGACGGGGGCCTCGTCGAGATTGGACACGACGGTGATGGGTTCGCCTTCGACAACGAGTCACCGCGCCACGAGGTCCGCCTCGAACCCTTCGAGTTGGCGAACCGCCCGGTGACGTGCGGCGAATTCATCGAGTTCATCGAGGACGGAGCCTACGACCGGCCCGACCCTTGGCTGTCGGACGGCTGGCAGACTGTCCAGGAGGAGGGTTGGGACTCGCCCCTCTACTGGGAGCGAGACGAAGGCGAGTGGAAGATCTACGACTACGGAGGGCTCCGTGCCGTCGACCCCGCCGAACCGCTCTGCCACGTCAGCTACTACGAGGCCGACGCCTTCGCCCGGTGGGCCGGAGCGCGTCTGCCGACCGAGGAGGAGTGGGAGCACGCCGCCGGGCGCATCCCGGTCGACGGTCGGTTCCTCGACCTCGACCGGCGGCATCCGCGGCCGGCCCGGGAACCCGAGGGCGACCGCGCACTGTTGCAGATGTTCGGCGACGTCTGGGAGTGGACGGCCAGTCCCTTCACCGGCTATCCGGGATTCGAGCCGTTCGAGGGGGCGATCGGCGAGTACACCGGCAAGTTCATGTGCAACCAGATGGTGCTCCGCGGGGGATCCTGTGCGACGCCCCCCTCCCACATTCGCCGCACGTACCGGAACTTCTTCTATCCCGACGCTCGCTGGCAGTTCGCCGGTCTGAGACTCGCCCGCGGCGCTTAGTTCGCGTGCGGAGGGGCCGCTTTCTCGGACGTTGATCGAGAATATCGAGTTCCCTTCGCGTCTTTCTTCGTGTCTTCGCGTCTTTGTGGCCTGTTGGTCGTTTCTGCTGAACGATTGCGCGGAACCGATGCTTCGCTAGATTCGAGTCCCTCCCATCCCCCGAACCAATGTGTCGACTCTACGGTATGCGCGCCACACACCCGACTCGGCCGGCGTGTGAACTCATCGATGCGCAGAATTCGCTGATCCAGCAGGCCGTCGAGGACGGTCGGGGCCTCGAGAACCCCCACGGCTGGGGGATCGGCTGGGTGCACGACGGCGCGACCGAGTGCGCGCGGCAGGTCGAGCCCGCGGACGAGAGCGCCGAATACCGCCGGAACGTCCTCGATACCGCCGCGGAGACGGTCGTCGCCCACGTCCGACGGGCGACCGTCGGCGACCCGTGTTACGAGAATACCCATCCGTTCCGCGACGGGGAGCAGTTCCTCGCGCACAACGGACACGTCGGCAAGTTCGACGCCGTCCGACCGAAGATCCTCGAGGCCCTGCCGGCCGGTGTCGCCGACCGGATTCAGGGGACGACCGACAGCGAGCACGTCTTTCAGTTGGTGAGGTCGTACCGGGAGGAGGGCGACGACATGATCGACGCCCTGCGCCGAGCGGTCGATCGGTTGCAGCGATGGACGCTCGACGCGGGCGGTGAACCGGAACTCGCTCTGAACACGCTCTGGGTCGACCGCGGAGAGCTGGCGGGAACCAAGGTCGAGCGGTCGCTTTGGTATCTCGTGCGCGACGAGCCGATCACCTGTTCGATCTGTGATGCGCCGCACGCGCACCCGCCCGGCGACGACGAGTACCGCAGCGTCGTCGTCGCGTCCGAGAAGATCACCGACGAGGACTGGGTCCGGATGCCCGAGGGGTCGGTGTTCGAGGTCGACGACGATCTGTCGATCCGTCTGCAACCGGTCGTCTGACGGAGCGGGGCGGACGCAACCGTCACTCCGGGGTGAGTAGCTCCTCCTCGACGCGTTCGGCGGCCATCGGATAGTCGAACAGGTAACCCTGTGCGCATTTGCAGCCGACGTCGCGCACGATATCGAGCTGCGCGTCGGTCTCGACCCCCTCTGCGACGACGGCGAGCTCGAGACTCGCCCCGAGGCCACAGACCATCTCGACGATCGAGCGATCCGTCTCGTTCTCCGGGGCCCCCTGCACGAACGACATGTCGAGCTTGAGGACGTCGATCGGCAGCTCCTTGAGATACTTGAACGAGGAGTAGCCCGTCCCGAAGTCGTCGACCGCAATCCGGAAGCCGCGGTCGGCGAGCCGTTGGATACGCTCGGGACTGCGAAGCAGAGCCTGCTCGGTAATCTCGAAGACGATCCGGTCCGGGTCGAGTTCGAACTCCTCGAACACGTCGACGAAGGCCCCCTCGTCGAAACTGGCGGGACTGATGTTCAATAGAACGCGGAGCGGCGGTGCGTCCGGCGACTCCCACCGCTCGAAGTGTTCAAAGGCCGTCCGAAAGAGGCGCCGGCTGAGTGTCCACAGGAAGCCCCTCCGTTCGGCGAGCGGGATGAAATCGCCGGCGGACAGCGTGCCCTCCTCGGGATGCTCCCAGCGGGCCAGCGCCTCGACGCCGCGGAGCTGCTGGTCGGCCAGAGTGAGGATCGGGTGAAAGTAGGGGACGATCTCACCGCTGTCGATTGCGCGGCGGAGCTCGTTCGCGCGCTGGATCTGGCGGCGGTCCTCGAGGTCGTCGCCGTTCACCGTCGACCACTCCGTCCGCGCGCGCTCTTTGGCCCGATACATCGCCTGGTCCGCCGCGCGCATGACCTCGTCGTCCGACAGCCGATCGCGGTCGAGGCGCTCCTTCAGCCGCTGATATCGCACCACTCCGATGCTCGCCGACGAGTGGACCCGCTCGCCTTCGATCTCGAACGGGACGTCGATCTTCTCCTCCAGTCGCTCGAGATACCCGTCGACCGTCGAGCCGGGTTCGAGGTCCTCCAATAAAACCGTGAACTCGTCGCCCCCGACGCGGGCGACCGTATCCTCCTCGCGGAAGGTCGATTCGAGCCGGTTCGCGAACTGGACGAGGAGCCGATCCCCGGCGGCGTGGCCGAGGCTGTCGTTGACGTCCTTCAGCCCGTCGAGGTCGATGAAGAGCAGAGCGAACGATCGGTCTCGTCGCTCACTGCGCGAAATGACGTGGTCGAGGCGGCTGCGAAACAGCGTTCGGTTCGGCAGGCCGGTCAACCAGTCCCGCAGCGCCTGCTCCGCGACGTGGTCCTCGTCGGTCTCGCGGACGAGGGTGTGCGTCACGAACGCCAGGTCGTTCGCCACCCCGTCGAGCAACGTGCGTTCGTCGGGGTCGTGGGCCTCGAAGTTCGATCCGATCAACAAGACGCCGTAGATCAGCCCTCGGTAGTCGATCGGAACCCCGAACCAGTGGGAGGGCTCCGTAGCCCCGCCATCGTTCGAGGACGTCGATGCCGGCAGTGGGTTCCAGCTCAGATGGTCTGCGCGGCCGTCGAGGACGCGTTCGAGTTCCTCGCCGATGGCGTGTCGTTCGACGAAGTGGTCGGCGGGACGCGCTTCGGGGGCGCTGGCCTCGATCTGCAGGCTGTCGTCGGTCTCGCGCGTCAGAATGAGCGCGGAGCCGATGCGGTCGTTGTCGGTGAGGATGTCACAGGTCGACTCCCAGATTCGGTCCCGGTCCCGTTCGCGGACGACCGCCTGTGCGACGTCGTTGATCGACTGGAGGATCGAGTTGAGACGTTCGACGCGCGAATCCGCTCGCCGCCTCTCCTCCTCCAGCGAGACGGCGGTCCCGAGTGCCGAGAACAGCCGGCGGTCGGCGCTTGTAAAGGACCGGGCGCGGTCGGTCATGATGCACAGTGAGCCGACCGTCCGGCCCTCCAGACGGACCGGAACGCCGAGGTAGGCGCCGAATTCGGGATAGCGTTCGCCCCATTTCGAATCCTGGAGATCCTCCACGACTGCGAGGCCGTCGTCCTCGCGCATCGTCAATTCGTAGCAGATCTGGCCCTCGGCGTCGGACCGGTCGGGGTGTTTGGGCGGGAGTCCCCGGGCGGCGACGACTTTGAATTCGTCCGTCCGATCGTCGACTCGGTGGTACAGACAGAATTCGCCGTCGAGCAGCGACTTCGCCTCGGCGACGAGGGTCTCGATGTTTTCTTCGGGGTCTGACCCGAGTCGTTCAAAGAGGTGTGAGAGCTGCTCGAATCGGGGGTCGGTTCGAGATCGCGTGAGGTCGCGGCCAGCGGACTGGGCGGGGGAGGCGGAATCGAGGGGCTCACTGTCGTCCATGGCCACGGAGGGCTGTCGGTCACGGTTCTCGGATCGTTTAGCCCCCCGTGGTACGGACTGCGAGGTGGGCGCACGGAGGTCGCCCCGACGTCATCGGCCGTCGACGACCTCGATCGTCCCCCTCATCCCGATCTTGGCGTGCCCGGCGACCTTGCAGACGAATTCGATGGTGCCGGTTTCGGAGGGAGTGAAGACGAACGAATCGGTCTTGCCCGGCTGGATCTTGTCGGTCTTCTGGTCCTCGCCGTTCTCGCGTTTGAGTGCGAAGCTGTGGGCGACGTTGCCTTTGTTGTGCAGGACGATCTTGATCGTCTGACCCGACTCGACTTGGAGCTGGTCGGGCGTGAATTTGAAGTCGGTCGCTTTGACGTCGATCGTCCGGTCGACGTCGGCCGCGCCGCCCGCGAAGACCGACGGTGCGACGAAGAGCGCGGCGAGTAGAGTGAACGTTCCCAACAGGTGGCGTGTCATCGATTCGTCTCCTTCTCGAGGGTCGATAAGGAACGGTGAAGCGACGCATCGCGACTCTGACCCGGCCCCGCCCGAGCCGTCTGTAGTGGTCGGGCGGGGGCGGCCTCACGTCGGCGTTACTCCGGTCAATTCCCGGAGGGGCCGTTCCACGAGGGCCCATCGCCGAGTTTGTCGTTCTCGTACATGATGTGGATGAACGGCTGCTTCTTGCCGTTCGGCAGCTCGAACGCCGTGTTCACCGGGCTGTTCACCGGTCCGGTCGGCGTGAACTTGATCGGCAGAACGATGCAGTGCGTGTGGTGCATCTGTCCGGCGATCGTGTTCGACTTCTTCAGCGGCATCTCCGAGTTCAACGTCAGGTGGTAGTTCTTGTCGCGCACCGTCTCGGTCGTCATGCAGTGCATGACCTGGTGCTTGTTCGCCACCTCGCCGTTCACGACGACGTTTCCGATCGCCCAGAAGGCGCCCCAGGTGTAGACCTTCGGCATCAACGGCGACCCGGTGCCGGTCGCACCGTGGTGGTAGTCGTCGGTCATCACGCCACCCTGCGTCTTGTAACCCGGGATCGGCGGCTGGAACGTCAGCAACGGCTTCAGCTTGTAGCTGTTCCCGTCCGGGTCGGTGAACGAGATGCTCGCCTTCACCTCGTCGGGCGTCTTGATCGGCGGTCCCTTTTTATCGGCCGATCGCCGGTCGATGTACGTCAGATCGAGCGATCCCTGCTTGACGGGGACGCCCTTGTCGCTGAACGGCGTCGGCTGCGCGAAGATCGCCTTTCCATTTTTGTACTTCCGGGCCTTCGGCGGTGCGCCGACGAGGATGGGATGTTTTTTGAGAACCTTCTTCACCGGCGGAGGGGCGTTCTGGATCTTTTTCTTGCCGGTGAACTTCGGATTGTCCTTCGTCCCGAAGTGGTCGCCCAGCTCACGGGGCCCGGGAGGTACCCAGTACGTGACTTTGCCTTCGGGCTGCGTGACCGTCGCGCTGACGTTCTTGTCGGCGGGCATCTTCGACTTGTCCGCCTTCATCATCTTCTTCATCAGCTTCTTCATCTTTTCTTTCTTTTTGGCCATCTCGGCCTTCTGTTTTTTTCCTTCGGCGCGCGCCTCCTTCGAGGCCTTCGACGCCTTCGATTCGGCCTCCTTCTCGGCGGACTTGCTGGATTCGCAGCCACTCGCCGCGAGAGCCAGGCCGAGCAGTGCCGTCGTCAGTGTGGCGAACATCCGTCTCATCGCAGATCCTCCTCGTCTCGAGTCATCCATTGGAGTGAACAAAAACGAACGCGTCGTCGACGCTCGCACACGACCCCCCACCGACCCCCGCACGGCGACGTGCGGATTCGAGCGTGTATTGTGACGGACGTGCGTCTGAGTAGGTTGCAGCGGTGAAACAAACCACGTCGCGACACCGTTCAAGGGGATGCGAGCCGGCTCGGTCGGGTTTCAAGATCGTTTGACATGGTGCGGTTCGCATTGTCAACTCGACCGGCGTGGTCATTCTCGAATGTGAAACTCGGGAGGCCTCGCGGCCCATCGGCTAAACGGGCGCGCCCGGAGACCCACGCCGCCCACCGTCACGCATTTTGACTCGACTCTCGCGTTCCTCAGGGAGGTCGCGATGCCGATCGACATCACCGCCATCTTCGTCGCACTTCCGATCGTCGGGCTGACTGCGTTCGGAGTGTACTTCCTGTGTGCGAGCTGGGCGGAGGATGCGGCGGGAGCGACTGAACCGGCGCCGTCGTCGGGCGAGTCGGAACAGTCGCAGTGGGTCTTCACCGGCGCCACCTACCTGCTGGCGCTGATCTACGTGGTCATGGGGCTGCCCAAGCTGAGCGCTCTCTCGGACGCCGTCCACCAGTTTACTCGGCACTGGGGGTACAGTCAGACCTTCATGTACGTCATCGGGGCGGCGGAGTTCGTCGGCGGGATCGGTCTGCTCATCCCGAAGGTCCGGCTCGCGGCTGCGGTCGGACTCTCACTGATCATGGGCGGGGCGATCTACACCCACCTCGCCTTCGACCCCGCCCTGATGGTGCTGATCCCGACGACCTGTCTGGCGCTGCTCGTCTTCGTCGGTTACATCAGTTACCGGCGCGACTGGTCCGACGAATAGAGACGTCTTCGGGAGGCGCCATGGCACACTATCTGGTGCGAGGCAGGCCGAGAGACGGGGCGATCGACGAGCTACGAGAACGCCTGCGAGCGGAGGCCTTCGTCGACTTGGAGCCCTTCGGAGCCGCGCTGACGAGGAGTCTGAGGAACGCCCGTCGCGACGGTGATACGGTGGTCTGGGAGGAGGAGGACTACTGCTCGCCGCCGCTGGCCGAGGAGCGCGAGGCGGTCCTCGACGAGTACTTCGAGGACATCCGCGGCGAGCGAGTCGAGCGCGGCGAGGGATGGGGGCAGATCGAGTCGCTCGATCGGTTGTTTCCGGCACTCGCCGATGGGCGCTCGTCCGGAAGCTGATGCGAGCCGAATCAGACAGGCCATGAATCGGCAGTTGGAAACAGACGACGGCTCGCCGCAGGAGGCGATCTTCCTGTGGGTGATGTGGTCGGGCTTCCTGCTGGCGACCATCGGGGAGGTGGCCCTGTTCGTCGGGGCCCTCGAACATCCTGCCATCGCCGGGGAGACCGAGGCGGTATTGTCCGTGGGATGGCCGGCGCTGACGACGGCGCTGGCGATGATCGGGGCGGCCGTCGCCGTGAAACGGTTCGAACTCGGCGGCGGCGGCATTCCGACGGCGCTGATGACCTGGCTCCCGTTCAAAGCCGTCGCCATCTCCGGGCTGATCACCTACTCCCTCCATCCCGGCGGCGGTGCGCACTGGCTCTTTCTGATCGCCTTCGCGGTCGGGATGGCCGCGTACAACCCGGGTCGGTTTCGCGTCACCGGACCGGCGGTCGGGGCGGATTGAATTGAATCTGAAATGATTCGGTCCGGTCGGTTGCCGCGAATTCGTCAACGAACAGGCGATTGAGGCTGGGTCCAATGGTAAACCGTGGGTTGTGGTCCATCTTCCGGGTCGGCGGGAATGTCGACCGCGCTTCATGGCGGTCGACTTTTTATTCATTGGTGCGGTGGCCATCTGGAGCTTTGAGAAAATGATCGTTGGAGCGGTGGCCATCTTGGCCACCGTAAATTCTGGTGGGCTAGAAGCCCACCGCACCAACTGAAATACCGGCGGTCAAATGTTTAACGCTCCAGAAGCCCACTGCACCAATGAAAGGCGTCACCCGAGTAATTTTAGAACCCGGATGAATCCGGCTCGAAGTCGCGCCGAATGTGCTGTGCGGAGGGGGCGCCGGGTAGAGGGCGATCGGAGACCGGCGCGACCGGAGGTCGGAGATCCGGTGGGCGACGGTCGGTGCCGACCTCCGCTCACGAGATCCGGTCGACCCTCGGTGCGTCGGGAGACGCCAGGTCGAGTACGACCGGAGACCGGCTTGATCGGAGATTAGCTGCGGGACGGTCGATTCCGACCGCGCCTCAGGGGATCTGCAACGTCACCCGGTCGGTACCGTATCGGAATGTCGCGGTGCGACACGTCGGGTTCCTCAGCGGACCGCGGCCGAGGGGGGTCGGTCCGTCGCCCCAGCAGAACTTGGCGGTCAGTTGATCGCCGACCTGGGGCACTTTCTCCTCGAGGCACTGGCGACCGCTGTGCTTGGAAGAGGCGTGATAGGTGCCGTCCCAGGTCCATTCGCGCGCCTTTCCGTCCGGGAGTTTCTCCAGCTTCGGCGGGGCGCACCGGACGGCGCACGGGCCACACCTGCCTCCTCTCTTCAGCGACTCGCAGGTACAGTCACACTGGCCCGGATCCGGGCGGACGGTCCGCTTGCCGTGCTTCAGTTCGAACCACCCCGGATGGGAATACCTGCACTGGTTCGCCTCGACGCGCACGGGTTTGCCCGAGCCGTTCGTCAACCGGAAGGTCGTCTCGACCGGTTTCTGTTTCTTGCCTTACAGCGTATGCTCGACGACGCGCTGCTCGCCGTACTCGAAGACGACGCTCTCGCAGTCGACCGAGCTGCTGTGGCCCGGGGGCCGGGGGGCGGCGTCGGCCCAGCAGAAGGTCGCCCGGAGGCGCGTGCCGGGCGTGATGTCGGTCTTTTTCAAGCACGACCGGCCGTGCTTCGAGTCCGGCCGCAGCGCTCGGCCGTTCCATTCGAAGCTTCGCGTCTTCCCGGCGGGCAGCTTCTTGCGATTCGGGCCCACGCACGCCTTGGCGCAGACCGCACAGCCCTGGTTGGGGCCGATCTGATCGCAGGTGCAGGTCGTGCAGTCGGACTTCAGCTTCAGCCGTTCCGCGGACCGCGAGGTCGAGACGTCGTGGAGTTTCAGCCAGTCCGACTGCGTCTGCCGGCAGGCGCTGATCCCTCGCAGCACGACGGAGCTGCCGGTTCGGTTGTGGAGTTTGAACGCGACCTTCTGATGGTTCTGGTCGTCGCCCTCGACTCTGTGCACGATCGGCCCCTCGCCGTCGGGGAGGAAGTCGACCCAGGCGCACTCGACCGCCTTCGAGCCGCCATGACCTCCATGGGCGGTAGGCGGAGGCGGCCCCTCCGCCCAGCAAAACTTGGCGGCCATCCGGGCGTTCGGGGTGAACGATTTGAGGCAGGTTTTCGTTCCGCCGCCCTCGTATGCGTGCAGTCGGCCGTCCCACCGCCATTCCAGCTTCTCGCCCGCGGGTAGGCTCTTCGCGCGCTGAGACGGACAGGGCTGCGGACAGCCGCTACACGTCTGACCTCGGCCGCCCGGACAGTGACACTCGCTGCAGTGCGAGCGCGCCTTCATCCGACGGCGTTTTCCGAACTCGTAGCGATAGATCTGGGCCCAGTCTTTGGCGTCCTGCCGGCAGGGCGAGGCCTTCCAGACGGTCAGATGGTCGTCGGTGTCGTTGACCAGGCGCAGCGTGCGGGGGTTTGCTTCTCCCTCGTGTTTTTTCCCGACGACGTGAGTGACAGAGGAGACCTCTCCGTAGCGGAACGCGTGGATCTTGCAGACGGGATCCGGTTTGTCGTCGGTTCGGGGCGACCAGCAGAAGCGGACGTAGAGTTGCGTGCCGTCGGCAGGTATCCGGGGATCGACGCACGCTCTGCTGTCGACGGTCTTAATTTGGAAGACTCGCCCGCTCCATCGCCACGTCTGCTGGCCGTTGGGCGAGATTGTCTCGCGACCGATGCTCGGCTCGGGACGAGCGCAGGGCCGACAGTCTCCGCTTTGGGCGTCCTTACACTCGCACTGTCGGCAACTCTTCCGGGCGTCCAACCGCGACTCGCCGTCGACGTCACCCTGGTCCTGAATAGCGCGGTGCAGTTGCACCCAGTCGCGGGGCGTCTGAGTGTCGGGTGCCAGCGGCTGGATCGTGAGAGGCACGGCCGTGCGGTTTTTCAGCTTGAACGTTACCTCGTGGGGTTGTCGCGGGTCGGACGTATCCGGGCGCTGCCCGGTGTCGCCGGCGTCGATCTGCCAGCCGGTATCCTGCAGGCGCGGACCGGCGTCCGACGACGCGTTGCAGCCCGCGGCGGCCAGTGCCGTCGCGAGCAGACATCCGAGGCAGAAACGAAACGGGCGCATCGACATCGTCGGCGTTTTCATCGGCTCTCCTCGCAGCTCGTCGGGTCTCTTCGCAACAGCGACCGAGTCGCCCGTTTGTATATGCGAGGTTCGTTCCAGCCGGTTCGGCCCGGAGGAGCCCCCGGGTGTCGGTCCGAATCGCCCGACAGATCTCGACGAGCCCCCTCAGAAATCTGAGGCCACGCGGCGCGGGCTATTCGTTTTCGAGCTCGCGCTCGAGTTCCTCGAATTCGCGCTCGAGTTCCATGTCGGCGACCTCCTCGGCCGACTTGTCCTCGAGCAGGTCGCGCTCGACGTCCTCGGGCAGCGTGCGCTGGGGCTCGGGGTCGTCGTCCTCGAGCATCGCGCTGCCGATC
>JBDGRG010000327.1:23420-24043 GCA_042218355.1 Bradymonadaceae bacterium
TGGCGAGTTTGACGAGCAGTGCCACCGCACCGAAGAGCAGGGGAACGAGGATCCAGCCGCCGACGACGACGCCGACGACGATCGCGGCCGCACCCACTCCCCACTTGGCGAGCGACGTCTCGTCGGAGTCGTCGGTCGTCAGTTCGTCGGACGTCGTCACGTCGGGAAGATCGTCGTTCATCGCGAGGCCTCCAATGTCGATGGGGCAGGTCGACTCGTCTCTCATGTATCGCGGGGAACGGGCCGCGGGTCAATAGGGGGTATCCGACCGCGTCCGACCGGGTCTTGTTTCACCTGCACGTCCACGTCTAACGTCCACGTGCCACGGGCTACGTGTACGTCTACGTTTCACGTACCACGTCCACGTCTTACGTCCCACGTGGACGTGTACGTTCACGTCCGACGTCTAACGTACACGTCCTACGTCCACGCACACGTGCCACGCTCCACGCACACGTGGCCGCGGTGGGACGCGCTCGACACGCTCTCCCGGCCATGGTCGAGCCGTCGTCATTCACTCACTTACTTACTCAGTGACTCAGTTACTGGCCGACCGACGGGAGGCCGTTCACGTCCCACGTCTCACGTCCCACGTCTCACGTCCCACGTCTCACGTCCCACGT
>JBDGRG010000328.1:0-12091 GCA_042218355.1 Bradymonadaceae bacterium
GACGCCTCCGTTCGGATCCCGGTCCGGCGGCCAGTGAATGCGAGCGTCGGTGCGCCACCTGGAGTCGACGGCGTCTGCCGGGGCGTCGAGGTCCGTTTCGCCATCCCCCGAACCGGCCGTGGCCGAGGTGGTCGATTCCTTGGGCGTTTGGCGGCCCTTCGGAATGGCGAGCCCACGGACCGCGCCGATCGCGATTCCGTACGGAGACCGGAGCGGTGAGAGGATCCGGCTGACGAGGCGACGCGTCCCCGGTGGAACCCGTCCCGACATCAGGTGGCAGAATCGTGTCCGCTCGCCGATTCCGTCGCAGGCGTTCGAACCCGGCTGTGTCGCCGGTCGTTTCTGGCGAGTGCGCGGGGCGACCATTCGCCGGGCGGGGGTGCGCTGCGGATCCCGCGCCGCTCGGTCGAGTTCGGCGAGCACCCGCCTCGAGGAGTCGAGCACCGAGCGAGTCCGGCTGGCGAACAGCCCGCCGACCGATGCACGACGCCGCATGTCGAGCAGGCGGTTCCGCGCCTGAATTCCGTAGTACGACAGCGGATGTTCGGCGACGAGTTTTCGATAGAGCGTTTTCGCCTCGTCACGGCGGCCGCTCTTCCCCATGGTCCGTGCCCGCCAGTACATCGCACGGGCCTCCTCGCGACCGTCGCGGTAGCGTGCCAGACGGCCGAAGTTCTCGAGCGCTCGCTCGTGGCGGCCGGTCTTGTACAGCAGCCAGGTGTACGACCATCGGCGTTTGCGCCACTCGGGAAAGTTCGGGTCGAGCAGTTCGAACGCCCGTTCGTACTCCCCGTGATCGCGGAAGAACTCCGCCAGCTGGAGGTCGCGGTAGTACTCGGAGTAGCCCTCGTACCGAGCGGCCAGCGCGCGGCGCGCGCCGTCGAGTTCACCCAGTCGGGCGAGTGCCTTGGAGCGATACCGGCGAACGCGGTCGATGTCGATGCCGGCGCGGCGGCCCTGTCGGTAGGCCCGCTGGAGCTTCGAGAAGTACTCCAGGGCTTTCCGATCCCGTTTCGGGACGTAGGCGTTCATCGCCAGCTGCATCCAGATGCGATGGCGCAGTTCCGTCGGTTCGCGAGCATCGTCGAGATCTCGCTCGAGGCTGGTCAGCAGCTCGTGCGCGAGGTCCCAGTGTTTGTGGACGCGCAGTCGGCGGTAGTGTTCGAATCGTCCGGCGGGCTCGACCTCCGGTACGTCGACGCCCTGCAGTCGGAGGGTGTCGAGGCGGGCGAGCGCACGATCCCCCTCCGGTTTGTGCGGAAACCGCAGCCAGGTGCGCTGGTACGCTCGGGCGGCGCGGCGAAAGTCCCCCATCGCCTCGAGGGCGCGGCCGCGTCCGAACATCAGTTCGAATCGACGCGGGTACTGGGGAAACCGGCTGAGCAGTGAATCGATCGCGCGGACGGCCGACCTCCAGCGTCCGGCGTCGAGCAGCGAGTGGGCCCGCCGTGCCCGAGCGCGATGGGTCGGCGCCGGCGGCCCGCTTCGGACGACCGCTCGATACGCCTTCGCGGCGCGGTCGGGACGGTCCGACGTCTGCAGCGCACGGGCTCGAAGCCACTGCACGCTCCAGGGCGCCGGCGTCGATGTCGGTTCGACGCGCTCGGCAAAGGCGAGGGCTCGTTCCCCGTCGTCGCGTTTCAGCAGAGCTCGGGCAGCCAGCAGGCGGGCCCGGTCGGCGACCGACGTGGAGCTGTCGGAGGTGTGGTCGACCGTTGCTTCAGGACTGGCGAAGGCCGTCGGGGAGCGAAGGGAGCGTGCGGGACTCGAGCCGCCGTCGGTCGCGTGCGAGTCGTCGGGCTCGTTGTCGGGGCAACTCGGACCGTTGTACGTCCGCAACAGCTGTTCGACCCGCTCGACGGTTCGCTGGTAGTTCGCCCGGCCGAACGCGCGGCGCGCGGCGTCGAACTGTCGGGAGAGGGTGTCGCATCGGACCCGCACGCGAGCGAGATCTCGGGCGATCTCGATGACCGAGCCGGCGCGATCCAGCGTGTGCGGCGGGGGTGACGACGGAGGTCCCTGGGCCGGATCCGGCTGCTGGGGCTGGCCGGTGCGGCCCGAAGGCGTCCACCCGAGGAGGACGAACCCGCCCGCGAGGGCGAGGAGGAGGGCGGTGCGGGGCCTGCGTGTCAACGTTCAGTCCGTGGGGTGCGAGTGCGCGTAGATAGCGGCGATCCGTGCCGCTCGTCGACCCGATCCAATCGACTGCCCCGAAAGATTATCGAATCGCCGCGGCCGGTGCCAGCGATCGGCCCCTGCGCCGCAGTCGTGCTCGATCGTCTCGCGGACGTCGTGCCCGTCGTCGATGCGCCGGACACCGGGTCAGTCTCCTTCCAGCGAGACGATCTCGTCCTTGATCTTCAGCTTCTGCTTTTTGATTTCCTGCATCTCGTACTCTTCCTCCGGCGACAGCGACCGGGGCGTCTCCAACTCGTCGAGCCGGTTCTCGAGCGACTGATGCTTCTCTCGGAGCTGATCGAGCGCCTCTTCGGTGGAGTCGGCGTTCTCGACCAGGGGCTCGTCGAACTCGGACATCTCGGTCTCCTCGGCTGAGGGGAAGTGCGCCGATGTTCGGCCGATGGATCCAATCGAAAGGGTAGGCCCGAGCGCCGTCGAGTCAATGCGCGCGGACGGGTGCGAGCTCGATCCGTCGGCCACAAATCCCCCGTGTCCCCCTGACACCGCTGCGACCGATCAGCCGTGCACGTACCCCGCGCGGACGACCCCGGTCGGGGGCCGTCGAGCGCCACTTGGATTTTCGAGTCGATTAGGGTCGGTTGCCCCTCCACTGTGATCTCGGCGGGAGCGTCCCGCTCGAGTGCAGCTACCAATCGCTCCGAACAACGACAGGATCTGGTGATGGAGACGCGTACCGAACACGACAGCCTGGGCCCCGTCGAGGTGCCGGTCGACCGCTACTGGGGTGCGCAGACGCAACGTTCGCTGCGCAACTTCGACATCGGCGACCAGACGATGCCGCGCGCGATGATCCGTGCGCTGGGGACGGTCAAGTGGGCCTGTGCGGAGGCGAATACCGACTTCGGCTTGATGGAGGAGGAGGCCCGCGACCTCGTCCAGTCCGCCGCCCGGGAGGTGATCGAGGGCGAACTCGATGCGCACTTTCCGCTGCGCGTCTGGCAGACCGGCAGCGGGACGCAGACGAACATGAACACCAACGAGGTGATCGCGAATCGCGCGATCGAGTTGGCCGGCGGGGAGATCGGCACCAAGGAGCCGATCCATCCCAACGACGACGTCAACATGAGCCAGTCGACCAACGACAGCTTTCCGACGGCGACCAACGTGGCGGTCGTCCACATGTTTCGCGAGCAGGTGATCCCCGCCGTCGAGCACCTCCGCAGCGAACTGGCCGACAAGGCCGACGAGTTCGACGACATCATCAAGACGGGGCGCACGCACCTGATGGACGCCACGCCGATCAAGCTCGGCCAGGAATTCCGCGGCTACGTCGGTCAGCTCGACTACGCGCTCGACGCCCTCGAGGACGCGCTCGAGCTCCTCTACGAGGTTCCGATCGGCGGCACCGCGGTCGGCACCGGCCTGAATACGCCCGAGGGCTTCGGCGAGCACGTCTGCGAGGTCCTGACCCGCGAGACCGGCTACCCCTTCGAGCCCGCCCGCGAGACGTACTCGCAGCTGGCCGGCAAGGAGCCGCTCTCGGAGGCGCACGGTGCGCTCAAGACGCTGGCGACCTCGCTGAACAAACTGGGCAACGACATTCGGTGGATGTCGAGCGGGCCGCGCTGCGGGATCGGCGAGATCTCGATCCCGGCGAACGAGCCCGGTTCCTCGATCATGCCCGGCAAGATCAATCCGACCCAGGGCGAAGCACTGGTGATGGTCTGCGCCCAGGTGTTCGGAAACGACGCGACTGTCAGCTACGCGGCCGGGGGCGGCAACTTCGAGTTGAACGTCTACAAGCCGCTGCTGGCCCACACGGTGCTCGAATCCGCCGAGCTGCTCGCCGACGCCGTCGAGTCGTTCACCGACAAGTGTGTCGTCGGGATCGAGCCAAACGAGGAACAGCTCGAGGAATACCTCGAGCAGTCCTTGATGCTCGTCACCGCGCTCAACCCCCATATCGGCTACGACAAGGCGGCCGAGGTGGCCAAAAAGGCTCACCGCGAGGGGACGACGCTGGAGGAGGCGGTCGTCGAGCTGGGCTACATGACCGCCGAGGAGTTCCGCGACGCCGTCGACCCCGCCGAGATGGTCGCGCCCAACGTCGACGCCGAACTCGACGAGGATTGAGTGGTCGAGTAGTCGAGTAGTCGAGCTGTTGGGCTGTTGGGCCGTTGAGCCGTTGAGCAACAACCGTACGACCATTGCCCGACACTCGGATTGAAGACGTTCAACTCCGATCGCCTCTCGACGAACCCGATTGGATCGCCGTGTCGGCCGGCAGGGAATCAGGGCCTCCCTGCGGTCGGCCGGTTATTGAGCAACGGGGTGCTCGAGTGACTGACACATGCACGGCCTTCGCCGGGCGCAGATGGCCGGATCGTTGAGCAGGGTCGACCGTTTCGCAGTCTCTGTGCGGCAATGGTCGTGCGGTCGACCCCGTTCCCCATTCCCGATTCCCCGTTCCTTGACGAAGGCGGTGGCTTCGGCCCCGACGAAGACGGTCGGTGTGCCACCCCGTGACCGAAGTGACACGACGATCGAAACCGACGCACATTTCCTGACAGCGAAGGAACCAACCGATGTCCGAAGATGTCGAAATCTGTGTATTGCGCGGCGACGGGATCGGCCCGGAGATCATGGACGGGACGCTCCGCATCCTCGACGCGGCGGGGGCCCAGCTGGACTGCGAGGAGATCGAGGCGGGCCGGGAGGTCTACGAGCGTGGCATCACCTCCGGGATTTCGCCCTCCGCATGGAGGTCGATCAAGGATCGGCGCATCCTGTTGAAGGCGCCGATCACGACCCCGCAGGGAGGCGGATACAAGAGCCTCAACGTCACGCTCCGCAAGAGCCTCTCTCTGTACGCCAATGTCCGGCCGTGTGTGGCCTACGACCCGGTCGTCTCGACGCCGTTTCCGGGGATGGACGTCGTCGTCATCCGCGAAAACGAGGAGGACTCGTACAGCGGCATCGAGTACCGTCAGAGCCAGGAGATGACCTCGGCGCTGAAGTTCATCAGCAGACCGGGGACCGAGCGCCTGGTGCGCTTCGCGTTCGATTACGCCCGGCGCAAGGGCCGCGACTCGGTGACGTGTATGACCAAGGACAACATCCTCAAGGTCACCGACGGGCTGTTTCACGAGGTCTTCGAGGAGGTCTCCGCGGAGTATCCCGACGTCGAGGGTCAGCATCTGATCATCGACATCGGGACCGCACGGGTGGCGGCGAATCCGGTCGAGTTCGACGTCGTCGTGGCGCCCAACCTCTACGGGGACATCCTGTCGGACGTCACCGCTGAGCTGACCGGGTCGGTCGGCCTGTGCGGCTCGGCGAACGTCGGCGACGACTACGCGCTGTTCGAGGCGATCCACGGATCCGCTCCCGACATCGCCGGAGAGGGCATCGCGAACCCCTCGGGTCTGATACACGGGGCGATCATGATGCTCGAGCACATCGGCCAGGGCGACGTCGCGACGCGCGTCCACAACGCGTGGCTGGCTGCGCTCGAGGACGGCATCCACACACCCGACATCTACAACGACTCCGACAGCAGTAAACTGGCCGAGACCGACGAATTCGTCGAGGCGGTCGTCGCTCGGCTCGGCGACGAGCCGGACGTCTTCGACCCCGTCGAACATCCCCAGCGAGATCGGCCCCACGTCGCGGACTTCGAGGAGCGCGTGCCGCCGGACGGGCACGAGGAGAAGGAGCTGGTCGGCGTCGACGTCTTCGTCGAGTGGCGGGACGGCACCGCCGACGAACTCGGCGAGCAGCTCGACGACCTCGGTGGTCGACTCGAGCTCCAGATGATCGCGAACCGGGGCATGAAGGTCTGGCCCGACGGCCACCCCGAGACGTTCTGTGTCGACAACTGGCAGTGTCGGTTCCTCGCGCCGGACGAGTCGATCGAGCCCGCCGATGTCCTCGCCCTGCAGAACGAGCTGCTCGAGGCCGGCTTCGAACCGATCAAGACCGAGAATCTCTACGAGTTCGACGGTGAGCGCGGGTTCACCCGCGGACAAGGGGAATGAAACGGTAAGTGAGTGAGTGACTGAGTCAGTGAGTAACTGAGTTGTAATCGCACGGCCATTGCTGGGCAATAGGGTTGAGAGCCTTCCAACGCGATCGCCGTTCGTCGGGCCATCGAGGTCCGCCATGCCGGCCGGCGGTGGCTTAGCGCCGCCGGTTGACACAGACCGCCGAGCAGGCGGCGGTTTCAACCCCGTGGACGACGGCCGGTCGTCCCCCCGGTGGACGCTCGCCGCAGCCGGTGGGCACAGACCGCCACATTTGCATTTCCGGTCGCCGGGACGTACTCCTTGTGCTTCGGACAGCGATGTTGCGGCCCAGCGTCGACATGCTGATCGCGGGCTACGCCCAGGGCGTATTTCCGATGGCGCACCCGGACGAGGGGAACCAGATTTACTGGTATGCGCCCGATCCCCGCGGGCTGCTCCCGATCGAGGAGTTTCACTGCCCGGATCGGCTCGCCCAGACCGTCCGTCAGGAACCCTACGACATCCGGGTCGACACGGCGTTTGAGGCCGTCATGCGCGGATGCGCCGAACCGCGCTCGCCGGCCAACCAGACGACCTGGATCTCCGAGGGGATCATCGACGCCTACACCGAACTGCACCGGCGGGGGGTCGCTCACTCCGTCGAGGCTTGGGAGGGCGACGAGTTGGTCGGCGGATTGTATGGAGTGGCCCTGGGCGGGCTGTTCGCCGGGGAGTCGATGTTCTACCGTGCAACCGACGCCTCGAAGATCTGCCTGGTACACTTGGTGGAGCGGCTCGAGGCGCGCGGCTTCGAGATGCTCGACGTCCAGTGGGTGACCGCCCACCTCGAACAGTTCGGAGCCTACGAGATTCCGCGCGAGGAGTACGAGGCGCGGAGTCGATCGATCGTCCAGATGGATGTCAGTTTTGCCTGATGTGTCGAGGACACGCCCATGAGTGAACGAAAGCTGTCGGTGACACAGGGTGACATCACGCTCCTCTCGCTCGAGGGAGGAGCGCTGATCAATCCGTCGAATACCGGCATGATTCTAGGCAGCGGCGTCGGCGAGGCGATCACCCGCCGGGCCGGCCCGATGATCCAGCAGACGCTGCACATGAAGCGCAGCCAACTGCCCGGCAATCGGCTCCAGCCCGGCCAGGCGACCGAGACCGAGGCGGGCGAGCTGTCGGCCGACCGCCTGGTCCACGTCTCCATCCTGGGGGCGGACGACGTCGACGAGCGGCTGATCTCGGACTGCATCCTCAATGCCTACGACCTCTGTGACGATCTGGAACTCGATCCCGTGGCGTTTCCCCCGCTGGGCGTCGAGCTCGCGCAGTTCCCGATCGAAAAATTCTTCGAGCTGTTTCTGCGGATCACCTCGGAGGAGCTGCCACGGGCGAACCACATCGAGAACGTGATCCTCTGTTGTCTGGACGAGGAGGACTTCAAGGAGGCCGAGGCGTTCTTCGACGAGCACGGGGACGAGCTGCCCGATGCGATCGAGCTGGAAGTGGACGAGTCGGGCATCGGACCCGGCTTCATGTAACCGAAGAGGGCTCGGTGCAAATCGGACCGCAGAGTCCGCAGAGAACTCAGAGGCAACACTCGAGCTCCCGCCGAGTTGTGTTTCACAGTGGGGCTGGTCCGAGCTGACCGCGTCGGTGGCCGGTGAGTGACTCGTCCCGCAGCCGTCATGTCGGACCGTTCGGTCGGCAAAGGAAGGGGGAACGGCAAACTCATCCTCTACGGCGAGCACCTCGTCGTCTACGGCGAACCCGCGGTCGTCGCGGCGCTGCCGCGGGGCGTGCGAGCTCGCGCGAGCCGGGCGCAGGGGGGGGCGAGCGAGCTCGTTCTCGATGACGGCGGCGTCCCCGAGCCCGACTCTCCTCTCGCCCGCGCCTTCGAGGCCATCCTCGATGCATTCGACGACCGACTCGACGGTCCGGTCCGGGTTGAAATGGAGACGGAGATCCCGGTCGGTGTCGGGTTGGGCAGTTCGGCGGCGACGAGTGCCGCGATCGCGCGATCACTCGCAGATCTGGCCGGCGGCGGGCCGATCGAAGCCGCGGTCGACCGGGCGGAGGGCGTCTTCCACGGTTCGCCCTCCGGCATCGACCGGACGGCGGCCCTCGACTCGGGGTTGCACTTCTATCGGCCCGGTGACGGGGACCAGATCGGCGCCGTCGACGGTCCCCCTTTCCGCGTGGGAGTCGTGCTCGCCGGCGAGCCCGCCTCGACGTCCGAGATGGTCGCCTCCGTCCGGGAGTTTCGGGCTCGCAACGGATCGCTGTTCGAGCACCTCCTGCAGCTCGTCGGCGACGTCGCCCGGAGTGCGTCCGATGCACTCAGCCGCGGCGATCGGCGGCGAGCCGGCGAGTTGATGGATGTCAATCACGGCGCGCTGGCGTCGCTGGGTGTGACGACCCCGGCGCTGGACGAGGCCTGTCACGTCGCGCGGGCGGCAGGGGCGCTCGGGGCGAAATTGACCGGGGCCGGCGGCGGTGGCTGTGCCGTGGCAATGCTCCCCGACGGCGATCACGGCGTGCTGGATGCCTGGCGCCGCGAGGGGTGGGAAGCCTTCGAAGCGACCCTCGGTGACGGATCGACATGAGTCGAGCAACGGCAGTCGCTCATCCGAACATCGCGCTGGTCAAGTACTGGGGCAAGCGCGACACGGACCGGAACATCCCTGCGACCGGCAGCCTCTCGATGACGCTGTCGGGACTCGAGACCCGGACGACGGTCGAGTTTTCGACCGACCGAAACGGTGATTTTCTGCAGCTGGACGGTGATCCCGTCGAATCGGGCCGGGCGCTCGATCGGATCGAGTCGTTCCTCGATCTGGTGCGCCGGCGCGCCGGCGTCCGGGCCGGGGCCCGAGTGGTCACTCGCAACAATTTCCCGACCGGCGCGGGTCTGGCCTCCTCGGCCTCGGGGTTCGCGGCTCTCGCGACGGCGGCGACCGAGGCGCTCGACCTCGAGATCGACGACGGCGAGTTGTCGGCGCTCGCCCGGCGCGGATCCGGCTCGGCGGCGCGCAGCCTCTTCGGCGGGTTCGTACGCATGGAGACCGGCAGCGCCGCCGATGGAAGCGACGCTCGGGCGCATCAGCTCGCGGAGGCGTCGCACTGGGATCTGCGCTGCTTCGTCGTCGAGACCGTCGGCGGCCAGAAGCGGGTCGGGTCCACCGAGGGCATGCTGCATACCGAACGGACCTCGCCCTACTACGATGCCTGGACCGAGCAGGTTCCGGGCGACCTGGACCGGGCCGAGGAGGCAGTCGTCGACCGTGATTTCTCGCAGCTCTGGGAGGTCGCCGAGGCCAACTGCCTGCGGATGCACGCCGCCGCGATGGCTGCCGATCCGGGCCTGATCTACTGGGCGCCCGAGACCGTGTCGGTCGTTCAGTCGCTTCGGGCCGCACAGCGCGAGGGGCTCGAGGCCTTCTTCACCATCGACGCCGGTCCCCACGTCAAGGTGTTCAGCCCCACCGACGGCGAGGAGGAGGTCGCCGCCTGGCTCGGTGAACTGGAGGTTCCGATCGAGATTCACGAGACCACTCCCGGCCCCGGCGCATCGCTCGTCGGCGATCATCTCGAGGAGTGAGCGCCCATGACGGCCGCCTCGGCCCCCGGAAAACTGTTTCTGTTCGGCGAATACGCCGTGCTCGGAGGCGGATGGGCGATCGTCACGGCCGTCGACCGGCGGGTCCGCGCGTCGTTCCGTCCCGACGGCGGCGGGCCCTATCGCGCTCGTGGCCTCGACACCGACGAGACCGAGCTGGTCGACGCCGTCGCCCGGGCGGTCGGGGAGCGAACCGGGACGGTGCCGGAGGTCGGGGCGTTTCGATCGGACGTGCGCGAAGTCTTCGAGGAAGATCGCAAACTCGGACTCGGCTCCTCGGCCGCGTCGTCGGTCGCTCTGACGGCCGCGGCTCTGGCCAGACTGACGGACTCGCCGGACCGGTCCGATCTCCTCGCGGTCGCCGAATCGGCTCACCGAACCTTCCAGGACGGGATCGGCAGTGGGGCCGGACTGGCGGCCGCGGCGTTCGGGGGAACCCTCGCCGTCCGCCGGCGGTCGGCTCTCCCTCCCTACGACTGCTTCGAGCCGGTCGAGCCGGCCGATCCGCCGCCGGGTACCCGGGAGAGTTCGGCCGACGGATTCTCGGTTCACCGGTTCTCACTCCCCGACGAATTCGACCTCCGTCCCGTCTGGCTGGGCGATCCGGCCTCGACCCTCGAACTCGCCGGAAGTGTCGCCTCGGCGCTCGACGCCGGGCGAACCGAGCCGCGGGAGGTGCTCCGGACGATCTCGGCCGGGGCGGCCAACGCCCTGCGTGCGTGCCGCGAGGGTCGGACCGATTCGCTGCTCGACGCGATGCGGCGGGCCGACCGGGCGATGGAGTCGCTCGGACGGGCGTCGGAGACGGAGATCGCCGTCGAGCGTCACCGACGGCTGCGCCGGATTGCCGGGGAGTTCGACCTGGTGGCCAAGCCCTCGGGCGCCGGCGGCGGGGATTTCTCGCTGCTGGCGGGGCGCCGGCCGGTCGACTGGAAGCGGGTGGCCCGCGAGATCCCGGAGGGCGCCGAGCTGTTCGATCTGGATCTCGGAGTCGAGGGCGTACGACCGGAGCACGGATCGGAGTCGACGAGCACGGGTCGGTGAGAGTTTCGCGAATTTAGCCGCCATCTCGCCCACTGCGAGGATCGTCGCCGCGGCAACCCGATATTCACACGTCGTCGAGTTTACACCCTGCAAACCTCGTCTCGTCGCCCGGCGGTCGAAGTTTTTCGTTGATATCTGTTCGCGCTCCGCTAGACTACCCGGCGGATTGGCTGGTCGGGGCGCGGTTCAGCCCGGACCGACCACCTCCAGACCACGGACTCGCCCGATTCTCGGGTCGACGCCGATCCCGCGAGGGAAGCCGACAGTGGCGGTCACGAGTCGGGTTTCGCTTCGACGAGTCGCCCCGACAACTGGTGGGTCGGACCGGTCGCCGTGTTGGTCGGTCTGTCTCTGTTCATCGTCTACTCCACCTGGGCCGCCTTCCAGGCCGAGTACTACTGGGCCGATCCCTACCTGTCGCCCTTCTACGCACCGCCGCTGTTCATTCCCCCCGGGTGCGCCGAAGCGGCCGAAGCGCTGAAGGGATGCGCGCCCGAAGGCCACGCGTGGCTCGCCGAAAGCTACTACTGGCCCTCGTGGTGGCCGAGTTGGGTGCCCCAGTCCCCTTCGTTTCTGATCCTCCTCTTCCCGCTCGCCTTTCGGTTCACCTGCTACTACTACCGAAAGGCGTACTACCGGGCCTTCACCTGGTCGCCGCCGACCTGCGCCGTCCAGGGCGTGCCCCAAGACGACTACAAGGGAGAGACCCGCTTTCTGCTGTTCCAGAATCTCCACCGCTACGCGATGTACGTCGCGCTGCTGTTCATCGTCATTCTGTCGTACGACGCGGCGATGTCGTTCTACCACCACAAACACGGGTTCGGGATCGGGCTCGGCTCGATCATCATGACCCTGAACGTCGTCTTCATCGCGCTGTACACCTTCGGCTGCCACTCGATCCGCCATCTGATCGGCGGGCGGCTCGACTGCTTTAGCTGCCACGCCGCCGCCGAGATGCAGCACGACGCCTGGAGCTGGCAGACGCTGCTCAACCGAAAGCACATGCTCTGGGCCTGGATCAGCCTCTACTGGATGGCCTTCACCGACGCCTACGTCCGGCTCTGCTCGATGGGCGTCATTCAGGACATCAACACCTGGGGCTCGACCTGGGTCGGCTCGTGAATCGACGGTCCGAACTGTTCGCCGAGAACGCTCGTGGCTGTCCGGTTTCCGACCTCTGATTTCCGACGTCCGACATCCGACTTCTGATTCCCGACATCCGACATGGCTGACCTAAGCGCAACCGATACACACGAACACGACGTTCTGGTCATCG
>JBDGRG010000329.1:0-1840 GCA_042218355.1 Bradymonadaceae bacterium
TCGTCGTCCTTGTCGTTGCAGGCCAGCTCGGTGTCGACGGGGCTGACGTACGACGGCGGCTTGGGACAGTTCCCTCGAGTATCTCGCTTCTGTCGACAGACTCCCTCCGACTTGCCGTTGTAGTTGCAGGGACAGCCCTCGTCGGTCACGCCGTCACAGTCCTCGTCCATCCCCGTGGGCGAGCACTTCTCCGTCTTCGGCGACTTGTCGTCGCCCGAGCAGACCGCCTCGTTCCCATTCGGCCCGCACACCCACGCGCCGTCCGCACACTGGTCGGCGTCCCCTCCGTCGCACGAGCTGCTCAGCTTCGGCCACTCCTCGTCCTTCTTCCCGTCGCAGTCGTCGTCCTTCCCGTTGCACGTCTCGCTGTCGGGGAGCACCTGGTTCTTGCACATCCCCCACGTGCCGTCCTGTTTGCACGGCTGGGTCCCCGGTTCACACTGCCCCTCGTTCTTCTTCGAGGGGTCCGCCCCGAAACACTCCCGTTTGTCGGTCTTGGAGGGGACGCACTCGCAGTCCTCGTCGGCCGTGCCGTCGCAGTCGTTGTCCTTCTCGTCGCACGAGGTTTCGTCCGGCTCGAACAACGACGGCTTCTGACACTTACCCTTTGTGTTCCGGGTAGCGTTTTTGCAGACCCCGGCGTTGCTCTCGTGCTGGTAGGTACAGTCGCACCCCTCGTCGGTGTGCCCATCGCAGTCGTTGTCCTTCCCGTCGCAATTCTTCTCGGCGTCGGTCGACGACTCCCAGTCGTCTGGCTTCGGGCACATCCCGCCCTCGACCCGCTCCAGTCCCGCGCAGACCCCGGCGTCGTTGCCGTCGTAGTTGCACGGACACCCGGCGCGCTGTTTCAGCTCGCAGGAGACCGACCCGGTATCGGGGCTGACGTCGGACGTGTCCTCGACCGCATCGGTGGCAGCGTCCAGAGCATCCTCTCCCGCTTCGACATCCGTCGCATCGGCTCCTCCGCCGTCGGCGCTTCCGACCGCCACGCACGTCCCTGCCCGACAGACTTCCCCCTGGTAGCAATCGGAGTCGATCTGACAGGAATCCGATGTCGAGACGAAACAGCCCGACGCGGCCAGCGACAGGACCGCGGCGAGCGGGGCGACCAAGCGGGCGATATCGGTCGATCGATTCATCACGTGCCTTTGCTCAGAGCGACGATAAGGGATGGCGCGAATCGAGGAATCGAAACCCGGTACGAGCGATCAGGGATTTTTGCATCGGTGCCGCCAGTCGAGGTCGTAACACTGCTCCCCGTTCCCCGACCGAATGAGAAAGAAATCCTCCTGCCGGCCGCCGTAGTGTCCCCAGAGATGCTGCTCTTTCTTCCCCCAACTGCTCCGGGGGGAGGGTGGAACCTCCGTCCTCGTCCCGCCGACCACGGTCGAGAACTTCTCCTTGGCGGCATTGCACCGGCCCCACTGTTTGGCGCACCCCCCGCCCGACACGGACGAGTAGTCGCCCCAGGCACGGTTGTTGAAGCCCGCAGCGACGACGCCGTACGCGCCATCCTTGCCGTTCCCGTTCTTGTTCGGTTTCTCGTCGACCACCCGGTTTTGACGCCCGCCGAGCACGGCCGAGTACGGGGTCTCCGCGCGATTCTCCCGCCCCCCGGTCACCGAGGCGTACTTCGCGGCGATTCGATTGTTCTTACCGGCGACGATGCCGGCGTACGAGGCCTTGGTATACGAGTGTCGGTCGCCGACGACCAGGTTGTGCGACCCCTTGCGTTTGTCGCTGTTGTTCTCGTTGTAACCGATCACGACGTTGCCCTTTCCGTTGGTGGTCGAGGTGCTGCCCGAACCGTTCCGCACGTGGACGTTGACTCCTTCGAACA
>JBDGRG010000329.1:1850-10183 GCA_042218355.1 Bradymonadaceae bacterium
GGCGACGGATCTTCGAGACGACCGTCTTGTCGGCCTTGTCGGCCTTCAACTTGCTGATCGCCGATTTGTTCGAAGCAACGTCGGATTCGACCGACTGCACGCGTCCCTTCAGCTTGGAGAACTGGGTCTTGACGAACGTCAGCTCGGACTGGCCGGCCTTCTTCTTGACTGTCGCCTTGCGCGCGTAGGTCGACTTCAACTTGGAGGTCTTCGTGAAGTTGCCGTCGACATACGACTTCTTCGCGTACTTCTGCTTCACCTGCTCCAGCGAGGTCTTCAGCGACTTCACCTGTTTGCGCAGCTTCGCGACCTCGTCGATCGCCGCCTGAGCGTCGGTCGCCTTCAGTCCGGACGATGCATTGTCGTAGGAGACCTCACTGGCCTCGACGTCGGTGACCTCCGACGCCTTCGTCCCGCCGAGCTTCTCGGCATTCGAGGCTCGGTCGGCCTCCTTCGCCCGGTCCGCGACGGCCGCCCGGTGGGCGTAGGGCGTCGCCCCGATGTGGTTGCGTGGCTTCAACTTCGTCCCCTCGACGGTCACCTGCAGCCACAGCTCCTTGCCGTCGAAGACCCCGTCCAGCGAGTTTTTGGACCCGAGCTGAGCGACGAACCGACCGTCCTGGACGGGCAGCGAGTCGATCGTCTCACTCCAGACCTGTTGTCCGCCGGTCTCGCTGTCGTACAGCGCGAACTCGGCGGTCACCTGCCCGTCGTACGGTTTCCCGTCCTTGTTCAGGGTCCCGGTGTAGGTCATCGTCCCCGGCACCTCGGCAGCGGCCGAGGCTGCGAATCCGAGCATCGAAAGCACCGCGGCACCGACTGCCAACATCTGTTTCACGTCCGTCATCGCAATTCCTCGCGCTGTGTACTCGGTAACGTTCGACTCTGCCTCTCCGAAACTCGGAAAACCGGCTCGCGGCGCCGGTTCACGGGCGACAAGTCGCATCGGACCTCCTTCCGAACACCTCGCCCGACGGATCGGATCGACTCGTGTCACTCCCTGGCGCGCAGTGGACGAAACGTCATCTTCCAGCCGCCACCCTCACAGACTTTCCCGGAGTGGGTCGTCACGACGTGCCCCTCGAGCGAGAAGCTGCCGCCGGAGGCACGGTCGACGCCGCCGCCGGAGACCCCACCCTCGAGCGTGAAGCCCTCCGGGCCCTCGTCGACGTCCCGCTCGACATCCGGTTCGGCGTCGGGCGCGACATCTGGCTGCTCCACCGCGTCTTCGCCCGAGGCGTCCGGCTGCGTCTTCGACCCGGGCGACGTGCTCGGCGACGAGCAGCCGGCCGCGGCGACCAGCATCAGTGCAGCCGCGATGCTGAGCAATCGAGTCCTCATCGGGATCTCCCGTGGCAATCCTCGATTCGTCCGCCATCGATACGCGCACTTCGCTCTGAGCGCGTTCAACGCCCTTCCCCGAGCGCGCTCCACGTACTCACGCGGTCAGCCGCTCCGGCCTAGAACCGGCCCGACACGGTCACCGCGGCGCCGCCTCCGCGGCGCGGCGCGACCGCGACGCCCAGGGGCGCCTCCGTCCGGCGGCCGGCGGACTGCCTCTCGCCGTCACCGGTCAACCAGAGGACGGCGGCCGTCCCGAGTGACCCGGCTGCGACGACGCCTGCGCCGATGGTCAGCGCCTGCATCGTGTTGTTCTTCGACGCCAGCGATTTCGCCCGGCTGCGCGAGTGGTCTCGCGAATTCGAACGGACCTCCTTCAGCTCCGAGCGGGCATTCGCGCCCTGGATCGCGAAGATACTCCCGGCGATCAGACTGGCGCCGCCGACTCCGGTCAGCACGACGGGGACGGTCGGGAAGTCGCCGCCCCCGGCGGCGGCCTTCTCCGTCGGCGCCGACTTCGACAGACTGATCGCCAGGTTGTAGGTCTCGCCCGCCTCGAAGTTCAGGTTTTTCTCGACCGACTCGTATCCCTCCTTGCGGATGACGATGCGAGACTCCCCCGGCGAGACGTCGACCTCGAGGGGTGTCTCCCCGCGCTCGCTCTCCTCGCCCTCGACGCCGACGGAGACCGTGGCGTCGGCCGGAGTCGTCTGGATCGAGACCGTCGCCGTACTCTGCTCGCGGATCTGTTTCTCGAGCTGCGCGATCTTGCGCTCGACCTGACCGCGCTTGTCGGTATCGGGCTTCTCGTCGAGGAAGCGTTTGTACTTCTCGACCGCCTTCTTCAACTTTCCGCTGTTCTCGTACGCCAACCCCATGCGATAGACGAAGGCGGCCCGCGGGAGGATGTCGTAGGCTTTCTTCAGAACCTCGACGGACTGTTTGAAGTTCCCGCTCTGATAGGTGCTCTGAGCCTTCTTCACCAGATTCGCCAACTCCTTCCGTTTCTCGGGCGACAGATCCTCGATCGAGGTCACCTGCTCGCTCGACTCGTCCGCCTTGTCGCCCTCGTCGGCGGCGAACACCGGACCGGCGGCGAGCAGCGCGCAGACCGCCAGACACGCGACCGCACATCGTTCGATCACTCGCTGGTCATCCATTCCAGCCCCTCCTTCAGATCCTCTTTGGATTCGCCGCTCGAATCGTCGGACTCCGGTCCACCAGAACTCTCGTCTCCATCCGAGGACGGTTCTGGTTCCGGGTCGCCGGGCGGCTGCTCGGTTGCGGGCTCGCCGCCGGTCCCGGGTTTGTCACCGGATTCGTCTCGCGCCGCCGATTCTCCAGCGGCGGATTCGTCGGTCTCGTCCGTGGTTCCCGCCTCTCGGTCACCGCCCGTTCCCTTCGCCGTCGACCCCGCCGCCGAACCGGCCGCGCCCGACGGGTCACCGTCGTCGGCACCGCCGGGCCCATCGTCGGTTCCGGCCGTTGCCGCTGACTCTTTTCCAGCTTCGGATGTGACATTATCACCCTTCCTCTCCGCAGTTCCAGCTTCCTTCGCGCCCGCTGCCGGTCGACCGCCCCCGGGACCGACCGTCCCCCCGCCGGACTCCAACGCTCCCTGTTTAGACCCGGACTCGTCGCCCCGGCCGCCAGCGGGCGAGTCCTCCTCGCCCGCGCCGGCCCTCTGCGGTTGATCGTCGGCCGATCCCGGGGATGGCGCGGCCGTCGGGGTCGTCGATCCCACCCGTCTCGGTCCCTTCGGCCTCCGCGCCCGCCGGCTGTGCGGCTTTCGCTCCGGGCTGATCCGCGCCAGCCGCGTCCCTGCCAGTCGCGGTCATGGTCTCGAGTCCGACGAAGGCTCCCACGCCGACCACGGCGACGATCGCCACGGCACCGAGAATCTTCGCCGTTCCGACGGACTCGAGCACCGAATCCGTCGACATGTCGGCGGTCTGCTCGGCGCCCGCGGTCGCCTGATTCACACTCTCGGCGGTCGTCCGGCGCGCGTCCGGCGGATCGGCCGGCTCATCGGGGGTCTTGACTCGACGGTCGTCCGGGGGTTCGGCCTCCCCCGTCTCGCGAGCCTCCAGGTCCGGCGCCGGCGAACCGCCCGCCGAATCCGAGTCGACCTCCACTCCTTCGTGCGGCTCGGAGTCGACCGCCGCCGGGGGCTCGTCGTCCCCCTCGTCGACCGTATCGGGGATCTCCTCCTCGGCAGCTTCCTCTGGCTCCTCGACGTCGAGCTGGGTGTCGTCGACCTCCGTCCCCTCTGCGACCTCCTCGGGCCCCTCCAACCAGGGCGCGAGCGCGTCGACGATGGAGGCATCGGAGTCGACCACGATCGGCGCCGCTCCGAGGTCTCGCTGGATCTCCCGCACGCGAGACCGGAGATCACCGGCTCCGTCCGGCCGGTCGTCGGGCTCCTTGGCGAGGAGATCGGCGACGAGTTCCTCGACAGCCTCCGGGACCTCCCCGCCGTCGAGTCGTTCCTCGATCCGCGGCGGAGGTTCGGTCAGGTGTTTCTTGACGATGGCAAAGGGTTTGCCCCCGGTGAACGGAGGATCGCCGGCGAGCATCTCGTACATCAACGCCCCGAGCGCGTAGAGATCCGCCCGGGCGTCGAAATCCTCCCCCTCGACCATCTCCGGCGCGATGTAGTAGGGCGTCCCGAAGAACTCGCCGGCCTGCGTCAGCCGGTCCTCCTGCTCGGTCGGGAACGCCAGTCCGAAGTCGAGGACCTTCACGCGCAGGTCGCCGTCGGCCGCGGCCAGAAGGTGGAGGTTCTGCGGCTTGAGATCCCGGTGGATGATGTTCTTCTCGTGCGCCTCGGCCAGCCCAGCCGCGACCTAGCTGGCGATCTCGAGGACCAGCTCGGGGTCGAGCCGCCCCTCCTCGATGATCTCCAGGAGGTCGACCCCGCCGACCTCCTCCATCACCAGATAGGGGTATCCGTGCTCTTCCTCCTGCCCGAAATCGATCAGACGGACGATGTTCGGGTGCGTGAACTCCGACATCGCCCGCGCCTCGCGGCGGAACCGTTTGTTCAACGTCTCGTCGGAGGCGGCGTCGGCGCGCAGCACCTTGATCGCGACCGGTCGGTCGACCGACAGTTGTTTGCCGCGGAAGACCCGCCCCATGCCCCCGCTGCCGAGGGAACTCTCGATGCGGAATCGGTCGTCGAGCACCGTGCCGATCAGTCCCCCGCTCTCGACCGCCGGCTGCTGCACCGTGTCGGCCTGACCCGAGACGTCGTCGGTCGCGTCGGCGCTCATCGCATCCATCGACCGCTGTCGTCGGGACAGCGGCCGCCGCAGAGTCTAGAAAGTCCGCACTGTTCCACTGAGTGTTAGCACAACTGGTCGAACAGTTGTAACGGATCCAGGCCGAGCTGCCCCCGGTCGCGGAGATCGCGCGGCGCCTCCAGGCCGAACCCTCCGGAGACGAGATGTCCGACGACATGTGCCAAAGCGACCCCCCCGGGCACCGTCGGCTCCACGTGCTCCGTGGGGAGCGCGCGTCCACGGCCCAGCGCGCCAGCGAGCTGGTCGACATGTTCGACGGCGACCACATCCTCTGGGTGACCGACGGGGACGACGCGCCGGCCGGTGTGACGGAGGTCGCCTCGACTCGAGTGGACCGGCACCTCGGGCGGTCGCTCGATGCCGTGGTGGTCGACTTCCACGAGCGGGTGCACGCCGACGTCCTGGGTCAGTGCCACGGGTTCGTCTGGGGCGGCGGCGCCCTGGTCGTCCGGATCCCCCCCGAGGGCGAGGCGCCGCGGTCGGCCCGCGAGCGGCTGACGCCGTATCCGCACGACCCGACGGACGTCGGGCTGCGGTTCTGGGGTCGGCTCGTCGAATGTCTCGAACGCGACGCGGTTTCCCCCGAGCCGGTTCGACCGAGCCGGCGCGACGTCGAGGGGACCGAGGACCAGCGGGCGGCGGTCGAGCGGCTGGTCGAACGGTTCCGCGCCGAACCGACCGGTGTGACGTCCATCGCGGGCGCGGGAAGTCGGCGGCGGTCGGGATGGCGGTCGCCCGGCGACTCGAGGAGTCCGACCGCTACGCGGAGGCAGGGGCGGTCGCCGTCACCGCGGCACAGGCCGACTCGGCCGGCGAGGTGTTTCGGTTCGCGACGGGCAACCCGGAGCCGCCCGAGAACGGCCCGGTGCGGTTCGTCGCGCCGGACGAACTGCTCCACGACGAACGCCGATTCGACGTCGTCGCCATCGACGAGGCGGCGCAACTGTCGGTCGCCCTGCTCCGCCGGCTGGTCGAGGCCCATCCGGACGCCCATCTCGTCTTCACGTCGACGACGCACGGGTACGAGGGGACGGGCCGCGGGTTCGACCTGCGGTTCCTCGAATGGCTGAGCGAACACGATCGACCGTTCGAGCGGCTCTCTCTAGAGGAGCCGATCCGCTGGTCGCCGGAGGATCCGGTCGAGGAGTCCGTGTTCGACGCCCTGCTCTTGGACGCCGAACCGGCCGACCTGGCCGACGCCGACCCGGACCGGGCTCGCCACGTCGAACTCGACCGCGAGGCGCTGGCGCGAGACGACCGCCGGCTGCGCGACTTCTTCGGACTGCTGGTCCAGGCGCACTACCGCACGACGCCGAGCGACCTGCACCGGATGCTCGACGCGCCGAACCTCGACCTGCACGCGCTCGAGATCGACGGGCGAATCGCGGCGGCGACGTGGGTCGCGCACGAGGGGATGCTCTACCCGAAGCTGTGCGGCGATCTGTACTGGGGGCGCCGGCGGATCCTCGGTCACGCGCTGCCCGAGACGGTCGTGACGCACCTCGGCCACCGCGAGGCCGGCCAACTCGAGATGATCCGCAGCGTTCGGATCGCCGTGCACCCGGATCTTCGCCGGTGCGGGCTCGGCACGCAGCTCGTCCGGGCCGTCCACGATCAGTACCGCCCGGACCTCTTCGGGACCCTGTTCGGCGCCGAACCCGGGCTGATCTCCTTTCGCCGGGAGGTCGGCTACGACGTCGTGCGGGTCGGCGCCTCGCGAGATCGCCGGACGGGCGCGCCGGCGGTGGCGATGATGCGACCGGTCTCGGACCGGGCTCGACGGCTGTTCGAGACGGCCCGCGGCGAGTTCGCCGCCAAACTGCCCGCGCAGCTCGAACTGCACGAAGCGGGGGAGCAGCTTCCACTCGGCGAGGAACTGAAGCAGGCACTCGGCCGCGGATTGCCCGATCCAGCGCCCATGACCGACCAGCGCCGCGACGCGATCGTCGCCCAGTACGCCTTCGGTCCCCGCACCCACTTCTCGGCCGTCGCCGCGCTGGAACCGTTCGTCGACGAACACGCGGACGCACTCGATTCGCTCGCCGACGAGGGCCGCCGACTCGTCGAGGCGCGCATTCGGAACCGTCGGTCGTGGGAGGAGACACGCGACGCCGCGTCGATGAACAGCGTCCCCGCCGCGATGCGCGGCCTCCGCCGGGCCCTCCGCGCGCTGGTCGAGACGGTCGAGCTCGATCGAACCGAATGAAGAGTCCCCGTGTTTTGCTTCTCCCCCTGTTCCCTATTCCCCATTCCCCGTTCCCAGCTCCCTGCTCATCCCGCTGCGCGGCGAGTTGAACAACGGTCGGAGGTCCTCCGACCCGTCCGCGCAGTCCCCACACAGATACTCCTCGGTCGGTTCGATCTCGGCCGACGCCTCGTCGTCGGCTCCGTCGGCCTCGCCCTCCCCCTCGTCCGCCGGGGACGACTCGCCGTCTGCCGGCTGCTCCGCGTCCTCGTCCGGTGACTCGGACGTCGCCTCGTCTTCGAGCGGATGGAGGTACTCGGCCGGCGCACCGCACGACGCGCAGTCGAACGCCGGCTCCTCGTTGCGAGCGAGCACGAATACCCCTTCGACCTCGGAGGCCTCGAGGTCGTCGGGGACGGGATACGGGTCGTAGACCTTCAGCTCGACGGTCGTCGGCTCGAGCGGGTCGTACCGGTAGTCGAACTCCATCCTCGGCCGAGCAACCGCACCGAAGGGCCGATCCATCGCCTCGAGGGTCGGTCCCTCGTCGCCGTCGTCTCCGTCGTTCTCGCCGGCCGCCTCGGTCGATTCGTCGTCGCCCCCCTGGTCGGTCTCCGTCGCCTCACTCGACTCCGCGCCGTCCTCCGCCGCCGCGGCCCGCAGATCCGCCAGCGCATCCGGGTCGCTGACGTGCCAGACGTCACCGACCTCGAACTGGCTGAGGCGGTCGTCGTCGAACCAGACGCCCCTCAGGAACGCGTCGACGTCGCCGAGCCCCGTCTCCGGCGAAATCAGCAGGTGCAGCCAGAATCGCCCGGTCGGTCCGTCGGCGCGGGCCGACAGGTACAGTCCCGTCGACGTGGCCGCGATGTCGGCGTGCGTCGAGATGCAGCTCTGCAGGTGGTTGGTCATGCCCAGGCCGTAGACCTCGCCACACAGCCGGCACTCGCCCTCGAAGACGTCTGACATGCTGTCGTTCTCCGCTCGCAGGAGGTGATGAATACGTCGACGTCCCCAGCGTAATCGCTCGGTCTGCTCGAACAAACCCCTTTCGTCGTGGGGATGAGGGATGGGGAACGGTGAGATCCGCGTCACCCGGAAAGGGGGCCGACTCCACCCACCCACCGGCGGCGCAGGCCCGCGGGAGCCGCTCGCCTATCTGGCCGGTCGACGTCTCTCCCTCGGAATCGGGACGCGGGTTTCAACCCACCGTTTTCGGACATACCCCTTGTCAGGCAGGTCCCCGCCGGTCCATAAAGGGTGCATCGGTCGACATCGCGCGCCACTCGCCCTCGTCTGGGGAACCTTCATGTCGGACACGACCCGCCGCCCGCTCTCGGTAACGTCTACCGCTCATCGCCACCTCGCCGGCGCAGCCGTCGCGCTCCTGGTCCTCGCCGCGGGTTGCGGCGGGAACGACGCCCCGCGACGTTCGCTGCCGACCGATGCCGGCCCGACCGACGTGCTCGGCGAGGGCGAGTGCCGGACGGCCGAGGACTGCGCGA
>JBDGRG010000033.1:0-5049 GCA_042218355.1 Bradymonadaceae bacterium
ACAGGTCCTCCGCCCCAAGTTTCTCCACCGCGTTTTCGGACCAGATTACCAGTCTTCCGGGCTCCGTCCCTGGCGCGAGAAGCTCCGCGTTCAGTTCCTCTACCGGTGCCACGTCAACGCCGGGGATGTTCCGCGCCGCCCGCTCGATGCCGTCGGTGACGCCGCCGCTGACGATCCCGATGGCGATGGCCATGAAGAGTCCGTGGTAGAGGAGACTCTGGGAGGCCGAGCCGGTGAGGCTACCGAACGCCTGGTCCGGATTTGCCATCAGCTCCCCCGAGAGCGCTTTCCATGCGAACCCGAGCGTCCAACCACCGACGACACTGTAGTACGACAACAAGACGAAGCCGGTGGCGACGGCGAAGAAGCCGAAGACCTTCCACCACTCGCCGCCAGTCCGCTCCCGGGCCAGCGCCCGATACGCACCCACCGGCGCGCTCTCGGTCCGACGGCCGATTTTCATCTCGGCGGTCAGCAGCGGCAGCCCGACGACCGCCACGCACCCCAAGTAGATCAACACGAAGGCTCCGCCTCCGTTCTCCCCGGTGATGTACGGAAACCGCCAGATGTTCCCCAGCCCGACGGCCGAACCGACGGCGGCCAGAATGAAACCGAGTGCGCTGCTCCAGTGCTCTCGTTCGCCGTTCTGTCCATCAGACATCGTTACCTCCGGCACCGCGGGCCCTCGTGCGCTCGACCCGCGAGAGCAACTGAACGATGACGTGAATCAGATCCCACAGGGGCTCGCTCGACGACGTTCGGCATTCGCAGCCGGACGGTGAGGGCCTTCGCCCACTTGATCGCCGTCCGCGTCCGTGCCTAGACAGGGCTCGAGTGACCACGAGTTCGACTGACTCGATCGGAAAACCCCCACCATGTACCGAACGGGCGAGGAGATCCCCCATCCGGGGATCTATCTGTTCGAGCGACACCGCTTCGACACGAGCTGCCAGCCGAGCCAGGACGAAAAAAAGGTCCCGCTCGACGAGGGCGACGAATTCCCCGGGTGTCCGAAGTGCGGGGATCCCGGCCGCTGGTCGTACTACAGCGCCAAGGACAAGGAGGACGACTGAGTCACATCCCGCCAGTGACCGGGATCAGCGCGCCGTTGATCGGCTCGCCGAACGACTGCGTCAGCCGGAAGATGATCTCGGCGAGCTGCTCGCGTTCGACCCACTTCGAAACATCCGCGTCGGGCATCTCCTCCCGGTTGGCCGGAGTGTCGATCACCGAGGGGAGGATCGCGTTGATGGTGACATCGCGCGGTTGTACCTCCTCGGCCACCGACTGAGTCAGCGCATTCAACCCGGCCTTGGTCGAGGCGTAGGGCCCTTCGCCCTCGCCCGGCGCCAGCGTCGACTTCGAGCTCATCAACACGATCCGCCCGAACCCCCGCTCCTTCATCCCCTCGACGACCTCCCGGACCATCAACAGACCCGACCGGAGGTTGGCGCCCATCAGAAAGTCGATCTCGTCGTCGCCCGCCCGGTCGATCGGAGTCCAGCGAAACCCGCCGGCACAGTTGACGAGCGCGTCGACCGAACCGAACTCGTCCTCGACCGCCCCGACGACGTGCTCGACGGAAGTCGGGTCGGTCGCATCCAGATAAACCTCGTACTGCTCCTCCTCGTCGGCGACCGGCTGCAGTTCGTCGGACTCGACGCCGATGTCCGCACCGACAACCGTGCACCCGGCGTCGGCGAAAGTGCCGGCGACGACCGACCCGAGCGCCCCGTCGGCCCCCGTCACGAGCACCGTCTCCAGCGATTCGTTCTCGTTCGTCAGTGTCATGGCAGATGCGAGCGTCGGTACGCGAACCAGTCGAGGTTTCGGAGCACCTTCCGATCGACGGCGCGAACGAACCGCGGCTGGCTGCCCGCCCGCCGCACGAGCCGGGACCGAGGATCTCACGCCTGCGCGAGAGATATAAACCTCGCCCTCGTGAGCGTCAACATTTGACGGCGAGCACGTCGGCGGGACGGTCCCGCTCCGCGTGTCCCCGGCGATGGCTCGCTGCTGTCCTGACGCCGCCCATCGATCCGCGTCCACTCCGCTTGCGTCCGGCTGGAGCACCGCGCGCCCCGACCCCCGACCCGCGTGCGCCGGCCCGCCGCAGACACACGCCCCCATGTGTCCCCTCCTGGAGGCCAAAACCTCCCAGCCCGACCAGCGCCGTCCGGAGGGGCCGCCCCGCCGCCGTGCTGATCTGGTGCGACGACGGTCGACGGATATTGCCCACCCTGCCCCCCGACGCTCACCGCAGCACCCCTCCATGTCTATGATCGCGGTTCGAGCGGCGAGCGTTGCGTCGAATGCTCGTTTCGCCCCGGCCGACCGCGGCTAGAGGGGGGATCGTGCGAGCGGACAGTTCGACCGAGGTCGACGACCGAGACGGGCGCATCCGGGCGCAGAAGCGCGGTTGACCGTCCGGCGAGCCGCCCCCATGCTCCGCTCTCGATGCGTTCGTCCCATTGCTGCCCCCTTCCAACGCGCCGATGGTCTGGATCGCGATCGTCATCGGTCTCGTCGCGGCGGGCGCCGGGCTCTGGTACTACGCAAACTCCGGAACCCGCCGGCCCGACCCGTCGATCGAACCGGAGAAGCTCGCGACTGCGCTGCGCGAGACCGGGCTCGACCTCGACACCTCCCATACACCGGACTCCTCGATCGTCGCCCCCCATGTGCCGCCGGGGGCGACGTGCATCGACGCCATCCGCGGCAAGTCGGGGGGCAAGCGCGTGCTGCTCGCTCTGTTCGACGACCGTCTCGTTGCGGGCCTGGCCACCGCCGGAGACATCGGTGCCGAGGTCGACGTCTGGGACCTGTCGGCCATTGAGGGCATCGATTCCGGCTTCGACGTCGGGGGGACTCTCTCGCTCAACGTCGGCGGCGAGACGTTCGAGGTCACCCACGTCCCGCGCGACCAGCTCGACGGCTTCGAGCGCCAGCTCCGGGAACGTACCGAGGCGTCGACCGGAGATTGACGACGCACCGGCCTTTCGACTAGGCGCATGCGACGGCTCGATTGTCTCTCCGCCCCGACGGGCCAAAACGCAGCCATGATCGAAGTCGACGAACTGACGCGATACTACGGCACGACGCCCGCCCTGAAGGACGTCTCGTTCACGATCGAGGACCGAGCAATCGTCGGTTTTCTCGGTTTGAACGGTGCGGGGAAGTCGACTCTTCTCGAGATCGTCAGCGGACTGTTGCTCCCGAGTGGGGGAACCGTCCGCATCGACGGGGTAGACGCGGTCGACGCCCCGGATTCACTCCGGTCGAAGATCGGGTTTCTACCCGAGAATCCGCCGCTGTACGAGGACATGACGGTCGACGATTTTCTCCTCTGGTGCGCTCAGATCCGGGGGATGGACCGCTCGACGGTCGAACAGCGGCTGCCGGACGTCGCCGAGATCTGTGCGATCTCGCACCAGCGGGACCGTCTGATCGAGTCGCTCTCCCACGGCTATCGCAAACGGGTCGGGATCGCCCAGGCGATCGTCCACGACCCCGAGCTGGTGGTCCTCGACGAGCCGATCTCGGGACTCGATCCCGTCCAGATCGTCGAGATGCGGGACGTGCTCCGCCGACTGAACGAACACTGCACCGTCCTGGTCAGCTCGCACATCCTCTCCGAAATCTCCGAGACGTGTGACCGCATTCTCGTGCTCCACGACGGCCGCCTGGTCGCCGACGGGACCGAAGAGGAACTCGCCGAACGCATCGGGGCGACCGTGCGACTGGAGATGACTGTGCGCACCGACCGTCAAACGTGTGAGGAGGTCCTCTCGATCATCGAGGGCGTGGGCGACTGGTCGGCCGACGAGGCGGGTGACGACCTGCTCGAACTGAACGTTCCGCTCGAACGAGACGTCCGCGAGGAACTAGTCGAAGCCCTGGTCGCCGAGGGGGTGGGCATCCGCCGGCTCGAGGAGGCCGAGAGCGAACTCGAGCAGGCCTTCCTCGGCGTCACGGGCGAATCCGACGACACCGACGAGCACCGGGAGGCCGCGGCATGAAAGGGCTGTATCTGGTCGCGCGCCGGGAACTCGGCCGCTACTTCAACTCGATCTGGGGGTTCGTGGTCGTCGCCGCGATCCTCGTCATCGATGGACTGCTCTTCAACGCGTTCGCACTGGGGGCCGGACCGAAGAAGAGCACCGAAGTGCTCCGGCAGTTCTTCTATTTTTCGTTCGGCACGACGGTCGTCGCGGGCATCCTGCTGACCATCCGTCTGGTCGCCGAGGAGCGCGAGACCGGGACGCTGACACTGTTGGACGCCTCGCCCCTCTCCGACTGGCAGATCGTCGGGGGCAAGTACCTGGCCGCCCTGACCTTCCTGTCGGGGATGACGCTGCTGACCGTCTACATGCCGGCGCTGATCTTCGTGAACGGCAAGGTCTCGATCGGCCACATCGCGGCCGGCTATCTCGGACTGATTCTGGTCGGATCGGCGACCGTCGCCATCGGCACCTTCGCCTCGACGTTGACCGAGTCCCAGGTCGTCGCCGGCATCGTCGGGGGGATCATCGCAGTGTTCCTGCTGATCACCTGGCTGCTCGCGCGCGTCGTGTCGGCGCCGTTCGACTCGGTCTTCTCGTACATGGCGATGTTCAACCGCCACTTCAGCCGGTCGTTCATGCAGGGACGGGTCGAGACGAACGATCTCGTCTACTACGCGACAGTGACGTTTGCATTTCTCATGCTGTCGGTCCGCTGGCTCGCAGCGAGGAGGTGGAGATGAGCCTCAGTGCCATCCTGTACCTCGCCGGCATGGCGCTGATCTTCGTCGGCGAGCGACTGGTCGATCATCTGGGCGCCGTCCGGTGGATACTCGACGCCGCCGGCGCTGGCACGGTCATCGGGAGCGGCATCCTCCGCGTCGTTCGATTGCGCTCCACGGAGAGCGAGGGGCTCGAGAAAGGTCACCGCACCGCCCTCGCACTGACCGCGGTCGGCGGCGGCTCGATCCTCCTGTACGTCCTCTACGCGATTCCGGCCGACCAGTGGCTCGGACTCGGCTCCGAAGCGGTCTCTCGCTGGGATGCC
>JBDGRG010000330.1:0-1929 GCA_042218355.1 Bradymonadaceae bacterium
GGGACGCCGGACTCTTTCGTGTTCCCTCTGTGTTAGCTCCCCCAGACAGTTTCACCAGCGGCGCGAGACCGCTGGAGTCTCGTCCTGCCCCCGCGGCCTTGCGCCGCGGGTTTATTGGCTCTGGGGGAGCTAGCCTGGGTCGCGACCCCCCCAAATCCGCCCCCGCGGCCTCGTGCCGCGGGTTTATCGGCTCTGGGGGAGCTAGCGCGCCGGGACGGTCCGGCCGTCTCCCGCCCCGTGACCTCGTATCACGGGTTCCCGGGCTCTGGGGGAGCTAGTCCGGTTGCAGCTCCACTCCCGTGGCGATCTCCAACTCCACCGGTTCGTCGATCGTCGGTACCGATTCGATGATCTCCAGGGTTCGTCGATAGGTCAGCTTCGCCGGTCGATCGGCGTCGGCGAGCCGCTCGAGCTGCTGCTCGATCCCCCGCGGAAACGGACGAAGAAGCCGTCGCCGCAACTGGTCGAGGTCGTCGGAGGCATTGGTGTTTGCGCCGTCGCGTCCGAGCGCTCGGATCCTCTGCCAGATGCGGTGCTGGGGGGACTGCAGATCGAGAGGTTCCGGCGCGAGTCTCGCTCCCTCCAGAAACTCCTCGCGTTCGTCGACGGCACAGTATGCTTCGTTCCACAACGGACCGGCCGGTTTCGTCGCTTCGAGCGCCAGAGATTCGTCGTACAGTGCCACCAGCCCCGGCAGTAGTGCGCCGAGCCTCGTTTCGATGACCCCGTCCCCTCCGATCAGCCACCAACGCGGATCGGGGCGCCGTGCGCTCGCGCAGATGTAAACCCACAGTCTCGGCTCCGGAACCGGTGCCTCGACCCGCCAGTGGGCGTGTTCGAGGTCCCTCGGGGTGCCGGTGTCGATGCGACGGCGAAATTCGTCCAGACGAGTCAGTGCGGCGAGCGGCTCGGATGGCTGCATGTTGTCGGTGCCACGGGCGAGCAGTCGTCCAGGGCCGGCAGGCGATGCGGTTGGACGGTCGTCCCCGGTGCCTCTCGTGGTGTCGGAGGGGTTCGAAGCAATCGCCGTCCCACCTCGGTCGGCTCTGGAGTCGCCGATCCGGTCTTGCGGGTGCGGGTCGCGACTCGTGCGGTCCAGAACCGAGGCCGCTGTCAGTTCGAGGCCCGAACGACGCGCATCGGCGAGCTTCGACTGCAGCTGCCGGCGCAGGCCGAGAGTGTCGTTCCAGTTCTCTGGGCGGGGTAGATACACCTGGACCCGATCGTGTGGCCCACCCGGCCGAACCAGTCGTCCGATCCGCTGTTCGACGGCGAGCGGGCTGTAAGGGAGGTCGGCGAGGACGATCGTCCCGCAGTCCTGCAGGTTTACCCCTTCGGACAGACAATCCGTACTGACCAGCACCCGCAACTGCTGGTGTTCGGGAAGCGATTTCCCGGTTTGCGCTCGGGGAGCGAACCGGCGCTGGAGCTCCTCCGAGGTGGAGCGACCGAGGCCGGTCGCGACGGCGCGGTCACCGGTGACGAGCCCCACCCTTCCCCGAGGTCCGAGTTCGTCGCGGAGCATCTCGAAGAGCGCTTCGGCCGGTCGTCGAAACCGGGTGAATACCAAGATCTTGCTGTTCGAGGCCCCAGCGAACTGGGCGACGGCCGACAGCCGGCCGCTTCCGTCGTCGACCAACTCCGCGACTCGACGTCGCAGATTGCGCAGGGCGTCGAGGTCGGCGCGAACGTCGGAACCGTCCACGTCGGCGTTGTCGTCGCCGTCGGATGGATAGAGGAAGGGAAACACTTCCTGGTCGCCGGCCCGCTCGCCGTCGAAGAGTTCGCGGTAATCCCGATGATTCAGTGTCCGGCCCTCGCGTCGTGCCTCGAGCCAGCGTTCGTGAAAATCGACCAGCCCCTCGAGGGTCTCGAGCAGGGCACTCGGCCCGCTCTCCCAACGTCGGAGCGTGTACTCGATGATCAGCT
>JBDGRG010000330.1:1939-5906 GCA_042218355.1 Bradymonadaceae bacterium
TTGGTTCCGGCACGCGACGAAGTCGGTCGCACGAAGCGCCGACTCGAGGTTCTGCCAGATCCACTGTTCGTCCGAATCGGCGCGATACTCGAGCAGATCGAGGTCGACGTTCGGAATCTCTCCGAATTCGCCGTCCGACGGCGGTTCGGTGCGCCGAATGGTCACGCGCCGAACCACGTCGGTCAGGTCGAACTCTCCGTCTTCGGCGAGTTCGAATGCTTCTTTCAGGTCCCGACCGACGACCGGGCGGAGGTCGCATTCGGCGAGAAACAACCCGAGGAGATGGTAGAGGTCGAACGTCGAGTTGCAGATCGGGGTTGCGGTGGCGAGGACGACCGGAGCATTTCTGCAAAGAGACGCGAGGGCCGAATGTCGATTGGTTCGTGGGTTTCGGAATCGGTGCGCTTCGTCGGCGATGACGGCTGCGGGGGCAGCCCGGTCGACGTCTCGGAGCCCTCGGCTCAACTCCGCGTGCGAGGCCACCCGATACCTGTCGAGCCCAGCTCGTTCGGCCGAGCGCCTCCACTGGTCGCGCAGTTTTGCCGGAACGCAGAACCAGACGGGAGTTCGTGCGCCCTTCGAGAGACGATCCTCGCGCGCGAGCCATCGAGCAGTGGCCAGCGCAACGCGCGTCTTCCCGAGTCCGACAGAATCGGCGAGCAGGACGCCGCCGTACCGGCGGGCGATGTCGAGGGCGCGCTCGACAGCGCGCGACTGGAACGGGGCGAGGTCGAGATCTCCGACCGAGTCGAACGAGTTGCGCGAGCACGAGTCCGGTGGCTCGACCTGTTCGAGCGTTTGGCGAACCCATCTTGCGGTCGTCGGTTTGCTCACGCGGCCTCCTCGTCGGGCGAGGCAGTTCGCCAATCGCGCATCGCGTCCAGCGCCGAGGCGTCGAGCCCGAAGATACTGGCCGACACGCTCGCCGGGGGCGAGGTGGCCGTTGCGTTCTCGGCAGCGAGTACAAACCGCCGCGCCGGGCCGGGCTCGGGGAGGTCGAAATCTCCGTCGTCGAACCACCTGGCGAGCGAATCCGGAACCGGGAGCATCCGGACGACCCAGCAGAAGTGACGTCGCCATCCGCCGCGAGCGCGTTCGCCGAGTGCGTAGGCGGCCGCTCGAATCGGCTCGGAATTGAACAGAGCGGTCAGCGTCCGGGCGCGGCGCTGATCCGAGGCGGCGATGAAGTAGACGGTGTTCAACGGTACGCTCTCGGCACCGACGACCGCCGCCTCGAGCTGGGGACCGAGGTCGCGCCAGACGACCTTGGGGGCGTCGAGCCCCGGTTTCAGGCGGAAGAGTTGCCAGAGCGGACCGCTGTCGCGGTGGTCCGCCCGCCCCTCGAGTTCTTCGCGATGTTCGTCGAAATGGCGGTGCAGTGCCTCCGGCAAGTCCTCACAGGGTCGGTCCGGGGCCTCGTAGGGCCATAGAAGGCGGCGGTCGGAGGAGACGTTCCCCTCTCGCACGTCTCTGCCCTCTACGACCGGGCGGCTCCACGCCTCGAGGTCGTCGTCGAGTAGGTTGCGGGCCTCTTCTTCGGAATGGAGGAACACCTCGTTGCAGCCGGTCATGATGCCCCGTGAGGGCTGGAGAGCTTCGACCGAGCCGAGGGCCGTCGACTCGTCGCGCATCTCCGACAGCAGTCGGGAGACATGCGGGGGGGCGAAGATCCAGGGCTCCGCGGGATGGTCTCCCAGGGCGAAGAGCTCGTCTCGGGTCACCTCCCAGCTCCCGCGGTCACGTCCACTCCAGACCGACATCTCCACGGGGCGTTCATGGTCTACTCGTTCGATCTGTGTCGAGGAGGTGCGACTCGACCGAGTTCTATCCCGGGGCTCGGACTGTTCATCCCGTCCCTTCTTCAGGTGGAGGACCGACGGGTAGACCGTCGCGTCGAAGATCTGGCGGTCCGCGTTCGAGAAGTCCTCGATGGATTCGACGTCGTGGGTGCCGATCAGTTCGCGCACGCCGGCGCCGTGCAGCGAACGATACACCTTGGCGGGGAGTAGACCGGCGAAGCGCCCCCCGGGGCGGAGCAGCTCGAGCGACCGTTCGACAAAGAGCGCGGCGAGGTCGGTCTGTGTGCCGAAGGGCACCCGGATCCCCAGCTCCTCCGCTCGGGGCCACAGGTCGTTCGAGTAGGACCGGTAACGTGACTTCAACAGCTGGCGTTCGGAGGGTTCGAGTCGATTCGCCCGTACCCACGGGGGGTTGGTGACGACGATATCGAAGCCCTCGTCGTCGACGGCCGGTCCGAACCGCGCCGCGTAATCGAAGGCCGCGGACCGCGAGCGTTCGGCCTGGATATCCTCGAGGGTCTCTCGCACCGTCTCGATCGCCTCTCGCAGCTCCTCGCGGCGGGCCTGCTGATCGTCGGAGAGCGTTCGGTCCCCGCCGAACAGGTCGGTCGAATCGGCCAGGCGGTCCAGCGGGTCGACCCGCTCCTCGAGGTGGTCGAGCCGCGCCTCGAGACACTTGCGCTGGAACTCGTCCTCCAACTCCTCGATGCGAGAGCGCAGGTCGGCCTTCTCCGGGCCGTGAGCACGCAGGAATTCGGACTGCGTCCGTCGCACGCGGTCGCGGTACCGCTGGCGAGTCCCCCAGTCGAGGCCGGGCGCCCAAGCGGACGCCGGGACGTCCGTGTCGACGGCGAGGTCGACCAGATCTCGCGGCGAGAGGAGGGAGTTGCCGCAGCCGATCCGGTGGGAGAGGTTCGGCAGCGCCGGGAGATCGTCGATCGCGCCGGGCTCGGTCGAGTCGGCTGCGAACAACGCCAGCCAGAGCCGGAGTTCGCAGATTCTGACCGCCGTGCGCTGTACGTCGACCCCGAACAGATGTCGGTGGACGATGTGGGTTCGGCGTTCGAACGGGTCGGCGTCAGGCGGACATCCCGGCGGAGTGGCCTCGAGAGCGTCGTAGCAGTTTGCCAGGCGTCGCAGTGACTCCAGCAGGAATGCACCAGTTCCGACGGCGGGATCGAGGATCGTGGTGTCGCGGAGTCTCTCGACGACCGCTTCGCGCTGGTTCGTGTCGATTTCCTCGGGGGCGTCCCCGTGCAGGAGGTTCCGGGCGACCTCCTCGGAGAGGGCAGTTTCGTCGGTGAGGTGAGCCTCGAGTGCGTCGAGGACCAATCGTCGGACGACGTCGCGGGGTGTGTAGAAACTCCCCGACCGATGCCGGGACTCGCCGTACATCAACCCCTCGAAGACCTTTCCGAGCATTTCGGGGTCGACGGCCCGGCACTCGTCCTCCTCGGCCCCCTCGTCGGCGGTGAAGTGATAGCGCTCGAGCAGGTCCTCGACGACCTCCTTCCAGACCTCGTTCGGCCACGTCAGGTTCGGGTGCTCGCGTTCGACGGGCAGCGGCTCGAACAGACCGCCGTTGAGGAACGGCAGTTCGCCGAGTTCGCGAGCACCCCCGGAGCGGTCCGCGGGTGAGCAGTTGAGTGCGCCGAAGAACAGCGGCCGCAGTACAGAGTCGTAGAAGTTGCGGCCGTCGGCGCGAGCCTCCCGCAGGTGACGGACGACGAACCGGCGGTCGCGGTCGAGGACCTCGCGATGTTGGAGGAAGTACAGAAACACCAGCCGCAGCAGGGTGGCGAGCGCGACATCGTGCCGGAGGCGGTCGTCGGTCGGGCCGTCCGACAATTCTTCGGTCAGCCGATCGAGCGCCGAGCGGAACCCCTCGAAGAACTCGCGGGTCAGCCCCTCCTGCTCGAGTGTCTCCCGGACGTGTCGGCGCAGGGCGGTGCCCCGAGAGTCGGCGTCGGCCGCGGGCAGCTCGCCGATGTCGAGTTCGAGCCACTGGCGAAGCCCCACTGGATCGGGGTCGACCAGACTCGTCTCCATCCGCCGGACGAACGTGCGCCCCTCCGGCCGGCGGTCCGCGCAGCAGACCGACACGGTGTCGCCGTGGACCCACCACCAGACGACGCAGTGCAACGGATTCTGACGGTGACAGTTCACCA
>JBDGRG010000330.1:5916-6624 GCA_042218355.1 Bradymonadaceae bacterium
TGCTCGTCGGAACTGGCGATGTGTGACGTCGCCGATGGCCAGCAGCAGCCGGTAGTCGCGGTCCGCGGCGAGGACGCGCAGGTCCTCGAGCTTCTCGGCCAGCGACGGCGGAATGTTCCAGGTCTCCGCCGCCTCCGGTGTCAACTCGAGGTCGCGGACGGTGTATCCGAGCCGGTCCGCGAGTTCGTACCAGTCGCGTTCGGAGAGCAGGGCTCGGAGCGAGTCCTCGTCCAGAGGAGCGGGCGCGGCGTCGGTGGTCGGCATGGCAGACGACGGGGTTCGGGTCGCGGAGTATCCGATGGGGTCCCCGTGTCTGTGATCGCGGTTCGCGCGCCGACCGTTGCGTCGAATTGACTGCAGAGGCCGCTGTGAGAACCGAACCGCAGAGGACTCAGAGAGCTCAGAGGACAAAAGTCTACAGTCTGCAGTCTTCAGGTCCTCCCGCCGCTGGCAGGACGTTCGGTGCCATCATGTTGCGTCGAATCCCGCGAAGCTCCCGGTGCGATCACGCGATTGTGCGCTCGTACGGTTGTGCGGTCGTACGGTCGTGCTGCGATCGTGCGTTTGTGAGGTCGTGGTTTTGGTTGTGTGGTCATGCGGTCGTGCGGTTGTCCGGTCGTAGGCCTAATCGCTCAATCGCCGAGGCCGAACGTAGTGAGGCCGGAATCGCCCAATAGCCGCGCCGACCAGCGGAAGGCGCCATCGCCG
>JBDGRG010000331.1:0-1338 GCA_042218355.1 Bradymonadaceae bacterium
TCGACGACGATCCGACCTGGTCCCCCGAGGACGCGCCCTCCCCCTGAGACCGTCGAGAACCGGGAAGACTCACGACCGAGTGACCGGGCGCCTTCGACGTCGGAGGAGCTCGACCCCCCGCCGAGGCCTGCCGAACGGACGGTCGAGGACTTGCACACTCGGAGCCCCCGTTCTACACGAGCGATCCCGAGCGGCGCCGGCGTTCCCCGCCGGTGCCCTCACGCGGCCGAGCCGCGACCGCCGAGTCGACCCCAATCCCAGGTGCGTGGGCTGTGAAGGCGCTTCTGATCGTCCTCATACCGCTGGCGGGTCTCGTCGCGCCGCTCCTCGCGGCACGGCGGAGCCGGCGGGCAGCCGCGGTCGCCGCCTTTCTCCCCCCGGCGATCTCGCTGGGGCTCCTCGCCAGCTTCGCCCCCGCCGTCTTCGCCGGTGAGACCGTCGTCCGCCGCTGGGCCTGGGTCCCCGAGTTCGGGCTGAATCTCGCCCTGCGAATCGATGGGCTCGGCTTCTTCTTCGCCCTGCTGATCCTGGCGATCGGTCTGCTGATCGTCGCCTATGCCCACTGGTATCTCACCGACGACGATCCCCCCGGGCGGTTCTTCGCCGAGCTCCTGCTCTTCATGGGCGCGATGCTCGGGGTCGTGCTGGCCGAAAACGTCATCCTGCTGGTCGTCTTCTGGGAGCTGACCTCGATCAGCTCCTTCCTGCTGATCGGCTTCTGGCACGAACGCCCCGTCGCCCGCGAGGGGGCCCGGATGGCCCTGACGATCACGGCCGCCGGCGGGCTCGCGCTGCTCGGGGGCATGCTTCTGCTGGGCGACATCGTCGGATCCTACGCACTGAGCGACATCCTCGCGTCCGGCGGCCAGATCACGGACCACCCGCTCTATCTCCCTGTCCTGGCACTGGTGCTGGGCGGTGCCTTCACCAAATCCGCCCAGTTTCCGTTCCACGCCTGGCTGCCGAATGCGATGACTGCGCCGACGCCGGTCAGTGCGTACCTGCACTCGGCGACGATGGTGAAAGCCGGGATCTTCCTGATGGCCCGACTCCATCCCGCTCTGGCCGGCACGTCGTCGTCACTGGGGTCGGGCTCTTCACGATGATCTTCGCGGCGTGGGTCGCCCTGCGAAAGCACGACCTGAAGGGGCTACTCGCCTACTCGACCGTCAGCCACCTCGGTCTGATCACCGCCTCGCTGGGCCTCTCCTCGCGAGCCGCCGTCCTGACCGCGGTGTTCCACGTCTTCAACCACGCCGCGTTCAAGGCCTCGCTCTTCATGACCGCGGGCATCGTCGACCACGAGGCCGGGACGCGGGACATGCGCGAGCTCGGCGG
>JBDGRG010000331.1:1351-4507 GCA_042218355.1 Bradymonadaceae bacterium
TCCGCCAGTCGATGCCGATCGTCTTCACACTCGCACTGATCGGAGCCGCGGGGATGGCCGGAGTCCCGCTGTTCAACGGGTTCCTCTCCAAGGAGATGTTCTTCGAGGAGATCGTCCATGCGGCCGGTCACGCCCCGTTCGACGGGGCGTTCGCCGATCTGCTGCTGCCCCTGGGCGCCACCCTGGGCGGCATCCTCAGCGTGGCCTATTCGATCCGATTCGTCGTCGACACCTTCCTCGGGGATCCGCCCGACGACTTTCCCGGCCACCCGCACGACCCCTCGGCCGGGTTCTGGGCGCCGGTCGCCGTGCTCGCCGCGCTGACGCTCGTCGGCGGCATCGCTCCGAATCTCGTCGCGCGCCCCGTGGTCGAGTTCGCCGCCGCCGCGGCCGCTACCGGCAGCTCCGCTCTCGAGGCCGTGCACGATCCCCACTTCAAACTCTGGCACGGTTTCACCGTCCCGCTGGCGATGAGCGCCGTCGCGTTCGGCGGGGGCGCCGCGATCTTCGCCCTTCGCCGCCGTGTCTTCGCGTTCTATCGCCGAGTCGGCGAGGTGCGAGGCAAGACCGTCTTCGACGGGCTCGTCGATCGGTACGTCGATGTGGCTCGAGCCGTCACCGAGGGCCTGCAGAACGGGTCGCTCCAGCGCTACGCCGCGATCGTCGTCACGACCGCCCTCGTCGCCGGCGCAGCTCCGTTCTGGACCCATTCGTTCGAGTTCAGCGGTTGGCCTCGTACGGCCTTCAACGTGATGGACCTGGTCGGAGCGGGACTGCTCGCAGCCGGCGCACTGGCCGCGGCGGTCGCCGAGCGCCACCGCATGCAGTCGCTGATCTCCGTCGGGCTCGTCGGGCTGATGCTGGCGCTGACCTTCGTCCACTTCTCGGCCCCCGACCTGGCGATGACCCAGCTGTCAGTCGAAGTGGTCAACGTACTCCTGTTGCTACTCGCGCTGTACACGCTCCCCGAGACCGGTCCCCCCGTCGACGACCCCGGCCGCAGACTGCGCGACGCGGCACTCGGCACGGCCGCCGGCGCCGGGGTCGGCTTTCTCTCCTACAGCGTCATGACGCGCGGCTACGACCGGATGGCCGACTACTTTCTGATCAACTCCTATCCGCTCGCCCACGGGGAGAATGTCGTCAACGTCATCCTCGTCGACTTCCGCGCCTTCGACACGATGGGCGAGATATCGGTCCTCGTCGTCGCCGCACTGGGCATCGCGAGCATGTCCGCCGGCCCCAAACCCGACGTCACCATCCCCCGGCCCTCCTCGCGCGAGCGGTTCCCGATGATTCTGTCGCACGTCACACGCCCGCTGATGGCACTCGTGCTGGCGGCCGCCGTCTACATCTTCCTTCGCGGTCACAACAATCCCGGGGGCGGCTTCATCGCCGGACTCGTCGCCACCGTCGCTCTGGTCCTCCAGTACGTCGCGCACGGGAAGCTGTGGGCGGAGGAGCGGATGCGCATCGATTTCGAACAGCTCGCCGTCATCGGCGTGCTCATCGCGATCGTCAGCGGTGCCGCCGCCTGGCTGACCGGCGCTCCGTTCCTGGCGCAGGGAACGGCCGAACTGCACCTCCCGATCTTCGGCCCTCTCGACCTCGTCTCGACTCTCGCTTTCGACACCGGCGTCTTCCTCGCCGTGGTCGGGGCGGTGATGTCGGCGCTGCTCCGGATCGGAGAATTCAATCGCAAGGGGTCGCCCGACCCGATCGACCCCCTGCTCGCCAGCGGAGAGGAGGACGATCCATGGAAGGCCTGATCGCCGTCGTCCTCGCCGTTCTGGTCGGGAGCGGGGTCTACCTGCTGCTCCGTTCGCGACTGTTTCCCGTCATCCTCGGACTGACGCTGCTCTCGTACGCCGCGAATCTGTTCGTCTTTTCGATGGGACGGCTGACGGTCGACGGTGCCCCGGTGGGCGAGGCGGTCAAACACGCCGCGAAGACCGGTGAGGTCGCCGGACTGGCCGACCCGCTGCCGCAGGCACTCGTGCTGACCGCCATCGTCATCGGATTCGGGATGACGGCCTTCGTCGTCGCTCTGACCATCAAGGCGGTCGCCGAACGCGGGACCGACCACGTCGATGGAGAGACGGAGGCCCCATGACGTACCTGATCGACTTGCTGAGCCGTCACTGGCCGACCCTCCCGCTCGTCCTTCCCTTGATCGGAGGGTTCGCCACCGCACTGGTCCCGCGATACCGCACGCGGTCGCGGCGAACGATCGCCGTCCTCGCCCTCGCAGCGACCGCCTTCGCCTCGACGTACGCGGTCGAGGCCGCAGCCGGCGGTGTCATCACCACCTATGAAGTCAGCGGCTGGGCCGCCCCGTTCGGAATCGAGCTGGTCGTCGACCGTCTGGCCGCACTCATGCTGGCGACGACCTCGCTCCTCGGCCTCTCCGCACTGTTGTACTCTCTGTTCGGCACCGACCTGCGCGGGGACTACTTCCACGCCCTGTTTCTCGTCCAGATCGCCGGGATCAACGGCGCTTTCTTGACCGGGGACCTCTTCAATCTCTTCGTCTTCTTCGAGGTCCTCCTGATCTCCTCGTACAGTCTGCTGGTCTTCGGCGGGGGCGAACGGCGCACCGGTGCGGCGACCCACTACATCGTCCTGAATCTCGTCGGATCCGCGATCTTCCTGATGGGCGTCGGGCTGTTGTACGGCATCACCGGGACGCTCAACTCTGGAAATCGAGAAAGGGCGGGGAGAAATCCCCGACCTGGGACTCGCCCTGGCCGACCTCCCCGCCGGCCGCGCCGCACTCGCCCGGTCGGCGGCGATGCTGTTGATGGTGGTCTTCGGTCTGAAATCCGCGCTCGTCCCTCTCTACGTCTGGTTGCCCCGCGCCTACAGTAGCGCAACTGCCCCCGTCGCCGCCCTCTTCGCGATCATGACCAAGGTCGGGCTGTACGCCATCATCCGGACCTCGACACTCGTCTTCGGCGCGGGCGGGGCCGCGACTGCCGACATCACCGCCGGATGGGGCCTCCCCCTCGCCCTGGCGACCCTCCTGGTGGGGGCGTTCGGCGCCGCCGCCGCTCGACGGCTCAGCGAATTGGTCGCCTACGTCGTGATCGTCTCCGTGGGGACCATCCTCGTCCCCATCCATGTCGGATCCGCCGGCGCGCTCGCCGCAGCGCTGTA
>JBDGRG010000331.1:4517-11150 GCA_042218355.1 Bradymonadaceae bacterium
CTGATCACCGACATGGTCGCCCGGCTTCGAGGCGACGCCGAGGACCGACTCGACGACGGGCCGGCGCTGGAGGGGCACGGCTGGCTGGCGGTCGCCTTTCTGACCGCGGGAGTCGTCTCCGTCGGACTCCCCCCGACGTCCGGGTTCCTCGGCAAGACCTTCATCCTCGAGGCGACGATCCCGAGCCCGACGACTGCCTGGGAGTGGGGAGGGCTGCTGGGAAGCAGTTTTCTCGTCCTGCTGGCGTTCGCTCTGGCCGGTTCGCGCCTCTTCTGGAAGACCGAGGAAGAGACGGCGAGCGGGCAGTTCGATGCCCCCGGTCGAGCGGCTGCGCCGGCCGTCCTGCTCGCACTGATCGCGGGCTGGACGGTCTTCGCCGGACCGGCCTACGACTATATCCGCCGCACCGCCGTCCAGACCCTGGACCGGGAGAACTACGTCCACGCTGTCGATCCCCAGAACTTCGACCCCTCGACCGCCGGTCACGGCGGGGACGGCCACTGACCGATGTCGATGAAGGACGAGACAGCGACCTCGTTGCTACCGCATCCCCTGCTTAGTCTCTCGATCCTCGCGGTCTGGCTCCTCCTCTGGGAGAGCGTGTCGCTCGGATCGATCGCACTCGGCGGCGCGCTGGCGCTGATCATCCCCGTCTTCGCCAGGCGCTTCTGGCCCGACGCGCCCGAGGTCCGTCGCCCCGGTCTGCTGATCACGTACGCACTGATCTTCGCATGGGACATCCTCAAGGCGAACCTGTCGGTCGCGGCGCTGGTGCTCAAGCCCAACGACTCGCTGCGGCCGACCTTCCTCGAGATCCCCCTCGAAATCGATCATCCCTTCCTGATCACCATCCTGGCGAACACGATTTCGCTGACACCGGGGACCGTCTCGACGAACGTCACCGGTGACCGCAACATGCTACTGGTACACTGCCTCCACTGCGAGGATCCGGAGGAGGAGATCGAAGGCATCAAGGAGCGCTACGAACAGAGACTCGAGGAGATCTTCGCATGATCCTCTACGCGGTCTACACCGCTTTCGGGCTGCTGGGCGGAGCGCTGCTGCTGAATCTCTGGCGACTGTTGGTCGGCCCGCGCGACCTCGAGCGGATTCTCGCGCTCGACACGCTCTACGTGAACACCATCGCCATCTTCGTGACGGTCGGAATCACCTTTGGCACGGAGCTGTACTTCGAGGCCGGGCTCCTCATCGCCATGATGGGCTTTCTGGGCACCGTGGCGCTCTGCAAGTACTACCTTCGCGGCGACATCATCGAGTAGACGGGCGAGGTGAGGTCGATGGATGCTCCATTCACAGTCCAGCTGGCGGTGAGTTTCTTCCTCGTCGCCGGGGCCGCTCTGATGTTCCTCGGGTCACTGGGCCTGGTCAAGCTGCCGGACTACTACTCCCGCCTCCATCCGCCGGCCAAGAACACCACGCTCGGACTGGGTTCGATCCTCTTCGCCTCGACGATCTACTTCTCCACCACGCAGCCGGGACTGACGGTCCGCGAGTTTCTGATCACCCTGTTTCTCTTCATGACGGCGCCGGTCAGCGCCCATCTGATGGGGAAAGCGGCCCTGCATCTCGACGCCGAGTTCGTCGACCGACACGCCCACGACGACACCGATCGAGAGGTCTATCGACCCTCCGAACGCCAGAAGAAACAGTCCGAGTAACCCCGGGGCGGTCGCTCCCCCGTCGTCTCTCGGGTTTCGAGCTGGAGGGTCCGACTGGTCGTCGAACGATGCGAGGGTCGCCAGGGGGTGCGATTCGACTCCGTCGGATGAACGCTCCCGAATACGCTGGACGACGTGCGGCCGGAGCGTCCAGCTCCGAGCGGGCGGTGGGCTCGAGGCACTGGTTGCCGGTCGACCTTCACATCGGTGCAGCGAGGGCTGGACGCCCACCACACCACCGCGTCGGGTACGTCGGACGATTCGTTCACCTGCCGGGAGCGCGGGCGACGCTGCCCCCCGACCGGCGGGACGATCTCCTCGGTTTCCGTTCAGAGCCCAGAGCCGACCGTGTTCAACTGTCGGGCTCGCTGTAGCTGAACGTCGTCTCGACGCCGTCGTATCGCTCGCCGCCGACCTCGACCATGGGGTAGATGAAGTAGTTGAGCGGCTTCGAGTCGTGAGCCTCGCCCAGGACGAGGTCCCGGCCCGTCGTGAAGTGTATTCGGTCCGCCGGGTGAGCTCCGAAGAACAGCTCGCGCATCTCCGGCCGCTTTTTCGCCTCCGACGCGTCGATCGGGGTCCAGCCGACCCCCGGAAGATAGAAGTCGATCCAGCAGTGATACCCGCCGATCTGGCCCGCCTCGCGGTTCCTCGGAACCGGAAACCCGATGTCGAACCGGGCGGGGATGTCTCGATAGCGCGCCAGCGAGGTGAACAGCGCGTGGAAGTCCGTGCAGTTCCCGTACTTTTCCGTGCAGGCCCAGTAGGTGTCGCCATTGCCCCAGCCGTCCCCGACCTTCTTGTACTCCATCGTGTCGATGACGTAATCGTAGATCGCTCGGGCCGCCGCCAGCGGCGTCTCCTTCTGTTTCAAGCCGATGTCCGAGGCGACTTTCTCGATCAGATCGCCGGAGACCGGCACCCGTTTGTTCGGCTTCAGGTACAACTGATATTTCTCGCGCACCTGTTCGTCGATCGATCCCTTCGCCTGTTTCTTCAGTGCTTCGCGCTCGAACCGCCGCCGATCGACGTCGTACCGGACCGTCACCGAAATCGGCTCCGAGGGAAGTGAGTCGAGCGAGGCGTGCCAGTATTTGTTTCTGTACGTCGATTCCGTCTTCACCGACCCGTTCAATTCGGTCTCGATCGTTCGGTTTTCGATGGTCTGGTACGGCGTGTCGACGGCGATCGGCAGAAAGATATCGACCGCTCCCTCGGCGTCGCCCGGTTTGATCGTCGCCCGGTAGGTAAAGGTGAATTGTCGCCCCTTCTCCCGCTTCTCCTGCGCCTCGATGGCCGCCGTCGCGTCCGGATTCGCCGCTTTCGGGCTGATCGAGGCTCCTCCCGCTCCCGTCGACGAGCCACTCGCTCGCCCCCCCTCGTCGGGCCGTTTCTTCTTTTTCGCCGCCGCACCACAGGATCCGGGCGGACCATCACAGTCCGACGAGCTCTCAGACGCCCCGGACTTCGAATCACATCCCCACGCACACAGGGCGAGAGAGACGCCCAGCATCGCGGCAATGAGCGAACGGGCCGGACATTGATCACGCATCGATCGGTCCTCGGTCGATTCGAGTCGTATGATCGGACGCCGGAGTAGCCCGCAGACCATCGGGCGATTCGTCGACCGTCTTCCACGGCGCTGAAGCACCGCCGGCTCGGCGGTCTGTGGCAACCGACGGCACTAACGCCCCCCGGCACGAAGCAGGCTCGGAACGGGCGAATCCCCGGATTCCTCGTCCATCGATTGTTCACCCCACGCCGCTCCCCGCTTCCCTCGATCCCCCGATACCTCGGCATCTCGATGCCTCGCGACGGGTTACATCGACCGGCGGTACTGTCCGCCGACCTCGTAAAGCGCGTGCGTAATCTGTCCCAGACTGGCCACGCGCACGGTATTCATCAATTCAGCGAAGATGTTGCCGTCGTCCAGCGCGACTTGCTTGAGACGCTCCAGCGCAGCCTCCGTTTCATCGGCGTTCGTCTCCTGAAACCGATGCAGATTGTCAATCTGCGTCTGCTTTTCGTCATCGGTGGACCGAACCAGCTCGAGATCCCGGCCGATCTCGTCGTCGTCTTCTTCGTCGTCCTTCAGAAACGTATTGACGCCGACGATCGGTTTCTCGCCGGTGTGCTTCTTCTTCTCATATGTGATCGATTCGTCCTGAATCTTTCCTCGCTGGTACTGACGCTCCATCGCGCCCAGCACACCGCCGCGCGCACTGATCCGCTCGAACTCCATCAGCACGGCTTCCTCGACCAGGTCGGTCAGCTCCCGGACGATGAACGACCCCTGGTGAGGATTTTCGTTTTTGGCCAGTCCGAATTCCTTGTTGATGATCTTCTGGATAGCGACCGCGCGACGCACGCTCTCCTCGGTCGGCGTGGTCACCGCCTCGTCGTAAGCGTTCGTATGCAGGCTGTTACAGTTGTCGAAGATCGCCAGCAGGGCCTGCAGGGTCGTCCGAATGTCGTTGAATTGAATCTCCTGCGCGTGCAGCGAACGTCCGGAGGTCTGGATGTGATATTTCAATCGCTGTGATCGAAGGTTCGCCCCGTACTTCTCCCGCAGCGCCACGGCCCAGATCCGCCGCGCCACCCGTCCGAGGACGGTATATTCCGGCTCCATCCCGTTCGAGAAGAAGAACGACAGGTTCGGCGCGAAGTCGTCGATATCCATCCCCCGCGCCAGGTAGTATTCGACGTAGGTGAACCCGTTCGCCAGCGTGAATGCCAACTGTGTGATCGGATTCGCCCCGGCCTCGGCGATGTGATAACCGCTGATCGAGACCGAGTAGTAGTTCCGAACCTCCTTGTCGATGAAGTACTCCTGGATGTCGCCCATCATCTTGAGGGCGAATTCCGTGGAGAAGATACAGGTGTTTTGAGCCTGGTCTTCCTTCAGAATATCCGCCTGCACCGTTCCCCGGACGGTCTGGAGGGTCTCGTCGCGAATCTCCCGCCACTCCTCCGGCGAGGGATCGCGGCCCTCCTCGTCGCGAAACTTCTCGACCTGCTGGTCGATCGCCGTGTTCAAGAACATCGCCAGGATCATCGGCGCGGGGCCGTTGATCGTCATCGACACGCTGGTCGACGGGTCGCAGAGGTCGAATCCGTCGTACAGCCGTTTCATGTCCGCCAGTGTGCAGACGCTCACCCCGGCGTTGCCGACCTTCCCGTAGATGTCCGGCCGTTCGGCCGGGTCTTCGCCGTACAGCGTCACCGAGTCGAAGGCGGTGCTCAGGCGGTTCGCGTCCTCCCCCTCGCACAGGTAGTGAAACCGGTCGTTCGTCCGATCGGGGGTTCCCTCGCCGGCGAATTGACGACGGGGAGATTCGCCCTCGCGCTTGAACGGAAAGACGCCGGCCGTGAACGGAAACCGGCCCGGGACGTTCTCGAGCAGCTGCCACTCGAGAATATCCCCCCAGTCCCGGTACTCGGGCAGTGCGACCTTGGGAATGTCCAGTCCCGACAGCGTCTCGCGCTTCGTTTCGTACTCGACCGTTCGACCGCCGATCTCGGCCTCGAACATCTCCTGGTCGTAGCGTTCCTTCAGCTCGTCCCACCCGTCGACGAGCTCCCGACACTCCTCGTCGAGCTGATCCTCGAGCTCGTCGATTCGCGCTTCCAGCTCCTCCGGCGCCTCGTCCGTCGCCAGCGCGTCGACCGCCGCCTCGAGCCGATACAGTTCCGAGGCAACCTCGGACTGCTCGTCGACCCAGCTGCGGTAAGTCCGACACGACTCGACGATCTCGGAGAGGTACCGCTCGCGCTCGCCCGGAATGATGCTGTGGCGTTCCTCGGAGACCGGCCCCGACGTCGGCCAGTGGGATTCGAACTCGTCCTCGAACAGCTCGCCGACGACGTCCTCGTACAGCGAGCTGATCCCCTGGTCGTTGAATTGACTGGCGATCGTCCCGAAGACGGGCAACTCCTCGTCCGGAAGATCGTAGCCGATCCCGCGATTACGGCGGACCTGTTTGCGGACGGCGCGCAGTGCATCGAGGCTGCCCCCCTTGTCGAACTTGTTGATGGCGACGGCGTCCGCGAAGTCGAGCATCTCGATCTTCTCGAGTTGCGACGCCGCCCCGAACTCGCTGGTCATCACGTAGATCGAGTAGTCGCAGTGGTCGACGATGTCCGCGTCGCCCTGCCCGATGCCACTCGTCTCGACGACGACCAGATCGTAGCCCGCCCGCTGGACCACCTCGACGGCCTCGTCGATCGCATCGCTCAATTCCCCCTTGCTCCCCCGCGTGGCCATCGATCGCATGTAGACCCGCGGTGAATCGATCGAATTCATCCGGATCCGGTCGCCCAGCAGCGCACCGCCGGTCCGCCGACGCGAGGGATCGACCGACAGAATCGCGATCTCCCGGTCCTCGAAATCCATCAGAAAGCGCCGAATGAACTCGTCGGTCAGGCTCGATTTGCCGGACCCGCCGGTCCCCGTGATGCCGACGACGGGGGCTCGCCCGCCTGGCTCGGGAAGACTGAGTTCGTCCAGTCGGCCCTGTTCGGCGTACGTGATGGCACGGGCGATCGCGGTGGGATCGGCCTCGGTCAACCGAGCCGGCGTCGGCGCGGGCTGCGACTCGGCGATGTCGTAGTCCGTATTGTCGAGCATGTGGTTGATCATGCCCTGCAGCCCCATTTCTCGACCGTCCTCCGGACTGAAGATCCGGTCGATTCCGTAATCGTGCAGTTCCTCGATCTCGGGGCCCACGATCACCCCTCCGCCTCCCCCGTAGATCTGGACGTGTCCGGCCCCCCGTTCGTGGAGCTGGTCGTACATGTACTTGAAGTACTCCATGTGGCCGCCCTGATAGCTCGAGACGGCCACGCCGTGCGCGTCCTCCTCGATCGCGGCGTCGACCACGTCCTGGACCGAACGGTCGTGGCCCAGATGGACGACCTCCGCGCCCGTCGATTGGAGAATCCGCCGCATGACGTT
>JBDGRG010000331.1:11195-11401 GCA_042218355.1 Bradymonadaceae bacterium
GTCGCACACATGGTCGTTGCCGCATTCGAGAGGACCGACTTGGTTCGCGGTCGACTGTAACGTAGACGACCGGGCTTTTAAGGGGGATGTAAATCAGGGGAAAGACGACGGGCCGGGTTAGAACAGTCCGCCGAACGCCTCCGCCGCCCCGCCGACAGCCTCGACGGTCAGATGCTCGTCGACGTCGCGCTGGAGGAGGTGCTCGA
>JBDGRG010000332.1:0-314 GCA_042218355.1 Bradymonadaceae bacterium
GGGTCGGTGGCTGGCTGTTGGTGGTCATCGCGTTTTCGATGCTCTTCGGGCCGCTCGAGGCTGCAGCCGGCGCCGTCCCCCTGGTCGGCGGCATCGTGGAGGACTTCGTGGAGTTCGGGACCACGATCGTCGCCGGCGTACTCGGCTCGGCGCTGGCACTGATGGTCGTCTCGGTCGGCTGGATCGTCTATCGGCCGGTCGTCGGAGGACTGCTACTGGTCGGTGGGGCGGCGCTGCTCGCCGGGATCGTCTATGCGGCGATGAAGCTCTCGAGCCGAGAGACGGCCGTCGGGTGATCCCGTCGGCGGCGTCGT
>JBDGRG010000332.1:324-3293 GCA_042218355.1 Bradymonadaceae bacterium
AAACTGCGTCGGACCGGACGGACGGCACCGCCAGCGTCGTCCGCCGCCCGGCGATGGTCCGCCCGGACGCACTCGATGCGTCGAGTTCCGTCGACTCGGCCGCGACTCGTGACACAGATGGGACCATGACTGGACGAGACGACTGGCTTCGGGCCTTCTCGCTGGTCCAAAAGACAATCCCGTTCATCGGGGTCAACGCGGTCGTCTACGGAGCGTTCGTCGTCGTGAGTCTGCTCTGGTTCGGCGTCTGGAGTGCGCTGGCGATCGCCGCCGGAGCCGCCGAACTCGACCTGCTGGTCGTCGGGTGCCTGGTCGTCGCAATCTCGGGCTGGGGCGCGGGTGCCTCGTTTCTGCGCCGCTACGTTCTGTATCTCGTCAAGGGGGCGCACATCGCGGTGATGACCGAGTTTTTGCACCGCGGGACGCTGCCCGAAGACCGGAGTCAGTTCGAATACGGCCGCGAGATCGTCGAGGAGAACTTCGAGCAGATTCAGTTACTCTTCGCACTCGACCAGCTTCTCGAACGGGCCGTCCAGACGTTCCAGCGCGAACTCGTCCAGCTGGCTGAATGGCTCCCTGCAGTCGACAATGCGGAGCGTTTTGCCGGCGTCCTCGCCGGGATCGTCGACCGGGCCGTCCGCTACGTCGACGAGGCGATACTCTCGCACGTCGTCGCCCGGGGCGACGGGAATCCCTGGAAGGGGGCTCGGGAAGGGGTGGTCCTGTACGCTCAGTCGTGGCGCCCGATCATGAAGACGGCCGGCATCGTCTGGATGGCGCACAAGGTCGTCGTCTTTGCGGCATTTCTTCTGTTTTTGGTTCCGGCAGTCGCGTGGATGTTGCTCGTCGGCTCGACGGTCGCCCAGATACTCGGTCTCGTGCTCGCCGGCGCGGCGGCCTGGGCCACCGTGAAGGCGTTGTTCGAGCCCTTCGCGACGGCTTACGTCCTCGTCGTCTATCACCGTACGGTCGCCGGGGAGGACCCCGATCCGACCTGGGATCGACGATTGAAGGCGGTCTCCGAGGCGTACCGCGAGCTGGCTGCCCGGGCCGACGCCGCGGCCGGCGGATAGAGCCCGACTTCATCCGGACGTCGACGAGCGCGTGGGTCCGAGGTCGATGTCGGGCTCTATCCGCTCGGTAGGAGGCGCGACTGGCCACTGCGCGGGGCGTTAGAGGATCTTTTCGGAGACGTGTTCCCGGATCTCGTCCGCCGACTGGCGCGTGAGGTTCTTCGAGCTGGTTCCGACGATGGCCTCGTGGACCCGGTCGTTCAGTTTCTCTCTCAGATGACCGAGTGTCTTTGGGGCGGCGACGAGGCCGAGACGGTCGAACTCGTTCTTCTGAAAGGCCTCGTTGAGTCGCTTCGCCAGCTTCTTCGCGAAGATCTTTTCGGTTCGCTCGCTCGCCGACTCCGACGGTTCCATCGCCGTTCGGCGCCCTCCGCCTTTGAAGCTTCGGCCGGGCTTGTCCGTGTTGATCTCCTGGTCTCGCAGGCGGCCTTCCTCGTTGACGAAGTCTTCGATCTCCTCGAGTTCCCCATCGAGTTTGGGAGACGTGAACAGACGGGCGCGAGATCCGTCGGCGACGAGATACCAGTATGTCATCGTTAGTCTCCGTGAACGGTGCGGGTGATGGGCGTTCGCGACGGTGACGGTACGTCGCACGGACACGCCGGTCAACGGGGCGGCCCCGGGCCGAGCTACGAGCCTGTTGCAGATAGATTCCACGTCGCAGTTAACGGCTGATTCGGCGACCTCGTCGGTCGCTCACCCGTCGACATATCCTCCGGATATACCTCGGGATTCGCCGACCCGCCGATTTCGTCCGAATCAACTCGCTCCTGTCTCGGTCCGCTATGCGCAACAGGCTCCTAGTCGCCGCGGTCGCAGTCGGGATAACTCTGCGAGGGGTCGGCCTTCATACAGACGTCCCCCCCTCTCGTCCCCGCGGCGACACAGCGCTGGTTCCCGTAACACGCGGCGTCGGAACACTCGCAGTTCGGCAGGCAAAATCCGGCGGTCGCTCCCGGTACGAAGCACGACCACCCCTCCGGGCATCTCTCTGGCCGGGTGGCGTTGCAGGTTGGAACACACGTCCCGGAGCCCTCCCGTCCGACGAACTGTTCGATGCAAGCCAGGGTCTCGCTGCACGTCCGCTCGTCGTCACACGGCGAGCCCGGCTTGCGCAGACCGGTGTTCGGCACGCAGCGGCCGCTCGGTTGGTGGTAGACCTCTCGGTCGGAACACTGACAGCGCTTCTCGGGACATCCGTCGTCGTTGCGAGTCGTGTACACCGTGCCGCCCTGACACTCGGGTTCCTCGGGTTCGGGGCAGTTCACGTCGGTTCCGGGACCGGCGTCGCCCTCGGTGGTGGAGTCGCCTCCTCCCTCCGCGTCGGCTTCGACCGGCCAGGGGCCCGAGTTCCCGGGGTTGCTGCAGCCGGCGGTCAGACCGCCCATCGACAGGAGACCCACGAGGGAGACGACCGACCATCGGACCCACAGCTGCGTGCGAACGGAAGCCATCACTGCTTCGTGGAGTAGGAGTCGGACGCCTCGAATTCGCGAAGCTCCGGTGGAAACTCGGTGCGGTCCGTCTCCCCCTCCAGATTGACGAGATGGAGCCGTGCCGTCTCCGGGCCGAACGCGCCGTGCAGGTCGCAGACGAGGCCGGCGACCGGAGTGTCGTCGGCAGCGTCGAGCAGAAACTCGACTTGCCTGTGGACGTTGTACTCGACCAGGCGGTTGACGGTCTCGGACTCCGAGTCCCCCGTTCCGACCTCCTCGAGTCCCTGCTCGACCAGGGGGACCAGCAGGTCGAGATGCGACCGAAGCCTCTCGTCGGCCTCCTCGCGGCCCGTCACTTCGCGAAGAGCCGCGGTGATCGCGCCACAGCCGGTGTGACCGACGACGGCCGCGAAGTCGGGGTCGGTCGCGAGGAGTGGGTACAGCACGCTCGCATCGAGGG
>JBDGRG010000332.1:3303-10684 GCA_042218355.1 Bradymonadaceae bacterium
TTCTCCCTCTTTATCTCGGGCCCGCACCGAGTTCCCGATGTTTGCGACGGTGAAATGTTCGCCGGGCTGCGCGGCGAACAGCCTCCCCTGCGGGACACGCGCGTCGCAGCAGCTGACCGATACCGCATGCGGGTCGTGTTCGTCGACGCGGAACTCCTCGAGGTCGTCGGTGTACGCTCGATTCTCCTCGAGTGCTCGAACCAGAGCATCCATGGGGGCTCCCGGAGAATTCGAATCGATTTCGACTCAGCGATCCAGACGGTCGAGCCGGCGTTCGAGCCGGTCGATGCCGGTACCTGGAAACGATTTCTCCAGCGATCCGTCGACGTAGATCGCCGTGTAGGGTAGATTGCGGACGTCGGCAACCCAGTCTTGGTCGCGTTTGAAGTCGGCGAGCCCCCCCTCGTCGACGATCATCTTGCCGACCTCCAGCTCACTGCTTCGATCGCCCTCGTCGAGGAACTCCTCGAGTTCCTCGGTGTAGGTGTCACAGGCGTCGCAGTCGGATCGCGTCAGAACCAGGACGGACGTGCCGTCCTCGAGGAAGTCTCGCCAGTTGTCGCCGTCGATTTGCTTCAGTGGAGCCGTGCTCATGGTCGGTCGTCGGGTCGACAGTCGTCTGACGTCGGGTCCGGGGCGGTCGATCCGCCCCGGACCCGCTCGGGCGAACTCGTCGTCTCAGCCGGCGAACTCGTCGCCGGGCTCCCAGTCCGCCCCGCACATGCCGTCGCTGATGCACGCCTGGGCGGTGCGGAGGACTTCACGCGGGCTGCGCCCGACTTCGAGCGCGTTCACGTGTTTCGCTCGCACCGTGTCGTCCGGACCGATGACGACCGTCGCACGGCGTGCGACCCCCTCGTCCTCGTGCAGAACGCCGAAGGCCTCGCTCAACGAGTGGTTGGTGTCGGCGAGTACCGGGTAGGAGATGCCTTCGGGAAACTCGTCCGGGTTGTCCTCGAACCAGTTCTCGTGCGTGAAGTACGTGTCGGTGCTCGCTCCGATCACGTCGATCCCCTCGTCCTTGAACTCGCCGAGGAGATCGTTGAACTCCCGGATCTCGGTGGGGCAGATGAACGTGAAGTCCTTCGGATACCAGAACAGCACTCGCCAGCCGTCGAAGTCGTCGTTCGACAGTTCGACCCGATCCCCCTTGTAGTACGCGGTCTTCGTCCAGTTCGGCTCTTCGTCTCCGACTCCAACGATCTCGTCGCTCATCATTCGTCTCCTCGGTGTGAGTTTGGTTGCGACCGTTCGATCAGGCCCCGAAACATTCGGGGACGACTGGATCTAAACACCCGACCGCCGACGTAAACCCCCGGTGGACTCCGCTGGGGATTCTCTGAGTCCGTGCGGCTCGCAAATTGCGGTCTCGCAGAGCCGAGACTCGCCGATCGACGCTGGGCGGGAGCCTCGTGGAACGGCGAGTAGGGAGTCGAACGGTATGCGTCTCTCGGGCCCCCGGGGCGGGCATGGAGCGAGCGGCCGCGCTCGGTCTCTCCGACGCTACGACCGTGTTCCTCGAGTCTTACACCATCGTGACCCCGGGAGGCGTCGAACCCGTCGACGTCTTTCTGGACAGCGGGTTGACCTACCTCTTTACCCCCCGGATGCAGGGCGATCTCTACATCGGTGTCCAGCTTCCCGACGCGACGACGCTGTTCGGCGGGGTCGGGTTCTCGTTTCTCATTTGATGTGGGGGGCTCGGGGGCGGCGCCGTCCGTCTCGCCGCCCCGATCGCGCCGGAACCACAGCCATCCGTCGCCGGGTCAGGACGGGTCGAGCACGCGCCCGGCGAAGATCACCGCGTTCGTCTCTCGATCCCGGATCATGAAGACGAACGGCCGGTCGACGCGTACCTTCTCGAACTCGGGAACGGAGGTCGTTCCCACTGTCACGTCCGTCGCCGCTGCCGCCTCGGTCCCCTTCTCGTCGACCGAGACGAACGACTGGTGGATGACGTCCTGGATGAACAGCCCTTTGCCCTTCGCGATCCCCGAGAAGTTCGCCGACCTGGCGACGAACGGAACCTTCATGCCGAGCGCCTTCAACATCTTCTTGACGGAGAACTTCGACTTGAACTCGAATTTCGGCATCTTCAGGTCGACCGGGGTCTGCGACAGTTCGGCGAACACGTTCCGGTTCAACCAGTCGCCCGCGAGCTTCTGCTCGATCGCCGCAAAGGACCCGGCGTCGGGCACGAGAACGACCATCGACACCTTCTTGCCCACGTACGGCAATTCGACGGCTCTCCAGTGTTTGCCCTCGGCGTACGCGAATCCCTTTTGCGTCCGCTGTGCCATCATCGGCACTTGCACCGGCTTTCCGGAGGCAGTCGTGAACGTGCCTTGCGACGTGTTTTTCTCGTCGAACTTCGCCGCCCAGCTCGCATTGAAATAGATCGCGTTGGTCAAGACCAACCGGGTCGACCGTAGAATGGAGCCGCGCGGGAGGAGGTCTTTGATGCGGTTTTCGGTCTTCTTCTCGACCCACTTGTTGATTGCCTTGCGGGCGTCGTTCGGCCGTTCGCGGAAGTTCACCGTCCGCAGACCGGCGCCGTAGTGTCGGGCGAGCGTCCGGAGGAACGGTTGTTCGAACGGATAGCCTCGCTGCCCCCAGATCGAGTTGGCGACGTTCAGATCGAACGGCTTTCCTTTCTTGGCGTTTCCGCTCTGTTTCGCTCGCTTCTCCAGAGTCAGATCGAGCTTGTTGAACGCGGGATGGAGCTTCTTCTCGGGCAGTTTGAAGTGAAGGGCCCGTTCCATCTCGGACTCCGACGAGCCCTCGGCGCCCGCGTACGTCATCGCGAGGGCCGTCGACATACTGTGGGGCGAGTAGAAGAAGTTCTCGCCCTCCTGCTCGGCGGCGAGTTCGTCGTAGAGATCGAAGGCGAAGTCGGCGTTGTCCGCCGTGAGCTTCTCCAGCGTCGAGCTCGACACCGAGGGATTCGAGATCCGCTGCTTGGAGGAACGGATCTCCTGGATGTCACCGCCGCCTCCTCCGTCGCCGTTGCCCCCCGGGCCGCCGTCGGCCGATCCGCAGCCGGCCAGCGCCAGCGCCGAGGCCAATGCGGCCGTGAGCCACGTCCAGGTCGCACGGTCGTCTCGTCGTCCGTTCATGATTCCTCCTCTCGAGTGCTCCTCGCGATGCGCATCCGGAGAACGTCCGGGGAATCTCGGGTGGTTGTTTCATGCAAATGCAGGTCCAGCCTCTTCAATCGGCCCTGTCGCCCGTGTCCCGCGGGGTGACCGCTCTTCACGCCCCAGAACTCTGAGTCGCCGACCGGTCGGGCCCTCGAAAATCTGACACGGGCGCCGTGTCGATGCGACCTCGGCGCAGAACCGGACGCGGGGCGGTTTAGAGTCCGCTCGGATATGTCTCCGGGAGATCTTCCTCTTCGCCCGCCTTCCACCCGGCCGTCCGGTCGAGCGGTTCGAGCGCGTGGGTCCGGTCGACATGCACGAGGGCGTCGAACTGATAGGGGAGCTGTGCCTTGAAATAGTGGCTCATCAGTTCGGTCTCGGGCCGATAGATCACACCGATGGCGCGCTGATACCTCGTCTCGATCAGGCGCGTGCGCAGCGATTCGTCGCCGAGATCGATCGTGAAGTACGGGTGCGGTAGACGATGGAAAAGCCCCTCGTGGCTGTCGTCTCGGGCCGGTCGGATGTATTTGTGATCGACTGGTTCGTCCCAGTTCGAGGCCGCGGAGACGGTCCCGTCGTAGGTCGTCATGCCGATCGAGATCGCGTCGTCGCCGTACGTCTCGTTCACCAGCTGTCCCACGTTGATCTGTCCGCGCCGGGAACTCGTGGTCGCTCGGGCGTCCCCCAGATGGGAGTTGTGCTCCCAGACGACGACCTTTCCGGTCCCTACCGTCGAACGCCGATGTTCGATCAGATCTTCCAGCGTCCCGAACATGTGCCGATCTCGGACGTTCCAGGATTCGAGGTCTCCACGGAACATCGCCCGGTAATACGCCTCGGCATCCTTCGCCACGCGGGCGTTTTGCTCGGCGTAGAACTGTTCGTCCCGGGCAGCGAGTCCGTCCCGCTGGAGATGAGTCGCCCGTCTGCGGCGCAAGTCGACCAGTTGCTCGACGACCTCCTCTTCACAGCTTCCCTCGGGTCCGTGTACCGCCGCCATGCCGTAGGCCTGGGGATCGGCGTCGACGTGGTCGAAGCAGGCGTACCGCTCGCGGGCCCGCTCCGCCGCCGCCTCGTCGATCTCTTCCAGATATTCGACGACCGCCTCCGCCGACCGATGCAGGCTGTAGAGATCGAGTCCGTAGAAACCGACGCGCTTCTCGGGATCGAGGTCCTCGCGGCAAGCATCCGGCCAGTCGGCTTCGACCGCCACCGTATCGAACCCCTGCTCCCCGATCAGTCGCCGGGTCAGTTCGGCTCGAACCGAGTAGAATTCGCGCGTTCCGTGTGTGGCTTCGCCGGCCAGGACGATGCGCTCGCCCTCGCATTGCTCGACGATTGCGTCGAGATCCGACGATTCACCTTCGAGGGGGTGCGACTGTCGTTCGAGTGCGTCGACGAGTGCGGCGTCCGGATCCATCGTGGCGTCCTCCTCGGCATCGGATGCATGCAACCACAGGCTCGACACCGTCGGGTCGCTTTCAAACGCAGCGAATCCCCGAGTCGGAGCGGCGTCCCGCGCTCGTCCCCGTCGAGGCTGCCCCGGTTCCGAACCGGCTCCGTTCGCTCGGCCGAGCGGGTTGCGGTTGGTTTTCGTGGATGGTTCGACTATAGACAGAACTTGGGTCCATCCCTTCCGCCCGCCCAAACGCGCCCGACCTGCCGGACCTTCGATTCGCGGTCGGCTCGTTTCGATGTCGATTCGACACCCTCCGTGCCCATGCCCGAAGGCCTGACTTCGCTGACCGACGTCTTCAAGTCCTACGCAAACGCCCTCATTCAGTCCGTCCCCACCATCGGCATCGCGGTGGTGGTCTTCATCGTCTTCTGGATCCTCTCCGGCGTCGCCAGCCGGCTCGTCGAGAACGCCTCCGAGCGGGTGGCCGAAGACGAGTCGCTGCAGTCGCTGTTTGGAACCACCACGCGCGTGGCGGTCCTCGTCGTCGGCATCTTCTCGACGGCCAGCATCCTGTTCCCCGGATTGAAGGTCGGCGATCTGGTGGGTGTGCTCGGTCTCTCCAGCGTCGCCGTCGGGTTTGCGTTCAAGGACATCTTTCAGAATTTGCTGGCCGGGATCTTACTTCTCGCTCAGCGTCCGTTCCGCATCGGCGACCAGATTGTCGTCTCCGGTTACGAGGGGACGGTCGAGGACGTGGAACTGCGGTCGACGTCGATCAAGACGCACGACGGACAGAAGGTCATTATCCCGAATTCGGACGTCTACAATTCACCGGTGACGGTGAAGACCGCCTATGAGAAACGACGCACGACCTTCGAGACCGGCATCGGATACGGCGAGGACATCGAGACGGGCCGCGAGGTGATTCGGGAGACGCTCGAGTCGTGCGACAGCATTCTCGCCGAGCCGGAACCGCAGGTCTTCGTCTCCGGCCACGGCGACAGCTCGGTGAACTTCGATGTTCGTTACTGGACCGACTCTCGCCAGGCCGACGTCACGAAGACGCGCGACGAGGTCGCCTCGAAGGTCAAAGACGCCCTCGACGACGCCGGCATCGAGATTCCCTACCCGTACCGCACGGTCGAGTTCTTCGACATGTCCGAGGCGGAGGACGAAGCCGCCTGAGTCGAGGGGAATGCGGGGAGGCGGCGGCTGTTCAGTCTGGACGAACCAGCCGGCCAGTCCGCCCGTATCGGCTCGCTCTCTCGCCGCGCGGACCAATCCGTCCGTCGTCAGAACCGTTCGAACCTCACCTCCGCCGTGACCGCGCGGTGATCGGACAGCCGTGTGTGCCCGCAGCGGTCGTCGTGGAAGGACAGGTGACGGCTCCGCGACACGTGGAGCCCCAGTCCGTGTGATCGCGACGGGCGATCGAACGCCAACACGTAGTCCAGTCGTCTGCGCTGCCGCCAGTCCGACCGAGCATGAGCGTGCGAGTGGGGCGGAGTGGGTTCGAGCCCCGGGTGAGTTCCCACACCGCGGGTGCCTCGCTCGTCGAACGGCCAGGGCGGGCGAGTGCGCCGATAAGCGTCCGTCGGTCGAGAGGCGCAGGGAGCCCGCGAGCCGGGGCACCATCCTGCGAGCGCCGTCAGCATCCGTGTGTACTCGGAAGTCTCTCTGCTCGGCGGGGCGGAACCGACCGGATGACGCAGTCCGTCGACGTTCAGGTCGCCCGTCAGTACGGTCGGCCACCGGCCGAAGATCGCGTTGGTCGACAGATATCGTCGGATCGAGCGGAGTTGTCGGGCGCGGGCACGGCGGTCCGCTGGTTGGCCCCCGGCGTCCAGGTGGGTCGCCACGATGTTGATCTTGGTTCCCGGGCCGAGTCGAATCTGGGCGTGGACGAATCCCTTGTCGGCCAGACAATCGGTTCCGTTGCACGCGTCGAACGTCCGCGTCCGAAACCGTTCGATCGGTTCCGTGCTCAGCAGCGAGAGGCCGCCGTTGGTCGTGACGGGTGAATGCCGGGGACGGCGTCGGATACGATGGGGGAATTTCGAGTCGAGTCCGGCCAGCAGAGTTCGGAACGGGCCGGAGGCGAAGGATTCGTTCAGGGCGACGACCGTCGGCCGATCCGCCCGCCGGACGAGTTGTTCGCCGATGGCGCGAGCGCGACAGGTGGTGTCGTCGCCCCAGCCGACCGGCGGAGGGCGGAGGAAGACGTTGTACGAGAGGACCTGCAGCGCCCGTTGGCCGCCGGTCCGGTCGACAGCGCGGCGATCGACGGGGCGCAGCTCCTGCGCCAGGAACGTGGCGCCTCGCGCGAGATCCGGTTCTCCCGTACACTGTGACAGCGCCGGTAGACAGACGAACAGCACCGCCCGGGCGACGACGAGTCGGGAGTAAGTCGCGTCTCCGTCGATCATCTGTGCTTGCCTCCCGGGGCTGGAGACGGGCCCTCCCGCGCCGAGCCGCCGGGGGCTCGCCATCCCTCCGGGCGGAGCATCGCGGCCGTCGGCGGTCCCACTGGATGGGTCGGGAGACGGAGTCCGGACCGAACCGAATCACTCGAGTCTGCCGCGAAATTGACGATCCGGGGGAGCCGGGCGTCCGACTGCAGGGGGTTCGATCCGCGCGAGGTGAGATTCGACGCAACGCTCGCCGCCCGACCGTCGATAATAGACATGGAGGGGGTTGCCTCGGCGTCCGGCCGTTCGCGCGGTTGAAGCGGTTCACCCAAACAGGGGCGGGGGGCGCCGCCACCCGCGGTCGTGTGAAATCGATCGCGCGGACCCCCTTGGCCGGCACCGGCCGGGCGGCGCGCACACGGGCGCGCCGG
>JBDGRG010000333.1:0-2589 GCA_042218355.1 Bradymonadaceae bacterium
TTCAACCGCGAACGGCCGGACGCCGAGACAACCCCCTCCATGTCTATGATCGACGATTCGGCGACAAGCGTTGCGTCGAATTCGGTCGCGCGGACGGGTTCCGGAGTGCGACGCGTGGCGCCGGAGCGGACGTTCGAGGTCGAGCACCCGGACGGAGAGCCGAGAACGGAGGTCGGGGCTCGGCGAGCGGAGAATTCTCGCAAAGGGCAGGGCGCCCCGACGGGCCGCGGCCGCGGGCACGATCGTTGCGGGCGCAAGAGGGCCGTGCTACGGAATTTCGAGTGTGAAGGGCCGGTGAGATCGCCGGCGCACCGACCGAGACATCCACTCCGATCCGACTGTCTGTCATGGCCGACCACGTCTACATCGAGAACGCCGAGGAGCACACCGGAGAGACCGCCACGATCAAAGGGTGGCTGTACAACTTCCGCTCCAGCGGGGGCATCCACTTCCTCGAGTTCCGGGACGGCACCGGCTTCATGCAGGGGGTGATGAAGCGCGACGACGTCGACGACGAGCTGTTCGAGCGGACCGACGAGTTGAAGTACGAGACCAGTGTCGTCGTCACCGGTGAGCTGAAGGCGGACGAGCGCGCGCCGTACCTGCCCGTCGAGATGGAGGTCGAGGATCTGGAGGTCGTCTCGGAGCCGACCGAGGACTACCCGATCGCGCACAAGGAGCACGGGGTCGCGTTTTTGATGGACAACCGTCACCTGTGGATGCGCCAGCCCAAGCAGGTGGCGATCGCTCGGGTGCGTGCGCGGGTCATTCGGGCGATCCGCGGGTTCTTCGACGGCCGCGGCTTCACGATGGTCGACGCCCCGATCTTCACCGGTTCGTCCGTCGAGGGGACGACGACGCTGTTCGAAGTCGACTACTTCGACGACGAGGCCTACCTGTCGCAGTCGGGCCAGTTGTACATGGAGGCTGCGGCGATGGCGCTGGGCAAGGTCTACTGCTTCGGGCCGACGTTCCGGGCCGAGAAGTCGAAGACGCGCCGTCACTTGACCGAGTTCTGGATGGTCGAGCCGGAGGTGGCGTTCCTCCAGCACGAGGGCAACGTCGACCTGGCGGAGGCGTTCGTCTCCCACATCGTCGACCACGTTCTGGAGCACTGTCAGACCGAGCTCGACATCCTCGAGCGGGACGTCGAGAAGCTCGAGGCGGTCGACCAGCCGTTCCCCCGGCTCGACTACGAGGAGGCGGTCCAGCTGCTGCAGGACGAGGGGAGAGACATCGAGTTCGGTGACGATTTCGGCGGGCGCGACGAGACGATTCTGACCGAGCAGTTCGACAGTCCGGTGATCGTCGAGCGGTTTCCCGAGAGTCTCAAGCCCTTCTACATGCGCCGCGACCCGGAGGACGAGTCGCGGGCACTGTGCGTCGACGTTCTCGCGCCGGAAGGATACGGCGAGATCATCGGCGGGGGCGAGCGCGAGCCGGATCTCGAGACCGTCCTGGCCAATCTGAAGGCCGACGACCTGCCCCCGGAGGCGTACGAGTGGTACCTCGATCTCCGGCGGTACGGGTCGGTGCCGCACGCGGGCTTCGGACTCGGGCTCGAACGGACTGTCGGCTGGCTGTGCGGCCGCGAGCACGTCCGCGAGATGATCGCATTCCCGCGGATGCTCAATCGGATCACACCGTAGGGCCTCGCTTCGCTCGGCGAGGATGGGGACTCCCGTCGGTCGCCCCCGGGCAATTGGGCGATTCCGGCCTCCCGTCGGTCGGCCTCGGCGATTGAGCGATTGGGCCTACAACCGCACAGTCGAATGAGCGCTCGAACCTGTGAGCGGAAAGTATGATTGTCGAAGTGAGTCTAGAACGGCTCGGTCACTCGCGCGTACCCGACTCTTTGGAGCGTTGCGCGACGATGGTGATTGACGTTCGAGGCCGGCGAAGATGTGGCGCGCAGTTCACGTTCGCTCATCGAGGACGTAGGTCATAGCTCGACGGTTCGACCGTTCGACTGCGCGCCTGCCCGAAGGCTGAACAGCTCGATTCACGTCGCAGAGCAATGGTCATACGGTTGTAGCTCAACGGCTCAACGGCTCAACAGCTCAACAGCTCAACGGCCCAGCAGCCCAGCGGCTCGATCGCTTCGCACCCCTCGACGACCACTCCTCGATGGCGACCGCGAGACGACGGTGGCTCCCGCGGATCGCGTTGACGGCCGATACCGTCGCCGGGGCTGCCGGGGTCGGGTTTGCCTGGACGCACCTGGAGTGGGCGCCGTTTCCGGTGGCCGCTGGCTGGCTCGGGCTCTGTCTGTTCGCGTTTTTACACGACCGGCAGCTCCGCTCCGCGGGTCGGTGGTCGGCCCGCGCAGCCCTCGCTGCGGTCGTCGTCCAGGGGGTCGCGTTGGCCCTGGCGGCGCTCGACCGGGCTGCCCCGCAGGTGGCCGTGATCGCCGATGGTCCCGAGATGCGTGGGACAGCCTCGATCCTCGTTTTCGCCGCAGTGGCGACCGTCTTCGGGGTGTTGGCTTCGAGCGCCCATCACGCCACCGTTGCCGACCCGGGTGTGGAGTCCGACTGAACGCGCTTCTCGTTTCGTCGAATCCTGTTATCCTCCACGCACCGGCGACAG
>JBDGRG010000334.1:0-2730 GCA_042218355.1 Bradymonadaceae bacterium
CCCTGGAGGGCGAGATCGAGGTCGCCGAACCCACGTTTGACGTAGCGAGCCGGTCCGTCCTCGGTCTGACGGCGATTTCGACCGATCAGAAAGGGGACCGACGCGGAGAGTCCGACGTGTGGGAGCACCCCGATGTCGGCGTACGCCCGAACGGCGTAGTGCGAGTAGTCGTATTCCGGGTCGATCTCCTCGCCCCCGCGATCGAAGGTGGTCGTACCGTCGAAGTACGATCCCGAGACCTTCGCGTAGATCTCGCCGGGCGCGGGCACCCAGGGACCCGCCGCCGCCTCGCCGGCCGATAGGAGCAGGCCGGCGACGACCACCGCGGCCACCGCCATCTGTCGTCGCAACTCCATGCCGTCCGTCGTCTCTCACCCGTCTCGTCCGTCGACCCGGGCACCTCGTCGTCCCGTCAGTGGAAGGCGGGCCGTGCAACCGGACGCACGGCCCGTCGACGTCGACTCCCCGTCACTTCGACGACTCCAGCCGCTCCTTCCCGTCGTGGGCGACCGGCGCGTCGCTGAGCCGCGCCCACCGGGTCCACGAGCCGTCGTAGTTCTGGGCGTTCTCCGACCCGACCCAGCGGAGGACCGAGTAGAAGAAGCCCGACCGCGTGCCGGTCTGACAGTAGGGGATCAGCGTCGCCCCCTCCTCGAGCAGCCCCGCCTGCTTGAACTCGCTGCGGAGCTCGTCCTTGGGACGCAACTGGTCGTTTTCGTCGAAGACGCTCTTCCAGTGGTAATATTTGGCGTTCGGGATGTAGCCGTGGCGGGGCGCGCGGACCTCCTTGCCGACGAATTCGCTCTTCCGGCGCGTATCGATCAACACGACGTTCGACGCCTCGCCCGTCGCGGCTCGGCGGACCTCGTCGTGCGTCGCACGCACACTCTCTCGGCGGCGCACCACGAAGTCGCCGTTCCCCTCGACGACCTTCGTCTGGGCCTCGACGCCCGTCTCCTCGAGGAGCTTCTCGTATCCGGGATTGTAGATGTACGCCTCGCCGTGCCCGAGGTATTCGAGCACCCAGTGCAGTCGACCCGCCCGCTTGGAACCGGCGCTGGCGTAGATGACGACCGGCCGATCGTTGTAGACGCCCATCCCGCGGGCCGTCTCCTGCAGCTGCCCGACATCACGAGGGAGAATGTCGTGGTATTCGGGGTCCTTGAACGGCTTGTACCCGGCGGCCTCGTTCCCGGAGTGGATCGCCCCCGGGAAGTGTCCCTTCTCGTACGCTTTCCGGGTCCGCGCATCGATGACCGTGGCCGGTTTGTCGTCGCGCGTCGCCAGCTCCTCGACCCGCTCGGCATCGACGAACACCTCGTCGTTCAGCGGCTGGGGATCGAGTTGCTTCTGTTCGGCCGGACGATTGTCCGTCCAGTCGGGCGCCGGCTCGAATTTGTTGCCGGCCGGATCCTTGATCGATTCGCTACATCCTCCGGCGACGAGCGCGACGCCGAGTGCGATGAGGGAGACGCCGATGGAAGACGGACGTCGCATGGTCGAGTCACCAGCATTTGATTCGCGAAGTGCACGAACGGAGACGGCGCACCGAATCGCACGCCGTCGCAAAGTCATTAAAGCAGATTAAGCATACCAATCCAGTGGGCTTTATGTGCATTCGCTCCGGCACGCCTCGCTGCGGAGGGGGGCGACGCCCCGAAACACCGGACTGCCCCGGGTGCGGGATTGGCGTCGGACGCGATTCTTTCTTACGCGTGGACAGTGGAGCCGGCCCGGCGCAACCCTCGGGGACGCACCTCCGCCGAACTTCCTCGACCCCGCTCGGACACTCGTGGACCGTCTACTCACGAACCGTACCAGCCGCTGGGGGGCGGCGGCCGTCGTGACAGCGGCGATCGGCGCGACTCTATGGTGGTCGTCCCGCCAGCAGCCGGCGCCGTCCCGGACCGGCAACGCCCGACCCGCCGTGTCGGCGGACCGAGGGGACGCCGGCGACGATCCGGACGCGGGAGACGCGCGCAGAACCCGAGACGCCGGCGGTCCGCACAACGAGCCGACGACGAAGACGGTCGACAATCCCATCGAACGTGCTCGCGAATTCTACGCCACGCGCCCGTACTACCAGCGGCCGATCGGCTACAGCGAGGTGCCGGAGGGATTGCCGGATCTCCGCGCCGAGACCTGCGGATCGTGCCACGAGGCAATCTACCGCGAGTGGAAGATCTCCACGCATCGGCGGGCCTGGACGCAGGACCCGCAGTTCATGGCGGAATTCGCGAAGTCCAGGCGGGGGGGACACGCGGGGGAGAAGAGCGACGACGTCAGCTGGATGTGCGTCACGTGCCACACGCCGATGATCAATCAGATGGAGCGGCTGACCATCGGTCTTCGGGGCGGCGACATCGGGGAACCGATCTACGTCGACAATCCGTCGTTCGACCCGAAGATGCAGGACGACGCGATCACCTGCGCGGCCTGTCACGTCCGGAACGGAACGGTCTACGGCCCGTGGGGGAACACCGATGCGCCGCACCCGACGGCCAAAGATCCGACGCTGCGCTCGGCGAAGCAGTGCACCCAGTGCCACCAGGCGAACGCGAAGTGGCCCAGCCGCAACCTGGCCTGCTTCTTCAACACCGGCGACCAATTCGCGAAGACCAAGTACGCCGCGGAGGGGAAGCGGTGTCAGAGCTGCCACATGCCGACCGTCGAGCGGAAGCTCGCCGAGGACTACGATCGGCCGAAACGCAAGACACGGCGGCACTGGTT
>JBDGRG010000334.1:2740-5049 GCA_042218355.1 Bradymonadaceae bacterium
GGGGTTTCGTCGGTATCGAATGGCTCACCCGGGGGGTTGCCCACGGGGTGTTAGCTGTCGTCTCCGGGTTCAGTATCCTGTTCGGCATCCAACTAATCATGTTCGGCGTCCTTTCGGACCTCCTCCTCTCCCTTCACCGCGAACAGATGGATCGGCTCGAGCCGGTCTACGGCAGCGGCGCGGAGTTGACCGTCCAGCCCGAGGCCGAGCTCCAGAAACTGCAGATCTCCGAACACGGCCGGCTCGAGACCTCGAGTTGCTCGAAGGGACCGTGCCGAACCGTGGTCGTCCGCGCGACCAACTCGCGCGCGGGCCACCTCCTCCCGACGGGCGACCCGGAACGACACATCGATATCCACGCCGTGGTACGCGGGCCGGAGGGCTCCGTGCTGACGGCCGCCGAACAGCGGATCGCCTCCCGCTACGAGTGGTGGCCCGAGATCGAAAAGAAGTACGACAACCGCCTGGCGCCGGGCGAGTCGATCGACGTTCCACTCCGAATTCCGATCGACCACGGCCCGGTCTGGATCGATGTCGTCGCCTCGAAATACCGGATGTATCCCGAAGCGTTTGAACATCACGACCTGCAGGGGCGTTACGTACGGGGGCGAACCTTCCACCGGTCGACGTGGCGGCTGTCGGTCGACGGGAAGCTGACACGGCTGTACCAGGAGACCGACATGAAGACCGAGGGACGACCGCCCGACGACGCCTTCCGACACCACGATCTCTCGTACGGAGCGCAGAAATGACCTCCCGCCCGGCTCGACGTCCGACCAGACGGCTGGCCATCTGGCTGGTGGCGACCGCAGCGGTTCTGACCGCGCCCAGCCCCGTGGGCGCCTCGGACGAGTCCACCTCGTCGGGCGGCCCCGTCGGATGGGTCGTCTCCCCGGACCGCGCCGTCGAACTCGCCGACCGGTCGCAGGCGAGCGTTCTGGACGCGCGCAGCCGATCCAAGTGGCGAGAGGAGCACGTCGAGGGGGCCGCACACGTCGACTGGCAACAGTTCACACCCGACACTCCGAGTCGACGGGGCGTGTTGCTCGACGACGACGGGACGCTCGAGAAACGCCTGCGCGCACTCGGTGTCTCGTCCGGCGAACCGGTCCTGGTGGTCGGCGCCGCCGACGACGGGTGGGGCCGCGCCGGGCGTATCGTCTGGATGCTCCGCACGCTGGGGCACGAGAAGGCTGCGTGGGTCGACGGCGGGCATGGCGCGCTCGTCGAAGCGGGCCTGGAGGTTTCGAAGAACGAGCCCGAGGTCGAGACCGGCGATTTCACCGTCGAACGGCGGGACGACTGGACGATCGACCGCTCCCGGCTCCGCCAGATATACGACCGCGAGGACGTCCTCCTGATCGATACGCGCCAGCGCCGCGAATACCTCGGTGCGACACCCTACGGTGAATCGCGCGGCGGGCACATTCCGGGGGCCGCGCACCTCCATTTCGAGGAGCTACTCGGGCCCGACGGACGACTGCTCGACGAGTCGGCGATCCAAGAGAAACTCGCCGACATCGGTGCGACCGAGGACACGCGGATCGTCACCTACTGTACCGGCGGCGTCCGGTCGGCCTGGGTCGCCTCGGTACTCGTCGAACTCGGCTACGATCGGGTCCGAAATTACGCCGGATCGACCTGGGAATGGTCGGCCGGCGACCCCGAGCGATTCCCGCTGGAGACCGGTCCATCCGGCGAAACCGGGAAGTAGCCCGCCCGGGAGGCTGTCCGTCTCCGACCGATATCCGTCGCGCGGCGGCGGTTTCGCAGACGCCGGCCGATCGGTTAGGCTCGACTCGAATACTTACTCGATCCGACGGGAGACGGCGATGAGTGACGCGGGAGCCGCCGACTGGGAGCCGGACGCTTCGGACAATCTCGAGGATCAATGGGAAGCCGACGACTCGACGGCGGATCAGCGCCGGTCCGACGGTCGTGACTCCTTTCTGTCGGCGGTCTGGTCGAATCTGATGCTGCTGGGCGACCGGTCGCTCGATCGGGGTGTGGTCGTCGGGTTCGCGGCGATGACCGTCGCCTACTGGGTGGTCTTTGCGCTGGTCGCCGGCGGCGCGGGGGCAGCAGTGGTCGTCGGCTTACAGGGGGCGGAGACCGGCTCCTCCGCGTTGACCGGGCTCTCGATCGGTCTGGGCATCGCGGTCGGACTCGTGATGTTCGCGGGGTTGATCGCCTATCAGACGCTGCTGATCGGTCTCCAGCGACCGATGCACAATCTTCTGTTCGACGGCCCCGAGGTCGTCGACGGGGTGCGAAACGCGCTTGAGCAGGCCGTCGGACGATTCTGGACG
>JBDGRG010000335.1:0-3326 GCA_042218355.1 Bradymonadaceae bacterium
GATCCAGCCCCATGCCGGTGTCGACGCTCTGCATCGGCAGCGGGTTCAGCTCGCCGGTCTCGTCGCGGTCGTACTGCATGAAGACGAGGTTCCAGATCTCGACGACCCGGTCCTCGTCGTATCCCGGCTCGAAGTCGAGCGGTTCGTCCGGCCGGAGGTCGTAGTGCAGCTCCGTGCACGGACCGCAGGGACCCGTCGGCCCCATCGACCAGAAGTTCTCCTCGTCCCCCTTCTCGATGTCGCCCAGATGGAGGATCCGCTCGGGGGGGACGCCGATCTCGTCGACCCAGATGTCGTACGCCTCGTCGTCGTCCTTGTAGACCGTGACGTAGAGTCGCTCGCGGTCGAACTCCAGGACCTCCAGGACGAACTCCCAGGCCCACTCGATGGCCTGGCGCTTCCAGTAATCGCCAAAGGACCAGTTGCCGAGCATCTCGAAGAACGTCAGGTGGCGGCCGTCGCGGCCGACCTCGTCGAGGTCGTTGTGCTTGCCGCCGGCTCGCATGCACTTCTGCACACTCGTCGCCCGATCGTACCCCCGGGATTCGTTGCCCAGCAGAACGTCCTTGAACTGATTCATCCCCGCGTTCGTGAACAGCAGGGTCGGGTCGTTCTTCGGGACCACCGGCGAACTCGAGACGCGCTGATGTCCACGCTCCTCGAAAAATTCGAGATACGTCTGTCGCAGTTCGGAGGGCGTCATCGTCCGTAGGTCGGGTGTCGAGAATCGGAATCGTGTCGTCTACCGCGGCCGACGACCGGATGGGGGCGGGCGCCGGGCGGGAGGCAGTCGAGGCGGGTCGGGCCGAATCGAGACGCCGCAGACACGGTGTCTGCACAGAGCAGCTCCCCGTCACCGGGTCGGTGCCGGGGCGCGCGGGCGAAGATGGGCGCGATGCGGCTCGTCGTTCGGAACGCTGTCAGTCCGAGGGCTCGATCTCGGCGGCCGTTTCGTCGAGTTCGGCGATGGCCTCGTCGATCTCGGCGACCTTCTGGCGCTTCAGCTCGATCTTGTCCTCGAGACTCTCGCGTCGCTCCTCGATCGAATCGAGTTGCGAGCGGATCTCGTCGATCAACCGTTCCAGGTCTTCCCCTTCGGCCGAGTCGCTGTCGTCTGGCATGGGATCGCTCCACTGGACGCGACTGTGAGATGTCGTCGGTTTCGTCCCCTCATGATGTGTTCACGGACCAGCCACGACACTCCATTTTCGAGAGTACGCCACCCCCGACGGATTTTCAACGCCGGTGCGCGGCACACGGCGGCGACGAGCGTCGTGTCCGACGGGGGATGTCGAGCGCCGTCCGCCAGGTCGAGACCGCCGCCCGTTCGAGGGGGGCGACGGGGAGGGGGAGGGGCGACCGACGATCGTTGCTCGGTGTCTCGGTGGCTGGCGGACTGCAGGGAGGCCGCCTCTACTCTCCGAAGACCCCGGGCGACAGGCGGGCGACGATGGTCGCGGTCAGCCGGCGCAACGAGCGCAGCGCGTCGGCGTCGAGCGGACGCTCGTCGAACCGGGCCGCGAGGTAGCGTCGGCGAAACAGGTGGAGTTCGCGCTCCAGCTCGGGATGGGTGTCGGCGAGGCGGTCGAGGTACGCGCCGGGACTCTCGCCGTCGGTTCTCGGCGTGCCGGCGGCGCGAGCCGCACGCTCGATGCGCGTGTACAGGCGGGTCGGGGCCGGTCCCGACCCGCTCAGACCCGTGCGCGTCCAGATCGACCCGGCGAGGACCGCGGCGATCCCGACGAGAACCCCACCGCCCAGCGACGCGGCTCCACCCCCGGCGAGCAGAGTACTCCAGAGCCCACCGGACCCACCGGCCACGCCCGCGGCGAGTCCGAATCGGGCCGGGCGGATCCGCGGATCGTATCGTCGACCGGCGCGAAAACCGAGCAGCGCGACCACGACTAGACCGAGCCAGCGGAAGAATCGGCTCCAGCTCCCCCCGGAGCCGTCCGTCTGCGAGGGAGAGGGGGCTTCGGAGGACGATTCGTCGGGAGCGTCCCCCGCTCCGGCCGGTGTCACGGCCCGAAGCAGTTGCCTGAGCAGGCGAATCTGACTGTGGAGATCGTACTCGATGACCCACTTCATCCACATCAGGCGCATCGCATCGTAACTGTCCCGCATCATCAGCAGGAGTCGCGAGCCGATCGGGCCGCGCTCACCTGCGGGGGTCGGGTCGATCTGCTGCCAACCGAATCGCGGGACCCAGACCTCGACCCACGAGTGGGCGTCCTCCTGGCGGACCTCCAGGTAGTCGCCGACGAAGTTCCACCGTCCGCCGAGGAATCCGTTGACCATCCGTGCGGGAATGTCGAGCGTCCGCAGCATCACCGTCAGCGCCGTCGCGTGGTACTCGCAGTGCCCCCGCTTCGCTTCGAAGAGGAAGTGCGTCAGTGGTCGGTCGTCTCCGACGTCGGGCAGATCGGTGGTGTAGTCGAAGTTCTCGCGCAGGTGCTGGGCCATCGCCTCGGCCTTTTCGTAGGGGGTGTCGGCGTCGCCGGCGACCCTCCGGGCGAGTCTCCGGACCCGGGGGGACAACCCCTTCGGAAGCTGGAGGTAGGGTTCGAGCTCCCGGGTCGGTCGGATCGGTCCGGTCGCCTGTCGCAGTGCCGACTCCCGCGGCCGCGGCGCCGGTTCGACCGTATACGAGACGCCGATGTCGCTGGAGACCGTGTGGGTGAGGTCTCCGTACCGGTCGGCCTGCACGGAGCCCGTGCTCGGACTGTCGGGCACCTGCGGTTCCGTGGCGGGTCCGAACGTCAGACGGCGAGCCGGCCAGAGCACCGGGAGGACGTCGTTCTCGAGCGGCTCGACGTAGATCTTCACCTTTTTCGGGAGCCCCTGCATCGTGGTCGTCTCGGCCGGATACGAGATGAAACGTCCCAGGTCGTAGGTCCGGTCGGTGGAGGGGATCGGACGTTCGGAGTCGTCGAACGAGCGCTTCCAGCCGGTCCCGGTCCAGCGGTCGAAGGTCATCGTCCGCCAGTGGAGGCTCCGATAGGTCGTGGGGCGTCCGTGCGGAAACTCCACGCGCATTGCGACCGTCGGATCGGATTCGAGGGTTCCGTGCGACCCCAGCTCGACGCTGTCCGAGAAGCCCGAGACCGCCATCCCCTGGCGAGATTTCTGCGCGAAGTAACCGAGACCGATCCGGGGGAAGACGAAGAAGATGCCGACGCTCGAGGCGAAGATCATCACCGATATCGCCAGCAGGACACCGACGTACTGTCGGTCGAAGGGGACGCGGTCGGCGAAGAGCGTCGACGCGTGGTCGTGCAGTTCGGTTTTGAGGTGGAAGAGGGCGAGACTGAACGTCCCGACGAGCA
>JBDGRG010000336.1:0-5119 GCA_042218355.1 Bradymonadaceae bacterium
GCGAAGCCGAAACCGTACCGACGCGTTGTTCGCCCCCTGATAGTCCGCGTACGCACCCGATAGCTCCAGCTTGTCCTCGACGCCCACGCCAACTTCCCCGTACCCGCCCAGGGTCCGGTCCCGGTTCCGACTCGCTGCAACCTTCAGCTTCGGCACCGGCAGGGCCGGCCCCCATCCGCCCAGCTGGAAACGCTGAATCTCGTACAGAGGACCGAAGTAGTCGGGAAGGTACTGCTCGTCGAGCAGCCGAAACTCGAAGCGGCCGAACAGTCGAAACGCCCCACCCGGCCGTCCGGAAGCGCGCAGCCCGGCGTGGAGCCCGCGTCCCAGATCGAGGTGTTCGTTGTAGTCGACGAACGGGGCGAACTCGGCGCGGTCGCGCTGGAGCACCGCATATTCGACATCCAGTCCCAGGATCCCGGTCGTCTGCCGCTCCTCGACCCGGGGCCGACGGGCCGGGCCCACCGCGGTTTCTCCGTCGTCACCGTGCTCGAGGCGCGTGGGCGCCCGGAGGTCCCCGACCAGACTCGCGCCGATCTCCAGACGCCCCTCGGAGCGCTTCGGCGCGAACAGCTCGATCGGATGCATCCAGGCTCGTCCTCCGACGACACCGGGCCCCGCGACATGGTCGACGATCGCCCGACCGCCGACGACCCCGCGATCGAACTCCGCATCGAAGCCGAGCTCGTAGTGATCGGTGGTCACGACGTTGAAGTAGTCGTTGACGATGGTGCCGTGGCCCAGATCCACCGGCCCCAACTCGCCGACTCGCGCGTGAAACGTCTCCCCGTCTCGGCCGTACTCCAGGTGCTGAATCGTGCGCAGGTAATCGTCGACCTCGTCCCAGTCCGATCGTCGAACCAGCTCCGACTGCGTGCGCCCGCGGTCGACCACCCTCAACCGCAGGGGAAGCTGCACCCCCAGAGACAGTTTCGTCCGGCACGATTCCAGCGTCCCGGGCTCGCAGCCCAGCGCAGGCACGTCCGCCCAGAGAGCGAGTTTCCCCCGAATTGCCGCATAGTAATCTGCGTCGAGCTTCTCGAGACTTCCCTCGGCCGCGACCGCACCGCCGAACTGGTCGTCATCCCCCTCCTCGCCGCCGCCGTCGGCCGCGAACCCCCGCTCGGGCAGAACGAGCCACGAGATCGCAACCAGCAGCGCGCAGGTACGAACGAGAAGCCGCGTCGGCACGTATCGCATGGGTTGGAGGGCATCCATTCCCTGGAGTCGACTCACATCCGTGTGAGAGGGATCGCCGCCGGGTGCGAACCAGTGACGAGCCAACAACGAAACAGCCTCGTTTGCAAATTTTCCGTCTGGCTGCATCCCGAGCGGGCCGTGTGTTATGGACCCGTCGGGGCTTCCTTCGGCTCGTCCCCGACCGCCACTTCGATTTCTCTCGCGCCCGACGCTCTCCAGACAACCGATGGACGAGACGGCCGTCTTCCATACGCTGAACCGCGCCTCGGAGGGGCTGGATGCACCCGTCGTCACCATCGGGAACTTCGACGGCGTCCATCTCGGACACCGCGCCATCCTCGACCGAGCCGTCGACGTCGCCGTTCGACACGATTGCAACGCGGTCGCCCTGACCTTCTCCCCCCATCCCGTCCGTTACTTCCGACCCGACGCACCGCCGTTTCGCCTGACCACCGACGGCTACAAACATGAACTGCTGCTCGAGACCGGCATCGATGGCGTCGTCTCACTGACCTTCGACGAGGATCTGGCCGAACTGAGCCCGAGCGAATTCGTCGACCGAATCCTCGACTCCGGTCTGAGTGCCCGGCACGTCATCGTGGGTTCGAACTTCCGCTTCGGACGCGACCGAGCCGGTTCGACCGACGATCTGCGCCGACTCACCGACCGGCGCGACATCGCCTGCGAGACGTGCGAACCGGTGACGCACCAGGGCGACACCGTCAGCTCCACACGCATCCGCGAAGCGGTCCGTGCCGGGCGCATCGAAGCCGCAGCATCCCTTCTGGACCGGCCGTACCGACTCGCCGGTCGCGTCGTCCGAGGCGATCGACGCGGGCGCGAGCTGGGGTATCCGACGGCGAACCTCGAACCCCAGCACCTCGTCCCGGGAAATGGCATCTACGCCACCCGCGCGCACGGTCCCGACCTCGACGGCCAGCCCGCTGCCACGAGCATCGGCGTCCGTCCCACTTACGGAGGCGAGAGACGCGTCGTCGAGGCCCACGTTCTCGATTGGGAGGGTGACGATCTCTACGGGGTCGGACTCGATCTGGAGTTCGGAGCGTATCTGCGCGAGGAACGCGCCTTCGACTCCGATGAGGAATTGATCGACCAGATGGCGAACGACGTCGAAGCCGTTCGCAGCCACTACGACGCGCCCGACGTTCAGAAGGCGGATTCCGGGACGTAGATGACGTCGCCGGGCGCGAGTTCGATGTTCTTTCGGCGTCCCTCGACGATCGCCTGCATCGGCACGCGCACCTGGACCTCTTTGCCGTCGACCTCTCGCGTCAGTTTGGTGTTGTTCGTGTCGGCCGTCTCGGTCGCCCCCTGAGCCAGCGAAAAGGCTTCCACGATCGTCAGGTTCGCCCGATACGGAAAGGAACCGGGCTTCTGGACCTCGCCGAGTACATAAATGCGCTTGGAATTGTACTCGACGATCGAACAGCTGACGTCCGGGTTCTTCAGATACCCGTCCTTCAGGCCCCTCGACAGCTGCCGTTCGACCTCCGCACAGGTCTTTCCGCTGACATCCAGCCGCCCGATGTGGGGATAGTTGATCTTGCCCTTCTCCGAGACGGTGAACTCTCCGGTCAGTGTCTCCTCTCCGAAGACCCGGATCTTGATCCGGTCACCGGCTCCGAGCGTCCCGGCTTCGGGGAGCTTTTCTCGCTCCGCCGTCAGCGCCTCGTAGGCGGGGTCGACAGAGCGCGAGATACACGCCCCCGTCAGCGTGACGAACGCCAGCACGAACGCCGGCGCGGCGAACTTGCGCGAAGTCATGCTCGTTCTCCAAATGAATCCGGAGGTCGAACGCTCGCCGACGGACGTCCTGCCGCTCGAACGTGCGCGGCCCGATACGGGGCGACTACGAGCGACCGAAAGAAATTCGGGCTCGAGTAGCCCCTCGAGACGGGGCCGGCCACGGCCCCCGGGCTCAGACGGGCCAACATCGAACGCCGCCGAAAGATTCCAGCCCCACCGGGCCCCGTCGAACTCCCGCTGCCGGGAGCGAAAGGCGTGCCAACAGCTCGAATCGACCCCGAGGAGGGGGCCGGATCAGTAAGAGATGGTCGTGCTCAACTGCACGTAGTGACGGACGAACTGCCGGCGGAAGGTCGCGCGGGGCGCATTCAGCTGTGCGTCGAGCACGTCGGTCTGGTCGTCGGTCTGATTCGTCGAAAATTCGTACGAGAGCTTGACCTTCCACCAGTCGAGGAATTTGCTCTCGACCCCCCCCTTTGCGGTCCACAACCGGTCGTGCATGTCCGTCGGAAGCAGTACTTCCTCGCCCCGGTTGTTTCGGACCACCTTGAACTGACTGAACCGATCGTCCCTCGGGGCCTGCAGGGGAGCGTAATCCCGATAGATGAACTGTCCGTTGGCGAAGATTCCGAACCGTTCGTCGAAGAACGAGTGCTCGTACGAGAGTTGCGCCCTGTGCATCGAGAAAAAGTTGCTGACCGGCGAATCCCGGAAGCTGCGTTCGTACTGCAGCGCTATCTCGTTGTCCGCATCGATCGGGCCGATCTTGTACGCAATCCGTGCTTCCCCGATGAACGCCGAATAACTCGGGCCGGACTCGTAGAATCCGTTCGCGTAACCAGCCAGCAGCCGAGTCGACAGGCGACGAGTAAACAGACCGCTTAGACCGGCCTTGGTATGGAAAGGCGTCCCATCGGTGTTCGGCAACCCGGCCCCGGCGACGCCCCGCCGACCCACGTCGTAGCGAATGACGTCGAAATCCGACTGCAGCACGAGCGCCGTCTTGGGCAAAAACCGCCATTTCAGGTCGAGATCCCTCTGGTGCTCCGACTTGTCCAGATCCAGCAGGGACGGATGGAAGTAGACGAACCGCGCCCAGTCGTAAATCAAATCGATCTGGAGGATGCGATCGCCGGGATGAATCCCTAGCCCGCCACCCACGCGGTTGACCAGCCGGTCGAACGAATCGCTGCTCGCGGTGGTCGGCGGCTCGTTCTTGTACTGAATCTTGTCGTGCAGCTCGAAACTGACGTTCCCATTCGGGTTGATTCGTCCCGAGACCTTGCCATCGGCACTCAGGCCACTCTGGTCCCGCACGACTTGTTCCGACGACAGGTACTGCTCCCACAGTACGGAGCTGTCGAGCTGAAAATCGAAGTTGCTCGGATTCGGCGTGGTGATCTCCAGCCCGGGAGCAATGCCGAGCACCGGCGAGCTGGGGACGTCCTCTCCGGGCGCGACTTCGTCGCTGTCGAGCCGGAAGACGTTGGTGTCGTAGGCCCCGAAGACCTGGAGTTCCGGACTCAGGGCGAGGTTACCGGCCTTGAACCCATCCCCCGCCTCCGCCCGTCCGACCGACGACGAGAGGAGGACGACGGCCGCCGCTAGCATGGTGGCGAGCCGAGTGTGTTGCGAACTTGTGTTCATACTTCAAAACGACCCACGAAAGCAGTTACGAATCCAGCCATTCATCCATCGGGCGGCCCCCCCAGTGTCTCGACCTACTGTCCGCTCCCCTACGCGTTCACTGGAAGGGCGTCAACTCGGGGAGCGTCTCGAGTGCGGTAGGTTCTTCCGAGAGATACTCCGGATCGCCCGGGAGCTCGCGGTCGCGATCCATCTTGACCTTCGTGCCCTCCGCGTACCGTTCGACCTCTCCGGCGCACAGCTTGGCCTCCTCGAGGTACTCCTGGACCTTCTGATGGGCGACCGACACGAGCGTGTAGTGGTGGCTCGCCGCCTCGTTGTCGCCCGAATTGACCGCTTCCTTCAGGGAGACGTAGTGTTCTTCGGCGACCTTCAGGTACCCCTCGATGGCCGTCCGCTTCTCGTTGATGCAGTTCAGTTTCGCAAGATCCTTCTCTTCCGAGCGTGCCTTCTCCAACATCCCCCCCGTCTGGTCGAACATCGACTTCGACTGATCGATCTTCTC
>JBDGRG010000336.1:5129-5412 GCA_042218355.1 Bradymonadaceae bacterium
ACGCTTCAGCATCTGGTCGCCGGACAACGACTCGATGTCCTCGTCGACCAGCGACTTTCGCTCTTCACCGAGCTTTTTCAGTTCCGCCTCCGCCTGCGCCGACGAGCCCCCGCTGGCAGTCGCCCCGTCCTGAGACGCCCCTCCGCCCTCGGACCCCGGCGTCTGGGCGACCGCTCCGGAGACTCCGAAGAACGTCAACAACGTCAATCCCGTGACGGCGTGTCGCAAGCGTCGCATCGACATCGTCCCGCGCGAAAGAAGCGGTTCCTTCGGCCACGTCGGT
>JBDGRG010000337.1:0-2882 GCA_042218355.1 Bradymonadaceae bacterium
CCGGCGAGTCGGTCACGCATGCGATCCGCCACCGCGTGAAGGGGGAGGGGACCGAGCGCGGCCGCGTTGAGCTCGTCGACGCCGACGCACTGAAGGCCGACAACCGGCGGCACTTCACCTTTCGGCCGAATCGCCGTGTCCGGGCGCTGCTGGTCAACGGCGACCCGAGCAGCGTGCCGTACCGGGACGAGCTGTTCTTCCTCAGCCGGGCGGTCCAATCCGACGACCGCGACGACAACCGGATCGTTCCGACGATGATCACACCCGACGGACTCGGCGGTCGGGATCTCTCGACGTACGACGTCGTACTTCTGGCCAACGTCGCCCGACTGACGAAATCGGTCGTCGAACAGCTCAAACGCTTCACCAGGAACGGAGGGGGACTGTTCCTGGCGGTCGGGGACCAGGTCGAACCCGACGCGTACAACCAGAAATTCGCCGACATGCTGCCCAAACCGATGCGCCGGGTGAAACTGCTGGCGGAGCGGGGCGAACCGAACGCCCAGGTCAAGGCGACCCAGCTCGGCTCGGTCGACCGCGACCATCCGATCTTCCGAGCCTTCAGCGGCAGCGGCGGTCAGTCGCTGTACTCGGTGACGCTGTACCGGTACATGCTCCTCGAGCCCTCGCCGGCGGAGCGAGCCCGGGTGTTGGCCTCGAACAAGGATGGAGCTCCGCTCCTCCTGGAACGCGACGCCGGTCGGGGTCGGGTCCTGCTGTTGACGACGACACTCGACCGCGACTGGACCGACTTTCCGATCCAGCCCGCCTACGTCCCGTTCGTCCGGCGGACACTGCTGTACCTCGCGCGACGGGCGACCTCCCAGGAGGACCGGGACCGCCTGGTGGGGACGACGGTCGGATTGAACGTCGGGGACCGAGTCGAGGACCGGGCCATCGTCGTCGGGCCCGACGGCGAACGCCGCGCTCTCGAACCGACCGACGGCACCGTCAGTTTCGTGCCGCGGCGGGCCGGAGCGTACGAGGTCTGGGCCGACGAAACCAAAAACGCCGACCGCAACCGCCTCGATCGCCTCTCGTTCTCGGTCAACGTGCCGACGAGCGAGTCGAATCTCCGCACACTGCCCGACGATGCACTCGAACCCTGGCTCGCCGACGACGCGGGCGACGAGGGCGGAGAAAAATCGAAGACTGCGACGCGCGACCGTAAGCGAGTCAACATCTGGCCAACCCTGCTGTTCATCGTGGCGCTGGCGCTACTCGGCGAGACGGTCGTGGGCACGCGCCGAAGCGTCTTGAAACGGCTCTGGAGACGAGTGACGCTGCAGACCGAGCCGAGTGTCGACGTCTGAACCCCCTGTTCTGCGGGATCGACCGGACGGGCGCCGCGACGAACGGCTCTTCGCAACCATCGTACAGCTCGAATCGAGGGACGACCCATGCCCAGAGATCGATTTCGTATCCAGCGTCCGGACGACGGACGGGCGCGCCCGATCGTCGTCGACGTCCCCCATGCCGGCGAATGGATCCCCGATCAGGTGGCCGAAGAGATGCTCGTCGAGGAGGACCTCCTCAAACGGGACCTCGACCTCTATGTCGACCGGTTCTGGCAGGACGCGCCCGAGGTGGGAGCGACGCTGATCGCCTCGAACGTCTCGCGGTACGTCGTCGATCTGAATCGAGCGCCCGACGACGTCTCCCCCGAAGCGGTCGAGGGCGCAGAGACGAAGGACGAGCCGGGCTACTACCAGGATCGGGGCGTCGTCTGGCGGACGACGACCGGCGGGGAGGCGGTCCTCGACGAGCCGCTGTCGCCCGAGGCGTTCCAGGAACGGCTGGACGAGTTCTACTGGCCGTACCATCGCGCACTTCGGAAGGAGATCGAGCGGGTGCGGGAGCAGTTCGGGACCTGCATTCTGGTCGACGGGCACTCGATGCCCTCCGAGGGCCGGCAGAAATACTCCGATCCCGGCCGGCGCCGCGCGGACATCGTCCCCGGTGACGTCGACGGCACGTCGTGCCGACGACCGGTCCGGTGGACGGTCGAGGAACACTTCCGAGACGACGGGTACTCGGTCAAGACGAACGACCCGTACAAGGGCGGCTGGATCACTCGGAAATACGGGGCCCCCGACGACGGCGTCCACGCCCTCCAGATCGAAGTCAATCGCGACCTGTACATGGACGAGCAGTCGTTCGAGATCGACGAGCCGGGTCTGAACGAACTGCGCGAGTCCTGTCGGTCGCTGGTCGACCGCCTGGCCGATCTCGACCTCTGACAACCGGATCGGGTCCGCTCACTCCTCGGTCGAACCGCCGGTCCGGACCTTGCGTAAAATCCGCTCGGCTTCCTCGTGGTTGGGATGGATCTCGAGGATCCGCTTGCAGCGATCCGCTATCTCCTCGGGTTTGCGCTGCAGTGTGAGCGTCTCCAGCTGCTCCTCGAACATCTGCAGGCTCGAGCGCTGCTCCGCTCGATCGACGACCTCGCGGCGATACTCCCGGCGCGTCGCCCGTTCCGAGAGCTCGCGACCGGCGCGGTCGACCGCCTCGCGCGTGGCCTGCAGCTTTTCACGGGTCTCCGAGTCGAGATCGATGCGCTCCTCGATCGTATCCAACTGATCGTGGATCTCCTCGACCTTCCGCTCGACCTCCCGTTCGTAGGTGGTCCAGTGGACGTTCAGCCGTTCGAAGAGATTCTCCGACTGGCTCTGCCGATACAGGAGATCGAGCTGCTCGCGGTTGCGTTCGCGCGTCAGCGTATCTCCGCCCAGCTGCTCGCGGTTCAGTGCCCCGACTCGATCGAGAGCCATCAGTAACGCGAGAATCCGCTCCTCGTTCATCGGTGACTCGCGAAACAGCTTGTCGAGCGTCCGCGGCTCGTCGAGCGACCGTTCGATGAACCGCTCCTCCAGCGCATC
>JBDGRG010000338.1:0-1665 GCA_042218355.1 Bradymonadaceae bacterium
GCCGATCGAGTAGGAGACCAGCGCGGCGCGATGCTGGCGGCGAGCTCGTTGCTTGAGATCCCGCAACTCGGAGGGAGAGCTTCCCGACGCGGATCGGTCGTAACTGTTGACCTTCGAGGTCGTATTCGCCTGGAGAATGCTGAACACCACACCCGTGCCCAGACCCAAGACGCCGGCGCCCCCGGCCCCGACCCCGAACAGCGTCAACGGCGAACCGAAGTCCAACAGCGGCGCCCCTCCACCACTGGCGGACGCTTTCTTCACCTCGGACAGCTCGACCGACACCGACGTCTTCTCCTCCGGCGTCACCTCGACGGTGCGGCTCGTGGACTCGAAGCCGTCGGCCGCGAAATGCAACTCGTAGGTACCCGGCTTCATTTCGGTCTCGACGGTGCCCTCGCCCAGCAGCCGCCCGTCGGGCCCTCCGACGCGCACAGCAGTCCCCTCGGGGACGGTCCGAACTGTGAGCGTCCCGGGGAGCGATTTCTTCAGCTTCTCGACGCGCCCCTTTAGTTTCGAGGCGATCTCCTTGTCGGGGGCCATCTCGATGAACTTCTCGTAGTACGAGATCGCCTTCTTCAGCGTCCCCAGTTCCTCCGCCGTCTTGCCCAGACGGACCAGGATCGCCGGTTTCGGGTAGAGATCGTAGGCCTTCTGGTACAGGTTCAGAGCCTTCTCGTAGTTTCCCGCGTCGTACGCCTTTTTTCCCTGGCGAATCAGTTTCAAGACTTTCTTGGCCTTCTGCTCGTCGTCCGCTTGCCCGGAGGCAGCCTCCTCCTGCTCCCCGCCCGACTCCCCAGCGACGGCCGGCGCCGGGATGGCTCCCACGGCGACACCGGCGGCCAGACCGATCGTCGCGACGCGCACCGGCCGAGTCAGCGAACGGAAGGCTACACCGAACATCGGGAGAACTCCTCGTCTCGACACGGAGCAAATGGCGTTCGAATCGACCCCCGGCCCGATATTATACATCCTCACCGGCGGCGTGCCAGGCTCGCGCGACGCGCGGCTCACTCGTCGACGCGTTCGGCGGCCGGCTGGTCCACCGTGAACGCGGGCCGAATGCCCGCGTCGCCCTGGACGCCGAGCCGACATCCCTGGCGGGGAAGGGTGAAGAAGAGAATCAGGATGAACGCGACCAGGACCACCTCGACCGGGTCTTCCTTGTGCCAGTCCCACTCGATCGCTCGGTCGCCGCGGGCGAGATTGTCGGGGGAGGGTTCGTCGTTCGATGGCACGGGTTCGGATCTCGGCGTCGGATTGCGATTCAGTGGCGAACGAATCGGGCGGAGCGAGCGGTATCAGCCGCGGTCGAACCTGACAATGCGGGACGAGTCGGTCGACCGTTCAACCGGTCCGCTCGACGGACCGCCCGGGGAACAGCTCGATCCCGAGTTCGTCGGCCCGACGGCGAGCTCGTTCGCGCATCTCGTCTCCCTCGCCGGTCTCGAGTGATTGCACACATCGGCCGTATCGTTCGAGCATGTCGACGAAGTGGGGGATCGCGGTATCGGCGGCCTCGACCCCTCGGACGGCGCGGTCCATGTCGCGGATCGAGAACTCCGTCGAGCCCTCCGTCGTCAGTTCGATCTCGGCCCGCGCGAACCGGACGCGGTTCAACAGCACGTCGTCTCCGAGCTCCCGGGCGAACACCAGTGCATCGGA
>JBDGRG010000338.1:1675-3817 GCA_042218355.1 Bradymonadaceae bacterium
ACGAGTACCGCCGCGAGGCGTCGAGCGAACCGGCGGCCGCGTGGCACTTCGAGACCTCCATCAACGCACGGATCCAGAGATCCGGACGGTGCCCTCGACTCAAAATCTCGAGCGCCTCCTGCAGTCGGTCGGCGGCACGCCGCTCGTCCCCCCGGCGCCGCAGACACGTGCCGTAGCGATACAGCGCGGCGGCGCGGTCGGTCCGCTCCCCGGACCCGCCCACCTCGAGGGCCTTCTGGAATCGCTCCTCCGATTTTCGCTGATCCCCGCTCCAGTGTGCCAGCTGGCCCAGCGACGAGAGAATCGATGTCAACTGTGACCGCTCCCCGAAGTGGCGAGCGCGCCGCAGCGCACGCTCGCCCAGCTGGCGAGCCTCCTCCAGGTCCCCCGATCGCCAGGCCAGGCGCGACCGACGGTCGAGGACCGCCGCCTGCCGGGACATCGTCGGGAGACAATCGGCGAGCCGGTCCAGCCACTCCGACGCCGCCCCGTCGTCCCCCATCGCCTGGGACGATCCGACGGCGGAGAGAAACGTCGTGTACATCACCCAGTCCAGCGCGGTGCGCTCGGCCAGAGCGCCGGCCTTTTTGAGAGCCCGCTCCATCGCCCATCCCTCGTACAGCGTCAGATAGACGCGGGCGAGTTTCAGACGCAGAAAGGCGCCGGCAGCGGTCTCCTCGGTCCCCTCGAGCGCCGCGCGGTAGCGGTCGTGCGCACCGCCGAACTCCGCTCGTCGCCAGCAGCGATCGCCCGCCGCCTCGTACAGCCGAGCGGCCTCGTCCTCCCGTCCGCCGGCCTCGAACTGGTCGGCGGCGACGGCCGCGTCGAGATCGCCCCGGCGCCATTCCCCGACGAGGTGTTCCCCGAGTTTTCGGTGGATGCGACGGCGCCAGGAGGGATTCATCAGGTCCCCGACGACGTCCTCGAGCTCCTCGTTGGCGGGCTGGAGATACCGCCCTCCCACCTCCAGGGTCATCCGGACCAGATCCTGGCGCCAGAGGGCGTCGAGCCGGCGGTCGGCCTCGGTCAGCGATTCGTCCTGCGAGGCGGCGTGGTCGCGGACCCACTCCCAGGGCACCGGGCGTCCGGCCAGCACGAGAAACTCCAGCACCTCTCGGGCCGAGGCCCCCGCCGAGTCGATGCGGCGGCGCAGGATCCCACGGACGTCGTCGGGCAACGCAAAGTCCTGCAGCACCTCGACGTCGAGCTCCCAGCTTCGACCCGTCTTCCGCCGCAGCACGCCCTCCTCGATCAGCGTCCGGCAGATTTCCTGGAGATAAGCGGGCCGTCCGTCGGCGGCGTCCGCGAGCCGATCGAGCCAGTCGTCCGGAACGTCCTCCAATTCGAGCCGGTCGCGAAAGAAGTGCCGGACGTCGACGCGCTGGAGCCCGTCGAGGTCGTACAGTTCGACCCGATCGGCGGCCAGAAACGGCGTACTGACCGCTCGTTGGTCGCGGGTGCTGACAACCATGTCGGGGACGTCGAGCCTGCTCTCCCCCTCGAACCAGTCGGCGAGAAACTGTCGCGAGGCGATGTCCCCCTCGTGCAGATCCTCGATGAACATCACGACTTCGCGGGGCTTCAGTGCCCCGATGGCGTCGTGAAACGCCCGTCGGATCCAGTCGAAGTCGACCGCCTCGGTGACCTGACTGGTCGTCTCGCCCTCGAGGCTCGAGAAGCGCTCGAGCACCAGCAGATAGGGCGTGTAGTAGTCGAGTTCCTCGACGTCGCGGGCCTCGCCCAGTTCGACCAGCCGCGCAAACAGCTCGTGGACGAGTTCCCAGGCGCGCATGCCCTTTTCGCAGCGAACCGACAGCACCAGCTTGCCGTCGAGCTTCGTCGTCGCCTTGACCTCCGACAGCAGACGGCTCTTTCCGACCCCCTCCTCCCCTCTCAGCAGGTGCATCCGACCGCCGCCCTCGTCCTCGTTCAGCGCCTCGGCGAGATGCTTGTGTTGGCCCTTGCGCCGCTGGAGGATGCCCCGATCGAAGAAACCGCGGAGGACGGGAACGGCCGCGATGTCGAACGCGTTCGAGGCGACCGTCTCCGACCAGACCTGTCCCGATTCGGTGTCGCGCACGAGTGCGTGCAGCGCCTCGCCGGCGTCGCGGTACTCGACGCCGTCGACCTGGCGGAGGAGCA
>JBDGRG010000338.1:3827-4233 GCA_042218355.1 Bradymonadaceae bacterium
GTCCCCGCCGCCCTGGAGACGGGCAACGTCACCGTCCGTCCGAACGCCTTCGTCACGGACGTCGAGACCGACGGCTGGTTCGGGCCGCCGGAAGCCACGGGGGTGGAGTTCCGGGACACTTGGTCCGGCGACGACGAAGTGGTCGAGGCGGAGGTCGTCGTCCTCGCTGCGGGGGCCGAACGGCAGCGTCCCGCACAGCGCGTAGTACAGCGTCACGCCCAGACTGAAGAGATCCGAGCGGAGCTCCCCCTCGTTGCCGTCGATGATCTCCGGCGCCATGTACGACCGGGTCCCGCCCCGCAGCGAATCCCGGCGGGGATTCATGCTGGACAGCCCGAAGTCGACCAGTTTGACCATCGGACGCGCCGACCCGTCGTCCAACCACAGCAACATCACGTTGGCCGGC
>JBDGRG010000339.1:0-1819 GCA_042218355.1 Bradymonadaceae bacterium
CGAGACGTCGGGGGGCGCCGGCTGCTTCTCGGTGTTGGCGGTCGTCGACCGGGCGTCTGCCCCCGAAACCGGATGCTCGAAGCGGGCGAGTTCGTACCCGTCGTCGGTGTAGGCCGAGACGTAGATCCACTCGCCATTCGGGGAGACGCGAGGGTGGAAGACCCCGCGCACGACATTCGACACGCGGTGCGATTCGCCGGTCGGCCGGCGCCGGCGGTAGATGTTGAAGATGCCCGTCCGGTCCGACGCGTAGTAGAGCGAGCCGTCGGGCCCGAAGGTCGGATCCAGCTGTTGCGCTCGGTCGTCGGTTAGCTGCTGAAGTTCACCGCTCTTGCGGTTCCAGCGCCAGAGATCGCGCCGGCCGGTATCGAGCTGCCAGCGACTGAACACAACGGCGCCGCCGTCGGGCGCCCACGTCGGACCCGAGATCTGCTGCCAGTGGCGGCGCGTCCCCGGATCCGTCACGGCCCCCCCGGCGACCGCCCGGCAGTCGTTCAACTCGGTGCCGGTGCGCGCACAGACGACCAGGTCCATCGTCCCGCGCCGATTGCGGACGTACGCGAGCCGATCGCCGTCCGGGGAGACGGCGGGATCGCGGGCGCGCTCCTTCCGTGTCATGCGGACGACCGAGTCGGACTCGGCGTGCCACGCGTACAGATCCTGATAGGTGTAAGTGCTCCCGTAGACCGTCTGCCGGCCGTAGACCAGCGTCTCGCCGTCCGGTGTCCAGTCCGCCGATCCGGTCACCCCTTCGGCCGGGTGGAGGGTTCGGACCCGGGTATCGCCGTGTTCGACGACGGCGAATCGTTCGTTCGTCTCGAGGTCGCTCTTGTAGAAGGACACCTGCCGAGTGCCGGGTCGCATCCGGGGGTATCGGTGCAGATTGCCCCCTTCGGTGAGATACTCGAGCTCGGTCCCCCCCTCGGCCTCCACTCGAATGGTCCTGGCGACGGCCCGGCCGTACTCCGCCGCGGTCCATTCCTTCCAGAGGCGGTGGAAGGTTTTGCCCGAGATGTCCTCGGCGGTCTTGTTCAGAGCGAACGGGATGATCCGGCGGCCGTACCGGTGATTGAACGTTCGGAAGAACGACTGACCGTGCGTATCGGCGATGTAGTCGGTAAACGCCCCGCCGTAGAGGTAGGGCGCGGTCCCCTGCGGCCAGGCCTCGGGCAAACCCGTGGCCGTCCCCAGCGAGAAGAATCGATCCGACAGCGCCGCCGTGCGGAGCCACATCTGGAACAGCGCGCTGTTGTTCCGGCCGGTCCCGGTCAGCCGAGATTCCTCGAGCACGGCCAGGCCCTCGACATACCAACCCGGAAGGACAGCGTTCGGATGGAACTGCTTGCCGAGCAGATAATCCGTCCAGGGAAGGACCTCACCGCGGGTGTCGAGATGGAGGATGTGGACGTATTCGTGGTAGATGAGGACCTTCAGCCAGTCGTTGTAGTACCCCAGCACGCCGTCCGGCGCGGGAGGCGTGGCGTAGAGTTTGACGACGTTCCGGCCGAAGACGTTGGCCGAGCCGTTCGCCAGGTCGACCCGGTCGTCGAGAACGACGTGGGTTCGCTTCTCGGGTCGATGGCCGAGCAGGGGCGCGAGGTCGGCGTGGGCCTGTTCGGCCAGCCGAGCCGACCGGCGGGCGAGCGGGCGGAGGCGTTGCTCGTAGTGGACGTAGAAGTGCGGCGTCGTCAACGTTTTGAAGTCGAAGCTCGGATCGTCGATGGCCCGGGCGGCGGGCGTCCAGCACAGGACCACCAACCCCACGAGCCAGCACGGGACCCGGGTGTCGGTGATCATGGGAGTCTGCAGTGGTAAGTCT
>JBDGRG010000339.1:1919-7255 GCA_042218355.1 Bradymonadaceae bacterium
TCAGTCGTCAGTCTTCAGTCGTCAGTCTTCAGTCGTCAGTCTTCAGTCGTCAGTCTTCAGTCGTCAGTCCACAGTCGTCAGTCCACAGTCGTCAGGCGTCGACCGGTCGGGCGGTCCAGCCGCCCCATACGGCACCGCCGGACCGCGTCGCGCCCCCCGTCATAACTCATCATTCAAAATTCATAATTCATCCTCGTTACATTCGTGCTCTGAGCGAGTTCGCCCCGAGTTTGATCGCCGCGGCCGCCGCGGCGAAGGGGAGGGCGAGTCCGCCGCCGGCGAACGCGTAGTGCAGCCAGCCGATCCCGAGTCCCGATTCGCCCTCGTACAGCTGGCCGTAGTGGGTGACCACCGTATAGGTCGTCGCCATCACCAGTAGTACGACGAACATCCCGAGGATCATGTAGATGACGGCGCCGAAGCTCGAGGCGATCTTCGCGGCGTTCGGATTGTGAAACTGCGGGTAGACTGCGCCCAGGCCCACGGCCATGCCGGCGACGCCGACGGTGACGATCAGCGTGATGACGCTGGCGACGATGCAGTAGTACCACGACTGGGCGACGAGCAGGTTGGACGTCCAGATCAGCAGTTGTCCGACGACGACCACGGGCGTCATCGCGCCGAGCCACTTCCCCGACAGGAACGTCTCCAGCGAGATCGGTGCCTGGAGGATCATCCAGAAGTTGCGGCCCTCCAGACTGACCGCCGGGTAGAGGAACCGGCCCCCCAGTGCGACGACGACGAAGCCGCAGGCGCCGAGGTTGAAGTAGAAGAGGCCGAATTCGCCGAAGAGTTTCTGGTCCGCGGCGATCTCGAAGTACTTGTAGTTGACGAGATAGATGATGATGATGGCGACGACGACCAGCAGCTGGGACCACTGGCTCGGATCGCGGATGAAGACGAGCTGATCCTTGTCGACGAGTTGTCGCAGCGACGAGGTGGCCCGTTCGCCGCGAGCACGGAGTGTCGCCAGCCCCCGCTCGGCGCCGCCTCGCCACTGTTCGGTCTTTTCGGACAGCCAGTCCCGGACCAGCGCCAGGATACTCCGCCCGTGCCGACCCTCTTGAGCTTTGGAGTAGCCGCGTTCGTAGTACGGGCGGTGCCACCAGGCGCCGACGAAGAACAGTGCGGTCGGCGTCGAGTAGAGCATGGCGAACGACCACCAGTCCGGCGGTCCGGACCGGAAGAGCAGCGGCACCAGCACGTCCATGCACCAGGTGCTGGGCAGGTAGGCGCTGCTCGGGGCGGTCAGCAGGTCGAGCATCTGGCCGACCGACTCGAAGCTCTCCGGGTTCAACAGGCGTTCCGGCCGCATCGCCCGGATGGCGACAAACAGCACCACGAAGGCGGCCAGCCCGAAAAACATCAGGACGTCGCGGGTTCGAGTCGCCTCGAGGAAGTTGGTGATCAGCAGGGCGATCATCGAGGCGACGATGGTGGGGATCACCACGAACGGGATCAGCACGGCCGCCAGACCGGCGTAGTAGCGCGGCGGTGCGCCCACGCCCGTCCCCGCGGCGATGAAGATCGGCAAGCCGAAGATCAGCAGGATCCAGGACGACTGGGCGATCGCCTCGAGCAGCCGGGAGGCGTACAGGGAGTCCTCCGGGATCGGCTTGCTCATCAGAAACTGGAGGTCGTCGGCCAGGTAGAACGTCGTGAAGACCGTGACCAGGTTGGAGAACGCCAGCAGCGCCAGAAAGACGATGAAGGCGATCGACAGCAGTTTCTGCACCAGGAGATCGCCGACGGGCTGGACCGACATCGCCCGTCGGACCAACCACTCGCTCCCCTGGTAGAGCATGATCCAGAAGATCGCGCTGAGCACCAGGAACAGGGGGGCGCGCATCTGCCCCTCCTTGTCGGAGCGCAGCCCCCCAGCCACGGAACGGAGTTTCGTCTCGACGAGTCGGCTCAGCATCGGCGCTCAGTCCTCCCCGAAACGGGCGGCGACGGCTTCGGCGCGTTCGCTCTCGTTCTGATCGGTCAGCGCCAGAAAGACCTCCTCGAGCGACCCCTCGTTCGCCCCGGATTCGATCTGCAGCTCCCGAAGCGTTCCCCGGGCGATGATCTTCCCGTGGTTGAGAATGACGATCTCGTCGCAGACCTCCTCGGCGACCTCGAGCGTGTGCGTCGACAGGAGCACACTCATCCCCTGCTCGTGGGCGAGGTCCTGGAACAGCTGTTTGACCAGCCGGTGGCCCTTTGGATCGAGACCGACCATCGGTTCGTCGATGACCAGCAACTGCGGATCGGGCAACAGCGCGCCGGCGAAGACCAGGCGCTGTTTCATGCCGTGGGAGAAGCTCTCGACCAGCTCGTCCCTCCACTCGCGCAGCTCGAACAGATCGAGCATCTCGACGATCCGGTCGGCCAGCGAATCGGCGGGCAGGTCGTACAGGCCGCCGATGAACCGGAGGTATTCGAATGCCGTCAGCTTGTCGTAGATGTACGGGCGGTCCGGAATGAACCCGGTCAGCCGTTTGGCCGCGACGGGATTCGAACGCATGTCGATGCCGTCGAGCTCGATCCGCCCCGAGGTCGGCATCAGCAGGCCGGTGATCATCCGCATCGTCGTCGTCTTGCCGGCGCCGTTGGGGCCGAGGACCCCGAATACTCGCCCGCGCGGCGCCTCCAGATCGATGTGGTCGACGGCGGTAAACTCCCCGTACTGCTTGACGAGGTCGTCGAGGACGACGAGTGGCGACTCGTCGCCTCCGGTCGGGCTCGGTTTCGAACTCATCGATTCGAACCGGTGAGAGACGTATTCGCGATCAGTCGGTTCGGGCATCCGCTGCGTCTGCGCCCTCGTTCGTGTCGGCCGAGCCAGCCCCGCTGTCCGCGCCGGCGTCCGGGGCGGAGTCGGCGTCTGGCGTCGGGACGAGGTTTCCCTCCAGCCGAGGCCCGAATCCGAACAGGTCGAGGATCGGACCGAACTCCAACTGCGCCAGTGGGTTCGAACTGCCCGATTTCAGCTCGTTCTCGGCCTTGCGGATCTTCTCGCGAATCGACGCAGCTCGCGACCGGCCGAGGTCTTCGGGGACGCGGAGCCCGACCATCTTCAGCGGAAACTCCTGGATCAACACCGACCCCTCGTCGTCGAGATAGACGTCGAGTTTCCGGCCTCGCACCTTCTGGACGATGTGGTGGGCGCGGTGAGTGTCGCCGGCGACGTCGACCTTCTCGCGGCCGACGTACTTCAGTTCGATCGTCTGCCGACCGAACGCGGTGGGGTCGAAGAAGGTTTCCTCGTACGTCCGCCCGGGTTCCAGCCGTTTCTCTCCGAGGAGCTGGTTCACCGAGGTCGACGCCAGTCGGATCGGGTCGGTGAGTTCGATGGTCTGTCGGTGCGCGCGGTCGCCGACCTTGATCAGCAGTCGGAGGGTTCGTTCCGAACGCACCTCCCCCTGCGCGCGGAACGTGCGACCGGCGACCGTCAGGCGCGCCTGCACGTCCTGGAGGTAGGCGCGGCGGTCGACCGTCGCCTTCACGGAGCTGCGAATCGGGTAGGTCTGCCCGAGCACCTCCACGGTCAGCGCCATGTCGTACTCGATCAGCCAGCCCTCGGACAGGCGGGTCCGTGTCCGATGCACGAATCCGACGTCCTCGCGCTCCCGCTGGAGGATCAGCCAGTTCTCGCCCTCCTCGAGGACGAGCTCCGAATCGAGCTCTTCGGCCTTGCGACTCCCCTCCACTTCGTGGCGGTAGACGTACAGCCCCGTGACGGCGATCCAGAGCCCGACCGCGGCGATGCCGATAGCGTCGAAGGGGCGCACGGAACTCACTCTACAGGGGATGAAAGGTGGCGAATCGAGAAGACGAGTGCGTGTCGACGACTCGCCGGCGATCGAGGTTCCTCTGCAGCGGCCGAGTCCGGTGTGCGCGCCGACAGGTCGAACGGTCGCCCGGAGAGCCGGCGGTGACTCGCCCACGCGGATCCGGGCCCTCCTGGCGCCGACGGCTCGAGCGTCTCGACCACGTGAGATCTACGCGAGGAGTCCGAGCGTCTCGGGTGTTCAGCCGGTCGATTCGGTGGTGTCGGCGGGCGAAGCTTCGAGCACTTCGGCTACGGCGGACTGTAGATCGGTCGGCGTTCCGCCGGCCTCTCCGTGTGGCACCAGGCCGCCCGCCGACGGGACCCCCCGCCGCCGGAGTCGCTCGAGCCCTCGAAGTGCCTCGCGCTCTCGGTCGTCGACCTCGACTTCTCGTTCTCGATACGTCCGCGCCAGAGAGCGAGCCGCCGTCCGGACCCGCTGCCGATCCCGCCCGGAGAGTCCCTCCGTCGAGTGGCCGTATCCGGTGCGGCTGGACAACTCGACGACCAACTGCCGGCGCTCCCGGGCGCTCGTGCCCGCCTCCTCGAGCAGCGGGAGCAGGGCCCACAGCGACTCGCGATTCCACTCGTCCAGCGCGTTCCGAAGCGCCCCGACGTCGACCGGCCCGACCCGTTCGGCGAGCTCGTCGGCGATCGCGGCCAGCTGACCGCGAGCTTCGGCGGTCGACAGCAGCCGACGTCGTGCCGGAGACCGCCAGAGGCGAGCCAGCCAACGGGCTCGAAGGTGGGGATCCGACTCCTCCAGAGCCAGTCCGGGGGCCGCGTCGGCCAGGCGCGAGTGGAGCGGATCGGGCCATGGGTCGAGTCGAGCGACGCCGGCCCGACGGAGCCGACGTCGATCGCCGCGCAGTGCGGCCAGCAGCCGAGGCGAGTCCTCGGGCCGGACGAGGAGCTCGATCGGCGCCCGTTCGACGACGGAAGCGCGCACGCGGTCCGAGGGATCGTCGTCGAATCGTTCGGCGAGGAGATCCCACGTCGACTCCGCAGGGGCCTCCCGGGCCAGGTGTCGGACGGCCGCGGCACGGACGTACGGGCTCTCGTCCCGCCGGGCGAGTCGGGCCAGCTGATCGATTTCGCCGTAGCCGGCCAGGATGGTCGCGAAGTGTCGGCGGACACCGGCGTGCGGTTCGTCGACGAGGCACTCGACGAGGAGACCGACGATCTCGTCCTCGAGCCTCAAGCCGAGCTCCCAGGCGGCTCGAACACGCTCGACTCGGTCGCCGTCGCGCAGTCGCGCACGGAGCTGTTCGTCGGTTGCGTCGGCGGGTTCGGGACGGACCATCGACGGGGGAGCGCAGGAGGATTGCGGGCGACGAGCGGCGGAGACGGACCGCCAGACGAGCGACCGGGGGCGTCTGCGACCCCCGCGGACGACGGCCGGTTCAAAAGGGGATGAGCCCACGCCGTGGGAGGAAGGGGCATCGGCCGTGCCGTCCGAAGACCCACTCGCTCCGCTCGCGGGTCCCCGGCCATTCAGGAAGTTGTAGCCGACGGCTACGTC
>JBDGRG010000034.1:0-2226 GCA_042218355.1 Bradymonadaceae bacterium
CGCGGGCCTGGGCGTGCATCGTCGCTTCGGGGTGGTCGCCGGGATGGTCCAGCCCCACGAAGTGACCGACCTCGTGGGTGTGCGTGTTGAGGAAATCGATCTTGTTCTTCTCGCCGGGCTCGTCGAGGTTGGTGAAGTCGTAGAAGCTGGTGTTGAACTCGATGTCCGCGTCGAGGATCCGACCATCGTCGGGGTCGTAGTGCACGCTGGTCAGCGCGATGGTCGCTGTGGAGGTGTGCGGCCAGCCGTCGTCCCGCCAGACGACGACGTTCTCGTTCTCCTGCCAGCCCTTGCACTGCCGATACCGAACGCGATCGTTGGGGGTCAGCCCCCTCGATTCGATCTGAAGCTCCGAGCAGTCGGGGTTCGACCACGCCCGAAATCCCCGTTTGACCAGATCCCGCAGTTGGCCACCGATCTCGCCGTCCTTCGTGCGCGGGAACTGGTCGGTCCCGCGTTCGTTGATGCGGTACGTCAGACAGTGAACTGGCCACCACAGGGGCTTGGCCTTCTCGCCCTTCTTGCACTCGCCGGTGGTGTCGGTCCCGCAGGTCATCGTGCGCTGGTAGGCACTCGCCGGCACGGTGCCGAACGAGAGCAGGGCGAGTGTGGCGACTGCGAGCCCGAGATGCGTCGGACGGGTCACCGTCAACGGTCACCCCCCGATTGGCGGACCAGCTCGCGTACTCGCCGGCGGAATTCCTCGAGCAGGATCGGCCGGCGCTGGAAGTCCGGGGCGCTCGCCCCCCGGAGTGCGGCAGGGGAGGGATGGTCGGGCGGCTCGTCGAGCTTCGGGTCGGGGGCGGCGGGTTTCTGGCGGCGAACGAGCCGAAGTCCGTGGAGGTCGGGGACGGCGAATTTGTGTTCGCCGTCGGGTCCGTAGACGACGCGAAACTGCCCCTGAGCGAGCCCGGTGAGCACGAAGTGATCGGCGTTCGGGCGTGCCTCGAGGAAGACGAGCGCACGCCGTCCCTCTCGAAAGCGCGGCACGCCCGGCACCTGGGTCGCGACGTCTCCGATGCGACCGCCGGGCTGTCGGACGACGACCCGGTCGGGGCCGTCCCCCTTCCACTTGTCGACGAACTCGAGCGTTGCGTCGGTAAAGATCCGCCCCTTGCGGCGAAAGGAACGGGTCTCGACGACCTCGACGGTTCCGATGCGAGTGGAGTTTGCGACCAGTTCGGGAAGGTCGAGCCGGACGACGGTCCCGGCGGCGGCCGTCTGCGGAGCGACCGACAGCCCGAGGAGTCCGAGCACCGTCATGGCCAGGGTCGTCGCGCGGGCCGTCGTTCGGTGCGCGAATGGGTGCTCCATCGGTTCGGGATCCCGCGTGAGAGGGGCTGGAGAGGGGCGGCGCGCGACGGTGTATCGACGTGCGGTGAATGGGACGTTCGGACCCGCCGGCGCGACCGGCGCACCGCAGGCTCACTCCGTATCGAGAACCTTGTCGATCGTCTCCTTCGCGCGGGCCAGCGTGACCCCTTCGAGCATGTCCCGGACCTTCTCGTTTTGCTCGACGAGTTCGAGCACGAGGTGCCGGTCGACTGCGACGACCTCGACGTCCTCTTCGGCTTCGACGGTCGCGGTCGCCGTCTTGTCGTGCATCAGTGAAACTTCGCCGAAGTAGGCACCTGGGCCGAGCGACTTCAGGTCGACCTCGCCCGTCGGCGAGTCGGTCCAGACGCGGACCGAGCCGTCGATCACGATGAAGAGGTGATGTTGGCCGGTCTCGTCCTCGTTGATGATCTTCTCACCCTCCGAGTACTCCTCGAGTTCGCTGGCTTCGGCCAGGCGCCGGCGCCAGTCCTCCCCGAGATGCTTGAAGAGGGGCGAATCGTCGATGGTTTCACGAATCGTGCCGTTGTTCGAGTCAGACATCTCCATCCTCATCCGACAATGTCGTGGACGTCGGTTGCGAAAACCCCCGCGCCCCCCAGCGGGCGCCGGCCGTCGGCCGGCCCCCGGTGCGGTCAATCTCGGTCGAGCCCGAGGTAGCCGATGGCGAAGCTGATCAACCCGTTCGCCGCCAGCCACGTGCGGTCCAGCAGGCCGGTCCCCGGCACCCAGTGGACGTCGGATGTCAGCAGGAAGGCTTCGACCGTGCAGAACGCGGCCGTCCCGATGGCCAGGCCGCAGGCGATGGATTTCAACCGGTCGTGTCCCCCGAGCAGCCCCCAGGCACCCAGGGGCAGCAGAAAGCTCGCCAGCAGAGGAGACTGGTCGGCG
>JBDGRG010000034.1:2236-3754 GCA_042218355.1 Bradymonadaceae bacterium
AGGCCATCATCGCGAAGATCGGGAGAAAGCCGCCCAGGAGGTTGGGCACCTGCCAGCCCAGCAACGGGACCCGGACGTCGAGTTCGCCCCCGTCGGTGGTGACGCCCGCCATCCGGTCGGGGCCGCCGCCCTCGTCGCCGGGACCGGCCCCCGCTTCCGCGCCGGGACCGGGGGCCGTCCGGATCAGCAGGGCGGCGAACACGAGGAACATGGCCGCCGTGAGCGCGTCGAGCACGCCGCCCAGAGCGAGATCGCCGGTCACCGCAGTCAGCACGAAGATCCCGCTGGACGCCATGACGGTCGAGGCGATCAGTCCGACGTCGACGGAGGGCATCAGATCGTCGAATCGCCGGCGTCGGACCCCGAACAGCGCCAGCAGTAGCAGTAGTCCCCCACCGGCAAATCGCCAGCTACCCGGTTCGAGGGAAGCTGAAGCGACGGCGTCGTCGAGATTGATGATGCCGGCGCCGTATCGCTCGGCGTACTCGTCGGGATCGTCGAACCGACTGCGCTGGGAATCGTCGGCCGTCTCGGAGAGCACCTCTTCGATCTCGGACGGGCGCGTGATGCCCTGCGAGGCGACGAGTGCCGCCCCGGCGGCGGCGTGCGGCGAGGCCATCGACGTCCCCATGAAGAGCACGAAGTCGTGCTCGTCGGTCTGCCCGTCCTTGAGTGTCTGCTGCATCACCCCGTCCGGCCGACCGTCGTCGTTCTGGTCGACGCGCGTGTTGCCGCCCGGAGCGGCGAGGTCGACGAACTCTCCCCACTGCGAGTAGAACGTCGTCGTCTCGTCGTACTGCGTGGCGGAGACGGCGACGACGTGTTTGAAGGCCGCCGGATAGCTCGGGGCCCGCGAGCCGCTGTTCCCCGCCGCCGCGATGATCGTGACTCCCTGCTCGTGGGCGTAGTTGATGGCGCGCTTGAGGACGAGGCTGGGGAGCGGGCCGCCCAGGCTGAGGTTGACGATGTCCGCACCGTTGTCCGCCGCATAGCGGATGGAATCGGCGATGTCGGCGATGTCCCCGAAGCCCGAGGAGTTCAGGACCCGCAGCGGCATGATGGCCGACTCGTGAGCGACGCCGGCGACGCCGAAGCCGTTGTTGGTGGTCTGTGCGATCGTGCCGGCGACGTGCGTGCCGTGACCGTGTCCATCCCAGGCGAACTCGTCGTCGTCGACGAAGTCGTATCCGTCCACGCGCTCGGTCCCCTCCAGATCCTGGGGGCGTTCGATGTCTCGACTCGGATCCTCGTCGAAGGCGACGCCCGTATCGGAGACGGCCACGACGACACCGTCGCCCGCAGTGGTGTCCCAGGCCTCCTCGACATCGATCTGTTTGAAGTTCCACTGAAACTGATAGAGCGGGTCGTTCGGCGCGGACCCGAGCATCGTGTAGTTGATGTTCTCCTCGACAGACTGGATCTGGCCGTTTTCTCCCCGCCGCGCCAGGCAGTCGTCGATGTAGGGGACGGCTCCCTCGGCGACCGTCGCGACGAAGACGTTCGGAGCGTCGCTGTAGG
>JBDGRG010000034.1:3764-4151 GCA_042218355.1 Bradymonadaceae bacterium
CGCGCATCCAGTCGGCGATGGACGAGGTCCAGACGGAAGTCGACGACGACGTGGTCGTGGGAGGCGTCCAGGTCCATCGGCGAGGTCCCCGATCCGGGCAGGTCCGACCGCGACTCGGGCGGGCCCGAGACGGGGGGGACGTTTTCGGAGTCGGGTCGAGCCCCGTCGAGACAGGCCCGCCAGGCGTCGAGACTCGACGCGCGCTGCGGACCGTTGGGAGGCGAGTGTGCGGCCGCCGGCAGCGCCAGGCCCAGCAGGACGAGCCAAGAGAGCAGGTCCGCGGTCCGCTCGCGCCAGGTCTCGCGCCACGTCCCGGGCTCCTTCGCGCGCTCCCACGCCGGGACGTGGGGTTCGAACGCCTCGAACGCCACCTCGGCCGTCATCGGG
>JBDGRG010000034.1:4161-10777 GCA_042218355.1 Bradymonadaceae bacterium
GGCGTCCTGATCGCCGCTGAACGATAACTCCTGTGTGGGTGACGCGAGCGCCGGCGCCACCATGCCGAAAGCGACGAGCGCGGTGGCGAGCGCGAGTGGTCCCTGCATGCGATCGAACGACGACCCGTTCATGGATTCATTCCGGCGTTGGAGTCGCGGAAGTCGAGCGCCCCGCGCGTCGGAGCGGTCGACACGCGGGATCTTATCCACTCGCCTCCAGAAACGCAAAGTTACCGGGTTCGCATTCCCCGTGGTCGGCGCCGATGGGCGGGGGGAGCGCCGTCCATCACTGCTGGGTCACGATAACGATCGACGCCTCGGCGGGCGCAACGTGCCGACGTCACGGAGATAGTTCGAAGGCGATACGGGAGGTGTCGTCGAGGGACCATCGACCAAGAGATCGGCAATTCGAGCCGTCCGACGCGAGATTCGTGGTGCGTGACACAGCCGTCCGACTCAGGAGGAGACCTCCTCGAGGTCCTCCGGGGAAGCCGATTCCTCGATCAATTCTCGGCGGGATTTGGCCAGATTGACCGTGTACTTGGCGATCTGCGGGTAGTCGGCGACGATGGCGTCGAACTGATCGGAGGGCAAGAACAGCAGGTGGCCGTCGGTGACGGCGACGATCTCCGCGCCCGTCGGCTCCTCCGAGACCAGCCCGAGTTCGCCGAAGACGTCTCCGGGGCCGAAACTGGTGACGGTGATCTCGGTGTCGTCTCCCCGACGGACCAGTTCGGCGCGGCCGTCGAGCACGATGAACAACCCCGGGCTCTCGCCCCGCGTGTCGACGACGGACTCCCCCTTTTCGACGTGCACTCCGGCGAACCGGTCGAGCAACGCTCGCCGCTCGTCGGACGGAACGGGATCGAACAGCGGGTGATTGTCGAGTAGAGACGTCGTAAAGGCGTGTCGATGCAGGGTCGACAGCCTCTCCTGGAGGTTTCCCAGCTCGTCGTTCAGCTGGTCGACGGTTTGTTGCGAGAGGACGAGGATCTCGCTGCCGGCTCGAGCGACGACGTCGTCGTGGGGCGGCGCGGAGGCCGGACCGTAGTGCTCGAGGCCCAGCAGCACGCCCATCGGCAGATAATAGGTCGGGTCGTCGTCGCCGAGGGTCAGGTCGGGGGAGGCCGTCCAGATCAGCGCGCCCGGCCCGCGGTCGTCCGTGCGGACGTCGGCGAGTTCGTCGAACTCGACCAGCTCGACGGCCCGGGCGAGTCGCTCGAGGCTGTCGGCCGGCAGACGGCTGGCGAGTGGGAGCGGGGGGAGGTCCTCGGGCCGGTCGGCGAACGCGTCCTCCTCCAGACTGCGCTCCAGCGCGATGTCGCGGAGCCGTTCACCCCGGATCTGTACCCCCTCTGCTTCCATGTCGAGCGTCCCGTCGGCCCCCCCGAACGACTCGTGCCGTTCGCCCTGGTCGAGGTTCGGACTGCGCAAATTGTAGAGCGCCGTGAAATGACCGTACAGCTCGTCGGCCCGGGCCCCGAGACGCTCGGCCTTCTTCGCCGCGGCGAGGCTGCGGGCCGGAAACCCGGCGTTCGCGTAGTGAAGTCCCACCCGCCGATAGATGGTCGCCGCGCTCTCCGCGTCCCCTTCCTCGGCGAACGTCCGCGCGATCCGCTCGCGGAGAATCCCGTCCCGTTCGATCTGCGAGAGGTTCGCCAGGGCGAGTTGGAGCGCCCGGTCGGTGTCCCCGCTCTCGGCCGCGCTGTCGATGCTGGTGAGGAGTTCGGCGGTTTCGAGGAAATCCATCCGTCAGCAGGGCTGAGGCGGGGAGTGGCGACGCCCGACCGCCGGGGGGGGCCCGGCGCCCGCGGCGGGTTTCGCATGGGCCGAATCCCCGCACGCCGTCCGCGCGGGGCCGCATGGTGTTGACACGCTGATCCATAACACCGTACATACGCACACTCAACGTGGCCGGAGCGACATGCAGGTGGCCCGCGGACGGACTCGCCCGACGATGGTCCGCGAGAGCGGGCCGCCGGACGAGGTCGGGGGCTCGCGCTGCAGGTGGACGAGGTCGCCGACGGCCAGACGTATCGCTCGCCAATGCGTGCTTCGGCCGGGCGCCGGCGAGGTGCCCGCGACTCGACGCCTCGGAGGTACCGGGCCATGGAAGCCGACGAGCTGGATCTCGAACCGGAAGAGAAGATCGAGGACTACCTGCTTCGAACGGAGTTTCCCTTCGAGCAGGTCGACGACGGATTCTGGTTGATCCACGACGAATTCGACCAGATCGACAACATCGTCATCTACCACAGCCCGCCGGTGGTCACCTTCCGGGTCAAACTGCTGGAAGTGCCGGATCTGGAGGACGACGCACGGCTTCGGCTTTACCGCCGGCTCCTCGAGCTGAACGCCACCAGCATGGTCGCCGGCGCCTACGGGCTGGAGGACGACTCCGTCGTCGCGGTCGACACGCTGCAGGCCGAAAACCTCGATTTCAACGAGTTTCGGGCCTCGATCGACTCGATCGCGCTGGCGATCCGCGAGCACTACCGGCCGCTGAAGAACCTCGTCGAGGGCGAGGAGGAGCCGGCGGACTTCCCGGGTGAGGGCTCGATCGAATCGCTCGATGAAATCCTACCGGCGGACGAGGATGTTGAAGGGGCGGACGAGCTGGAGGAGCTCGACGAACTGGAGAGCTGAATCGACTCGACCGGCCCGCCGACACTGCGGGCTGGTCCGGTCCGTCCGAGCTGAACGATCGGTGTCATTCGACGCATTCGCCGCGGAGGCACTCCATGGGTATTTTCTCGCGTATCGGCACGCTGGTGAAGGCGAACATCAACGACCTCATCAGCAAGGCAGAGGATCCCGAGAAGATCCTCAATCAGTTGATCGAGGACATGCGCGACCAGCTGATCTCGGCCAAGAAAGAGGTCGCGGTCGCCATCGCGGACGAGAAACGGCTCAAAAAGAAGTACGAAAACGAACAGGAGAACGCCCAGGAGTGGGAGAAGAAGGCGAAGATGGCGGTCCGCGCTGGCCGCGACGATCTCGCGAAGGAGGCGCTCGAGCGGAAGAAGGAACACGACGAGCTGGCCAGCGAGTACAAGCAGCAGTGGCAGGCCCAGAAGCAGGCGGCCGAGAAACTGCGCAGCTCGCTCCGCCAGCTGAACGACAAGATCGAGGAAGCCAAGCGCAAGAAGGGCGTGCTGGTCGCCCGCAAGAAGCGCGCCGAAGCGCAGAAACGGATCCAGGATACGATGTCCGGTCTGGACGACACCGCGGCCTTCGACAAGTTCGACGAGATGGAGGAGAAGGTCGAACAGATGGAGGCCGAGGCGGAGGCGTCCTCGGAACTGGCCGGCGAACTGTCCGGCGACTCGCTCTCCAACGAGTTCGAGGAACTCGAGGAGGAGCACGGGTCGGACCAGGCGCTGGACGCCCTGAAGGCGAAGATGGGGGTCGAGGAGGAGGTCGAAGAAGAGGAGACCGAGTTCGCCTTCGAGGAGGAACTCGAGAAGCAGTCGGCCACCGAGGAGTCCGAAGAGGAGGAAGAGGAGACCGTCGGGGCCGAGGCCGACAAGCGCGGCAGCTGGGACGAGGAACTCTAACCGGCCGAGAACCCGATGAGTCGGTCCGACGTCGTCGGCGGCATTCTCTGTGCGGGGTACGGCACGCGGCTTCGCCCTCTGACGGCGACCGTTCCGAAACCCCTCGTGCCGTTCCTGAACAGCCCGCTCGTCACGTACGCGCTCGATCATCTGTCGTCGATCGGCGTCGAGCGCGTCGGCGCCAATCTCCATCACCTGGCCGAATCGATCCCGCCCGTGGTCGACCGGATCGCGGGGAACATCGGCATGCAGACGGTCTACGCCCGCGAGTGGGACATCCTCGGCACCGCCGGCGGCATCGCCGGCATCTGGCGGGCTCTGGGCGAGCCCGACGCGACGCTCGTCGTCTTCAACGGCGACAGCGTCATGAACATCGACCTCGCTCGGCACCTGGCCGAGCACCGCGAGGCGGATCGGCCGGCGACACTCGTCGTTCGGCCCTCCAAACAGGACCAACCCGGGGGCGTCTGGCTCGACGACGACCGTCGGCTGCGCGGGATCCGCGACTACCGGGATCCCGAGGCCGGCGACGATCTCGGTGAATTCGAATTCGCCGGGGTCCACCTCCTCGAGCCCGAACTGCTGGCCGACATCCCGGTCGAAAAGGGCGACGTGATCGACGAGGTCTACGGCCCGATGCTCGAACGCGCCGAGCCGATCACCGCCTCGGTGAACGAGGATTTCTGGGCGGCGCTCGACAATCCGGAGTTGTTCTTCTCGGTCACCTGCGAACTTCTCGACCATCCCGACCGCTTCGTCCAGGCGCCTCTGGACCCGGGTGGCCGCGAGGGGGTCTACCTGGGACCGGGGGTCGACGTACCGGAGGACGTCGAGATCGAGCCCCCCGTCTTCATCGGTCCCGAGGTCGAATGGAACGGGGAGGCATCCATCGGTCCCTATCTGGTCGCCGACGGCATCGACGTCGACGAGGAGGCACGTCTTCGGCGATCGGTGCTGTACGGAACCGAGCCGGTCGAGGATACCGTCGACGGGATCCTCGCCGTCGCCGACCAGCGTATCGAGCACGGGGTCTGATTGGACGTTTGCACGTTTGTCGATCGAGCGGATCGATCCGCAGCGCTCGCATGACCAACAGTTACCAGCCTGCTCGCCCTCTGAGAGCAATGGTTGTGCGGTCGTGGCCCAATCGCTCAATTGCTCAATAGCTCAATGGCCTTCAGTCGGCCGGACGCCGAGGCAACCCCCTCCATGATCGTGATCGGCGTTTCGGCGCCGAGCGTTGCGTCTGTTTCGTTCACGACCCGGAGTGAGTGTCGTGCTTACTCCCGGTTCACTGCTCTGCAGTCGACGCGGACCGCCGAACGACGCACCGAATCGCCGAGTCGGCGTCGTGACCGCTCGCTGCCCGGCGTACGGACGGCCGCCGGCGGAACGCGTATCCTCGTTCGTCGCCGGACGGAGCACCGGCGGAATGGGCGCGAGTCCCCGCGGACCTGGGCTGCGTGCCGTGCGTGACACGGTGATCTGAATCGAAGTCTCTGTGAGGAGGCACCGATGACCGAGTCCTCGACCGATGCCGACGCCGAACCTGCGCGCTCCGACCGCGGCGGGCTCCCGCCGGAGGCCTATGAAGACGTCGCGGGCGAGGACTATCAACCCTACGTCTCGGCCGACGAGGAACTGCCGGAACTGACCCCTCGTGCATTGATCGTCGGGATCGTCATCGGGACGGTCTTCGGTGCAGCGAATGCCTATCTCGGGTTGCGCGTCGGGCTAACCGTCTCGGCGAGCATCCCCGCCGCCGTGCTGGGCGTCGCGGTCTTCCGGACGATGGGGGGCGGGTCGATCCTCGAGACGAACATCGTCCAGACCGTCGGCTCCGCCGGCGAGAGCCTCGCGGCGGGTGTGATCTTCACGTTGGCCGGGCTCTACATCTGGGACCTGGCGCCCACCTACACCACGATCTTCACGATCGCGGTGCTCGGGGGCTCGCTGGGCATCCTCTTCATGATCCCGCTGCGGTCGTTCCTCATCGTCGGCGAGCACGCCAATCTGCCCTATCCGGAGGGGAAGGCCTGCGGCGAGGTCCTCGTGGCGGGCGAGCAGGAGGCATCGAAGGTCAAGTCGCTCTTCGCCGGTCTCGGGATCGGGGGGCTGTACCAGGCGTTGATGCACTCCAAGCTCTTCAACCTCTGGCGCGACGAGCCGACGGCGAAGATCCCGGGCTTCAAGGGGGCGGAGGTCGGCGCGACCGTCACCCCCGAGTTGCTGGGAGTCGGGTACATCATCGGCCCGCGCATCGCCGCGGTGATGCTCGGGGGCGGGGCGATCGGCTGGCTCGTCTTCATCCCGCTGATCGAGACGATCGGTGCCAGCCTCGGCGCGCCGGTCTATCCGGCGACCCAGACCGTCATCGCCGAGATGGAACCGATCCAGATCTGGAGCAACTACGTCCGGTACATCGGCGCGGGGGCGGTCGCCGTCGGCGGCTTCATGACGCTGATCAAGAGCCTCCCGATCGTCTGGAGTAGTTTCAAAAAGGGGCTGGACGTCGTGATCGGCGAGGGAGAAGAGGAGGCCGATATCCCACGTACGCAGCAGGATCTCTCGCCGACGATCTTCATCACGTTGCTCGTCGGCATCATCGTGGTGCTCGCAGTTCTGCCGCCGAGCATCATGCCCGCCGGGCCCGTCGGAGCGGCCTTGATGGCGCTGTTCGGGTTCTTCTTTGTCACGGTCTCCAGCCGCATCGTCGGACTGATCGGGTCGAGCTCGAATCCCGTCAGCGGCATGACGATCGCGACGCTGCTGGTGACGGCGCTGATCTTCGTCGCTCTGGGGCGGGCCGAACACGAGAACGTCCGGTTCGCCGTGCTCGCCGTCGGCGCGGTCGTCTGCATCGCTGCGGCGGTCGCCGGCGACACCTCGCAGGATCTGAAGACCGGGTTTCTGGTCGGGGCGACGCCCCGCCGCCAGCAGATCGCCGAGTTCGTCGGGGTTGCGTCGAGCGCGCTGGCGATGGGGTTCGTGCTCAACCTGCTGAACGAGGCGTACGGCATCGGGTCGGCTCAGTTGAGCGCCCCGCAGGCCACGATCAT
>JBDGRG010000034.1:10810-11285 GCA_042218355.1 Bradymonadaceae bacterium
GAACCTCCCGTGGAACCTGGTCTTCATCGGCGGGGCGCTGGCAGCGGTCATCGAGAGCGTCGGGCTGCCGAGTCTGGCCTTCGCCGTCGGTCTCTACCTGCCGATCACACTGACGACGCCGATCGTCGCCGGCGGTCTGATCCGAGGCGGCGTCGAGAACTGGTACGAGGACGAATCGGACGAATTGCGCGACCACCGCGAGCAGGGGGTCCTCTACTCCTCGGGACTGATCGCCGGCGCGGCGCTGGTCGGCGTGATCGCCGCGGCACTGATCGCACTCTCCCAGCTCGAGGGGGCGAACGTCGCCGGCTGGCTGGCGGCGGTCGGTTCCGGCGCGGGCGCGCTGCTGAGCTGGATGCAGGGCGTCGGCGGGGCCGTCGTACTCCCAGCACGCCCCGAACGGGAAATCGAACACGTCCCGGCCCGCGTCGACGGCGATCTGGCTCAGGTCGAGCCGGACGACGTGGACTATGTC
>JBDGRG010000034.1:11295-13332 GCA_042218355.1 Bradymonadaceae bacterium
GAGGGATCTGGTCGCGCTGGCGATGTTCCTGCTGCTGGCCGGGACGCTCGCGCGGCGGGTCTTCTCCATGGAGGTGCTCGGGACCGGCCGAGCGGAGTAGTTGGGGCGCGAGCGGTGGGTCGACAGTTGGTCATCTTCTTCAGGGGAGCGGTGGCCATCCTGGCCACCGCACCGAGAAAATATTTTTCTCTCTACCGGGCGCGGCGACCGGCTTCGAGAGCCGTCATAATTCATAGCTCATCTTTCATAACTCATAATTCGAGGAGGAATCGAAAATCGCCGCCGTGGGCCGAATCGAGCGGGAGGCCGGCCCGCCCGCGAATTCGAGTCTCCGAACCGACGGGAGATCTGCGATGACGGATGTGACGGGCGCAGACGCGCAGGCGGCCGTCCCGGTATCCGAGGCGATGGCGGACCTGATCGACGGGGCGGAGGGGTGGTACCGCAAGCTCTGGGCTGCCGCGAACAGCACCTGGACGGTCGCCGAGGCGGCCGAGAACGCCCCCGACCTGGAGGACGTGCCCTCGGAGTGGGTCGACGAGTTGGAGGGCTTCGAGTGGCTCGGCACGCACCGGGAACTCGCCTGGCTGATGCCGATCGCCGGCGTCTTGGCGCACGACTGGGTCGACGAGCAGGGGATGGTCCGCGTCTCCATCCACCGGTCGTTACTGTCTTCGTCGTGGAACTACACCATCTGGACCTACTTCGACGACGGCGGATGTCTGACCACCTGGTCGAAGCCCGACCCGAGCACGCCGACCACGACCAAGGCGGCGTCGCTGGGCTCGACCGGGTCGCTGGGCGGCGACCTGGAGCGGCACTACGAGAAGATCGAGGAGGACCGACAGCGGGGCCACCGTCCGATCGCCGTCCGAACGGAGGCGGACATCGCTGCCTGCATCGACCACTACTACCGGCAGATCGTCCCTCGAAAACTGGTCGTCGCGATACTGTTGCAGTTCGCCGCCATCTTCGGTGGGATTCTGTACGTCGTCTTCATCCTGTGAGGGGTTTCCGCGGCGCACCCGTGTACGTCGCCGTCGTCGTCTGACCCGTCGTCCACGCGGACTCGAACGGGGCGCGGATCGGGTTGAAACCGGGTCGGGGGTCGTTGCATTCGGTCGGCACGTCAGCCCCATCTCCTCGAACGACTATCGGCGCCGCGTGCAATCCGACCGTCGTCCCCGCCTCGGTAGGATTGGCATCACGCCGGATTATTCCCGACACTCCTCTCGGATGCAGTCGGTCCGTCCAACGAGTTTTAACAGGAATCGAGTTCGATGAACGGGTTGTCGCGACAGATCGTGTTACTGGCGGCGACGGGTCTCGTCGCGGCTATTGCGGCGGGTTGCGTGCGCGGGCCGACCGGCGTCGAGGGCGCCGGGGCGGGCGAAGACGGCGGCGACCGGCGTCGTGACGTCTCCGAGCCCACCGACGCGGATGGGGACGTCGAGCCCGACGTCCGGCCCGACGACGCCGCCCTCGACGTCGGTCCGGACGGGAGGAGCGACGGCGCCGGAGGGCGCGACGGGCAGAGCGAAGACGCCTCGCCCGACAGCGGCTCGGACGGCGACGGGGGTCAGTGTGCCAAGACGGATCGCCCGGACCCCGAGTTCAAGGACGCCGACTGCGACGGCATCGACGGCGACCGCGACCGGAGCGTCTTCGTCTCCACTGCGGGAGATGCCTCCAACCCGGGGACGCTGCCCAAGCCGCTCGACTCGATCGGTGATGCCATCCGGAAGGTCAAAAACTCCACTTCCAAGGAGTGGGTGTTGATCGAAGGGGCGTCCTTCGAGGAGACCGTCGAGCTGAGCGAGGGAGTCCACATCGCCGGGGGGTACGACTTTCAGTGGCAGCGAAGCGAGTCGCTTCGCACGCAGATAAAGGGGGGGAACCCGGCGCTGAAGGCGAGCGGGATTGCCAAACGCACCGTCGTCAGCAGCGTCAAAGTCGTTCCGACCGACAAAGTCGGAACGGGCGAGACGGTCGTCACCGCGCACTTGAAGAACAGCGACGGCGTCGAGCTTCGGAACG
>JBDGRG010000034.1:13342-13696 GCA_042218355.1 Bradymonadaceae bacterium
AGGACGACAGCATCGTCTTCGGCGCGGCGTGCGACGAAAATGGACGGCCCAATCCGGGGAGAGGGGGAAGTGCACCGTGCTCGAATTCGGGCGGCGGTCGCGGCGGGAAACCGGGAAAGGGGGGCAGTTCGGGGCAGAGCGGCCGGTCGGGCTCGCGCGGCGCGTCGGGAGGGGGCGGTGGGAGCAAGAAGAAGCGGGGGAGCAACGGCGCGGACGGCTCGGACGGCAGCGACGGTTCGGCGGGCGCCGGGGGCGACGCGACCGGCACGATGGAGGGGCTGGAGTGGAAGGGGGACGCCGGAGACGACGGTGCGACCGGTCAGCCCGGTGGCGGAGGGGGCGGCGGCGGCGGGG
>JBDGRG010000340.1:0-8236 GCA_042218355.1 Bradymonadaceae bacterium
GGTCCGCCACAGACGGTCGACCCCTCGATTGTCGGAGGTGCGGCGCACCGTTATCGACCGGGGTAAACGACAGAGATGAGGAGACCCCGCGGGACGGGGGATTGCGAACGAAAGCCGCCGGTCACCAGGACGTCGGCGACGCCAGACTCCGACGCTCGGGCTCCTCTCGGCAGACCGGGACTCGCAAGTCGACCGGTCTACCCGACCCGGCGGTCGTCCGGGGCGATCGGACCTCGGCCGTCGGAGATGTCGCGGGGACGAACCGACCTGGCGTCATCGTCCCGGCTCGAGACGGGGCTCGGGACCGACCGTTCGGCAACGCACCCGGACGGAGGCACCGTCTTTCAATGCCCGGTGCGAGTTGCTACACGACGGACCCGAGAGCGCCGCGAGCAGGTATCACGAGGGGTGTAGGGTGTCAACGAACGGCGACTTCGCCATCGTCGGGCTGACCGGGGGAATCGCAGCCGGAAAGACGACGGTCGCCCGGATGTTCGAGGGTCTCGGCACGCCGGTGATCGACGCCGACGACCTCGCCCGCGCGGTCGTCGAGCCGGGCCGCCCGGCGCTGGAGGAGATCCGCGAGGTGTTCGGGGACGAGGTACTCGACGACGACGGACGGCTCGACCGCGACGCCCTCGGTGCGCTCGTCTTCGACGACGAATCGGCCCGAGACCAGCTCGAGGCGATCACCCATCCGCACATCGCCCGCCGGATGCAGACGCGGGCGGCGGAGCTGCGCGAGCAGGGTCATCGCTGGGTAGTCTACGACGCCGCACTGATCGTCGAGAACGGTCTACACGAGGGGCTGGCTGCCCTCGTCGTGGTCCTCGCGGACCGCGACACCCGGCTCACCCGGCTGCAGCGCCGCGACGGACTGGACCGCGAGGAGGCGGAGTCACGACTCGACGCCCAGATGCCCCAGTCCGAAAAGCGCAGCGTCGCCGACTATCTGATCGACAACTCCGGCTCACTCGACGAGACCGAGCGGCAGGTACGAGACGTCCACGCGACGATCGACCGAGGCCTTCGGCGAGTCGGCTCGGCCGATCCCGAGGAGCTGCGCGAGGCGGGTCTTGTAGGGGAATGACTCGCGTCGAGCTCACCGGATTGGCGTCTGGCAAACAGTGAATCGAATGGGAGAGTCGATGTCGCAGTCGGAGGGAAGAGCGCGCGAGGTCCTGCTCACCGGGTTCCCCCGCTACGTCGCACGGCTGGTACTCGAACAGATCCTCGAGCGGGAAACCGAGACGACCGTCCGGCTGCTCGTGCCCGCCGGGCGTCGGGACGAGGCCGTCGCCGAGATCGACGAACTCGGAGCGGAGGACCGGATCTCGCTCCTCGAGGGGGAGGCGAGTGCCATCGACCTCGGGATCGGCGGCAGCGAGTACTTGGATCTGGTGGCCAACGTCACCGACATCTATCACGTCCCCCGACCCGTCCCCGCCGATACCGGACGCAGACAGCTCGTCGACACCCATCGCCGCGAGGCACAGAACATCCTCGACGTGGCGGCGGACATGACCTCGCTGAACCGCGTCAACCACCTCTCCTCGGCGCTGGTCTCCGGCACGCGCACCGGTGTGATCATGGAGACGGACTTCGACGAGGGTCAGTCCTTCCGCAACGGATGGGAAGAGGCGAAGTTCGAGGCCGAGCGCGCCATTCGCGGGGCCCCCGCATCCGTCCCGACGACCATCTATCGCCCCACGCTGATCGTCGGGCACTCGGAGACCGGCCAGCTGGATCGGCTCAACGGTCCGTACTATCTGCTCGGAGCGCTGGTACAGATGCCCGAAGGGGTCCCTCTGTTCGTTCCGGGCGAGGGGCAGTACCCGCTCAACCTCGTCCCGGTCGACTTCGTCGCCCGAGCGATCCACGCCCTCAGCCTGACGAACGGCGCCGAGGACGAAACCTATCACCTCTGCGACCCGGATCCGTTCTCGGCCCGGAGGCTGTTCGAGCTGGTCGCCCGGCGGGCCGGCAATCCTCCGCGAGCGGGCAACGTCCCGTTCAAAATGACCAAATGGTTGATGAAGGTCCCGGGGCTCCGGCGGTGGACCCGCACCCCTCGCCAGCTGCTGGAGAGCATCGACCATCTGGCGGTCTACAACGCCGTCCGAGCTCGCACGGATCTTCCGGATGCCGTCCGGTGTCCCCCCTTCACCGGCTACGTCGATGCGCTCGTCGACCATCTCGAACAGGTCGACCTCGACTTCCGGGACGCCTCGGTCGGCCACTTCCTCGGCGTGGAATTCTGAGAGGAGCACGTCCGCCTCGAATCGCCGACGAGACGGGTCCGTTCGCCCGCACGTTCCCCGCCTCGCCGCCGGGACGAGACGGACGCAGTTCTTAACTTCGAGGGGGTCGAGACTACGTTCGATGACGTCGGCAAAACGACAATGCCGACTGCCGGCGGTCGCGATGATCTACGGACGTGCCTAGACGGTGACCGCCGAATCGAATGGTTCGTATTCTCGAAGAGGAACCGCCATGAATCGCATCGCCCGCTGGACCGGCATCGTCGTCGGTCTGGCCGTCGTCGGCCTCGCCGGCACAGCCCGAGCCCAGTCGAGCCGCTCTCCGTCCCATCCATTCGGTCTTCGGCTCGAACCGGGCCTGACGGTGCCACTGTCGACTGCCCAGTCCGACCGCTTCGAGATGGGGGCCGGCCAGAACATCGAGGGATTCTACAACTTCGCCCCGTGGCTGGACGTCAACGTCAACGCGGGGGTCACCGAGCTCCCCTCCGTGGGCAAGACGGCCCGATCGGGCACGGCCTGGGACTTCGGGGCCGGTGTCCGGCTGAAGAATCCGGTCGCCAACGACTGGCCACTCGGGATGTCGCCCTGGTTCGACCTCGATGCGCTGTACGTCCGAACCGGTGACCTCGATCGACCCGGATTCGGCGCCGGTGTCGGCGTCTCGTTCCCGCTGGCCAAAAACCGCGGCATCCGTCTGGGTCCGTTCGCTCGCTACCGTCAGATCATCCAGGCCGACGCCCCCGACCGGGTCAGCGACGATGCGCGGCTGTTGCACTTCGGGCTCAGTCTCGAGTTCGGCGGCGCACTGACCGACGGCCCGACGGCCGAACAGCCGGCGCCGCCCCCCGAGCCCGAACCGAAGGAGCCTGACTGTCCGGAGCCGACCGAGAAGGTCGTCCAGAAGGAACTTCCGGATGCCGACGGCGACGGCTTTCCCGACAAGTGGGATCGCTGTCCCGAGGACGGCGGCCCGGTCGAAAACTGGGGATGCCCCGAGCGCGAGAAGGTCGAGGTCGAGGCGGGGCGCCTGGATCTGCAGGACAAGATTTATTTCGACTTCGACAAGGCGACGCTCAAGGAGCAGTCGTATCCCGCGCTCAATCAGACCGCGTCGATTCTCGAGAAGCACCGAGGGTCGAAGGTCCGCGTCCAGGGCCACGCCGACGCCATCGGGACGCGCGAGTACAACCAGAGCCTGTCGGAACGCCGCGCTCAGACCGTCGTCGACTACCTCGTCGAACAGGGAGTCGACCGGAATCGATTCGTCGTCGAGGGCTATGGTGAAGACAAACCGGTCGATTCGAACGTCACGGACGCGGGACGTTCCAAGAACCGACGCGTGGAGTTCGATGTCGCCGTGAAGGTCGTCGAGGAGTGACTGCGGCACGACCACCCGTCCGAAACGACACGACCACCTCGAAGACACACCCGTAACTCAGTGGAGCCAGACATGTACGACCGCCCGCTCATTCGAATCATCGGTATCCTGCTCGCGACCGTCGTGTCGACCGCTGGCTGCGGCGATCGATTGGTCGGTTTCGACAAATCACGCGACGGTGGAGACACGCTGGCGGACACCAGCACCGCCACCACCGACGCCGGGCCGGACACCATGGATGCGACCCGGGACACGATGGACACCGACGAGCCCGACGCCGCCGACGTCGGCGATCAGGCGCCCCCGACGGTGTCGTCGACGACCCCGACCGAGGGCGAGACTGGCGTCGCGACCGACGTCACCATCGAAGTGACCTTCAGCGAAGCGGTCGAAAGCTCGACGGTGACACCTTCGTCGCTGACGCTTTCGACCGGAGGAAACTCGGTCTCGGCTTCCGTGACGGCCTCCGGGAAGACCGCGACCCTCGATCCGGACGCCGACCTCGATGCGGGCACGCTCTACACCGCGGAGGTCACCACCGACGTGGAGGATGCGGCGGGGAATGCACTCGCTCGGTCCTACACCTGGAGCTTCCGGACCGAAGAGGCCGACAAACCGGGACCGTTCCAGGTCGTCGCGACCAACCCGCGACACCTCGCGCCGCGGGCGCCGCTCCGACCGCAGGTCACCGCGGAGTTCTCCGCACCGATCGATCCGGCGAGTGTGACGTCCAGCAGCTTCAAGGTCACCAAGATGGCTGGTCCGATCTCCGGGCAGATCACCATCAACGGCTCGACGGTCCGGTTCTTCCCCGACTCGAAGCTCGCCCTGGATACCGACTACACCGTCACCCTCTCCACGCAGATCGCCAGTACCGACGGTCGAACGCTCCAGCAGCAGTACGCCTGGTCGTTCACGACAACCGACGACCCGGGGCAATTGAAGGTCGTCCGCCATCGCCCGCTGGCGCTGGAGACCAACTTCGCGCCGGACGGGCGGATCTGGATCAACTTCAACAAGCCGGTCGAGCCCGGATCCGTCGACAGTTCCACGGTCAAGGTGACGAAACTGCCGGACACGCCCCAGAACAACGTGACGGGCGACATCCGCCTGCGCCAGAACAATCGGCGGATCCTGTTTCTCCCGAACAAACAGCTCGAGACGAATACGCCGTACCGTGTCACGATCTTCCGGAGCAACGACACCGGAAACGGAGTCGAAGATTCGAGCGGCGGCAAGCTCGCAGCCGACTACGTCTGGACGTTCACCACTGGCACCACCATCAAACCCGCCCTGGTGCGTACCCGACCCGCCGATTCGGAGACGTCTGCTCCGCTGAACACGAACATCGTCCTGCGGTTCAGCAAACGGATGAACCACAACACGATCGATTCGAATTCAGTGACCGTCACCCCTCAGGGCGGATCCGCGATCTCCGGAACGGTGACGCGCGTGAACGACGTGGCGGCACGCTTCAACCCCGACAACAATCTGCAGGCCGACACGGTCTACAACGTGGTGGTGACCCGCGACATCGAGGATGTCCAGGGGAATCGACTGATCGCCGAGTCGACCTTCGACTTCAAGACCGTACAGAGCCAGTGACGGGAGAGTCGACCTCGGTCGACCGCTCGCGACCGCTCACCGGACTCGACCGGCATCCCGCCCACCCGGTGACCGCGCTCTTCGCCGTCCCCCTCCGATCGCGTGCCTCGTCGGATCGAGGGTCGGCGGCGACGACCGGGGACAGTCGACGAATCAGTAGAGTCAGGTCCTGACATTGTTCCGGCATCCGACCGCCTCTCGGTCTGGAGCAAAGACCCTCGGTCCACTACACTGGATCGAGGGTACGAGTCAGCCGGATCCACGGCAGCCCGACGCCGGATCGTCCACGTCGACCGGACGTCCGCTCGGCACGGCTCCGGCCCCTAGCCGCGATCGACATCTAGAATCGGACGGAGGTTCGGGTGACCTGGGAAGGCTACTACGTCCTCGCAGTCGTATTCTGTGTCATCGTCGCCCTGGTCCGGGAGTGGCTCAGCGTCGACGCCACGCTGATGGCCGGCGTCGCGGCCGTCGTCGTCCCGGGGGTGATCGAGCTCGAATCGGCCATCCGCGGATTCGCCAACCCGACGCTCGTCGCGCTCGGGTCGCTCTATATCGTCGCCGCCGCCCTGCGCGAGACCGGCATCCTCGCCGTCGCCGCCGACTATCTTCTGGGGCAGGTCACATCCGTCCGGATGGCCATCGCCCGGATCTGCCTGACGGTCACCCCGTCGTCCGCGTTCATGAACAACACGCCCATCGTTGCAATGGGCATCCCCGCCATCCGCTCGTGGTGCCGGGACAACGACATCCCCGCAGCCAAACTACTCATTCCCCTCTCCTACGCCTCGATCTTCGGCGGCGTCTGCACACTGATCGGGACGTCGACCAACCTCGTCACCGACGGCCTGCTCCGCTCGGAGGGCTACGAGGGCTTCGGCTTCTTCGAACTCGGCTACCTCGGCGTCCCCGGTGCCCTGGTGGGATGGACGTTTCTCGTCGTCGCCTCGCCTCTCCTGCTCGAGGAGCGCGAGCCGGCCGTCGACGACGAGCGCCTCGACGAGGCCGAAGACCGCCAGCAGCCGGACCCGAGCCCTCCCGGCCGCCCGATGCGCGAGGACGACCGCGAGACGCATCAGATCGTCGTCGACGAGAGTTCGCGGCTGATCGGTGAACGCGTCGGAGAGGCGGAATTTCGCGACCGATACAACGCGGCTGTCCTCTACGTCCTCCGCGACGGCGAGGAGCTCGAGGCGCCGGTGGACGAGATCGTTCTGAAACCGGGAGACACCCTCGTGCTCGATACGGGGCCCGGCTTTCGAAGCACGTTCGAGGACCGCGACGACTTCCACATCACGACTCAGGAGGGAGGTGCCCGAGAGACCGCCTCGCCCGGCGAGATGGCGGACTTCGACCGCTTCGGGGTGGCGATGTCGCTCGGAACGCTCGTAACGGTCATCGGGTTGGCCGTCAGCGGGCTGGCGCACATCTCGATCGCCGCGATGCTCGGGGCGGCTCTGTTGATCGGTACCGGCGTGATCCGTCCGAGCGAAGCCCGGGAGGCCATCGACTGGCAGGTACTGATCGTCATCGGATCGGCGATCGGACTGGGGGAGGCGATGGAGAAGAGTGGGGCGGCGGAATGGGCGGGCGAACAGATCATCGCCGCCGGCGCGACCTTCGGCGACATCGGACTGCTCGTGGCGGTCGTCGCCGGTTCGTCGATCCTCTCTCAGGTCATCACCAACTACGGCGCGGTCGCCCTGTTCTTTCCCATCGCCACCTCGATCGCCGAGTCACAGGGCATGCCGGCCCGTCCACTCGTCATGGGGATGAGCATCGCGGCCGCGTATTCCTTCACGATCCCGATCTACCAGACCAATTTGATGGTCTACAGCGCGGGCAACTACCGACTGAAGGACTTCGTGCGCATCGGGATCCCCCTGCAAGTCGTGCTCTGGATCACACTGACGGTCGTGATCGCGTTCGGCTGGGGGATCGGCACATAAAAAAACCCCCGCGAGCCGAAGCTCGCGGGGGTCGGACCGTACGGCCGGCGGGCGGCTCAGCGCCGCCCGGCGGCCGGACCGGTGCAGGCCGGCGTCACATCTCTGCGACGTTCGTGGCCTTGGCACCCTTCGGGCCGTGCTCGACGTCGAACTCCACGACCGCATCCTCCGCGATCGACTTGAAGCCCGACTGGTCGAGCGAGCTGTAGTGGAGGAAGACGTCCTCTCCACCATCTTCACGCTCGATGAAGCCGTAACCCTTGTCCTCGTCGAACCACTTCACTGTGCCTTTGACGCGATCACTCATCGTTTTCCCTGGTACATCGTCGAAAATGTTCGGTTCGGGGTACAGAACACCCGCGAACCTGTTCGAGACCCTCTCGGGCGTGCTACTCGTTCAGCGTGTCCCGCGTCGTTGCGTTCCGGAACGTTCGCGCGTCGGAAAGGATGTTTCCGGTGTTGCGTCGGCCGGTGTGGCAATGCGTCAGGTGTTGCTGTCGGAGAGACCGGGCGACTTTCACACCACCCGACGGGCAGTTGTTAGCGCGCCCCGCCCCGCAATGCAAGGAGAAAATCGAAAACGATTCGAACGTTCGAATCGTCGACTCACCGCTCGACCGAAAACGCGTGGGAGACGCGAACGGTGTCCCGCACGGCCCGACAGTTGCGGCGCGCGGGTTTGAACGTCCACTTCCGGAACGCCTCGGCCGCCAGTTCATCGAACCCGTGCCCGGCGCTCTCGACGATCTCGACGTCGACGACCTCTCCCTCGGCGCTGACCGTCAATACGGCGACCGCTTCCCCTCCGAGTCCCCGGCGCTTGGCCCGGATGGGATACTTCGACTTCGGGACCCGGACCCGCTCGACCGCGCGCGGCTTCCGATCGCGACACCCCCCGTCACCGGGCGTCCCCGGCGACTTCGACTCCCCGTATCCCTCTCCGTCGCCTTTCCCCGTCTTCGCCTCGTCGACGTCGAAGTCGGAGACCACGGCCTCGATCTGGGCGTCGATCTCCTCGACCGGGAGGACGTGCGTGCTCT
>JBDGRG010000341.1:0-1519 GCA_042218355.1 Bradymonadaceae bacterium
AACAGCGCGGCCGTCCATCGCTCGGCGCGGAGTCGCTCCCCGATAAACGGGATGGTGCTCGACAGTGCGAGGACGCCGACGATCCCGCAGGTCGACAGTGCCAACAGACGCTCGGTGACCTCGTATCCGACGACGACGACGATCAACAGTACCGCCCCCGACAGTGCGTGCCTCGCCGGCGCCCCCCAGGTGGCAAACCACGCCTCCTCGCGTTCATCGAAGCTCGCCGACGGGACCGCGCCGCGCCCGCCACGACGTCGGGGATGGGACGGCCGCCAGAGCTCGAACCCCAGCGCCACGAGCTGCCAGCCCACGACCGACATCGCCAGGATCGGGTCGGACGCCAGCGCGGGAGTGAAGACACCCGCGTTGACGGCGTGGAGCGCCAGCGCGGCATCTCGAGCGTGGTCGGCAGCGCGCAGGCGGCCCACGACGATCGCCGCCGTGACGACCGCCAGAAACCCGATGTACAGCGCACCGAATCGGGTCAGCTCGTCGCGCGCCCCCATGTAACCCGCCGGCATGTCGATGGCCGGCAGGACGACGACCACCACGGCCGCCGCCAGCGCGCTTCGAACCGCGCCGAGTAATTGCTTGGACTGGTCGTGCATTCGCGGGCGAGCGGGGTGGAATCGAAATCGATGCGGCTGGGGACGTTCGTCACCGTGAAGCCGAGGGGGGAGGCCGGTCGACAGCCCCCGCGAGTCCGAAGACGGCGAACGACCGGCGGACACTAGGCTCTGATCGACCGTAGTGCAACGCCATCCGCCGCGCCCACCGGCACCCCCAGCGAGGGGATCGACGCCCGGTACCGATCGTCGGCAGCGTCATCGAGGGAGCGGGGGACAGCGCGGGACGCCCCCCGCCGGGCGGAGGTCGCGATGGTCCACCGATCCTAGCTGAGGACAGTCGAACTTGTACGGTGCGAAGGAGCGCGCGGACGGTTTGCGCGCAGTCGTCCGTCGACGGCGGAAGATACCTGGATGTCGGCGACGCGCGGCTGACGGACCGGAGGCTGCTCGAGCGTCGTCACTGATCCGAACGGACGACCTCGGGTGCGCGCCCCTCGATGCGCTCGACGACGTCCAGAGCAAGGTCGGTGACCTCCAAGTCGGTGAAACCCGCGGCACGGACGTTCTGGACGGTCCGCCGGTCGATATGCGCGCCCCAGACGTGGACGGGCAGCCAGTCGAACCACTTCATCAACGTGTGCAAGATCGGGATGTCGCTGAGGACGTGCTCGACCATCACCAATTGGCCGCCCGGTTCGAGGACACGCCGTGCCTCTCGCAACCCGAGTACGGGATCGGGGACCGAACAGAACACGAACGTACAGACGACCGACTCGAAGGAGTCGTCCGCAAACGGGAGGTCCTGGGCGTCGGCCTCCACCAGATCGACATCGACCTCTCGTCGTTCGGCCCGCCGGCGAGCCCGGTCGAGCATCTTCGGAGCGATGTCGATGGCGGTGATGTCGCGGTCCTCCGGGTAGTAGGGGATGTTCTTGCCGGTGCCGACC
>JBDGRG010000342.1:0-623 GCA_042218355.1 Bradymonadaceae bacterium
ACCTCGCCGACCAATACCCGCCGTTCCCGGAGAACCGATGCCAGCGCGGTCGCGTTGTCGACCGAGAGGTTGGGATGCCGATAGATGCGACTGATACGGGTCTCGTCGTCCGGGGCGCTCGTCCGGAGGCCGCGCCGGCGCAGATGGCGCTGGAGGGCCCGGTCGGTCTCGGTCCAGGCCGGACCGGCGGCCGACTTCCACCAAAAACGCGTCCGGAGCTTCCCCTGTTCGGTTTCGACGTGTTCGGTCAGCAGCGCCAGGACGGCGCCGCGCGTCGGGGCGGGTCGCTCCTCCGCCCGCACGGACGTCGTCACCGCGATCAGCCCGCCGAGCAGCAGGCTCGCGAGTATCGCGGCAAGTGGGCGACGAGACATCGGGCCCGACTCCGTGTCAGTGAGACCAGCACGCGGCCGTCCGCCGTCCGCAATTCGCATCGTCCGCCGCCCCGGGCGACAGGTAACCGTTCACAGGGCGGTCAGCCCGATTGGGCCACGAAGGCGCAAAGGCGCAGAGAACAAGACGCAAAGGAAAACGACAACAGACCTTGGCAGCAGATGTTCACGCAGGTCAGCCGCCCGGTTTCATGGTCGGAGACGACCTTGCTGAAGCTCGAGAGCAGTCCG
>JBDGRG010000342.1:633-2686 GCA_042218355.1 Bradymonadaceae bacterium
CTGAACAATTACGGCGACAGACATCGGTTCGACTGCCGATCGGGCGTCAGTTCTCCGGTCGGACCGCACCCGACGACTTCAGAACCACCTCGGCCGTCCCGGTCTTTCCGCGTTCGAGCTCGGTCTTCTCGAACCCCACCCACGTCTTCTCCGCCCCGTCGCCCGAACGGACCTCGACGAGGTATTCACCGGGCGGCACGTCGTCGAGTGTCGTCTGTCCGCGCTGACAGCCGAGCGAACGGCTGGCGACCTCGTAGTCGTCTTCGTCGTACAGGACGATCCGAACTTTGTCGACGCCGTTGCTCCCGCAGACCTTTCCGTTCGCGAATCGCCAACTGACCTTCACTCCAGCCGGTCGTGCGGTCAACCGCATCTTCGGCGCCTTCGCCTCCCGGGATCCTCGGACCGTCGCCCGGCGCGGGCCGGCGTCGTAGGTCGGATTCCCGCTCTCGTCGACCCCGACGAGGACGACGTCGTAATTCCCCGGCCGCAGGTTCTCGACCACCCCCTCGTCGCGCGCGCAATCGAATCGCTCCACCCGGTGGCTGTGTTTGGAATCCAGCCTCGCCTCGACCGCGGTCACACCGGCTCGGTCGCATCCGTGCGGGCGGACCGACCACCGCACGAGCAGGCTCCCGTTCGAGATCGGTTCGACGCTGTTTCCACAGCCCGCAGCGACCATCCCGATCCCGACCAACAACCACGTCGTCCGCATCCAGTCCCGCATGGCGCTCCTCCATGAGTGAGTCGTCGTCCGCGATCCGTCGCCGACGATGATCGACCATACGGCGGACGCCCGAGCGGTCAAAAAACTCGGACCGCTCCCGAGGGACCGTGCGCCGGCTCGGTCGCCGGGTCCGCTCGCGACCCGTCGGTACCGATACGCGACCGGCAGCGGGGCCCCCTGCCGGATGCTGGACGGCCGCGGAAGGGGATCCGAGAGGGGCTCCCTCCCCGTCCCCCTGACACCGCTGCGACCACTCACTCGGGAACGCACCCTCCGTCAGCCGCTCGTTGGTCGTGCTGCACCCAGTGTGTTACTTTCTCGCTTCGATTCTCGACTCACACGCCCATTCGCGCGGCCCGCGATGAGTGTTTCGGACCCGGGCTCGACCCTCGCCGAACGGCTGCACCGCGTTCCCGATCTCGGTGCTCGGACACGCCGCCGCGCCGCGGAGTTCCTCGATGCGGGCGAGCCAGCGCGCGCGGCGGATTTGCTCCTCGAGGAGGCAACCGCCCCGACGAGCCCGCGGCGGCGGATCTATGCGGCCCGACTCTATCTCAGCGCCGACGCCCCCGACTCCGCGCTCGATGCGCTGACCTCGGACCCCGGACAGTATCCCGACGCACTGCGCGTCGACTACTGGCTGGTGCGCGCGCGAAGTCACGCCGGTTGCGATGAACGAACCGAAGCCGCCGAGTCGGTCGAGCGCGCCCGGCGGGCCGGCGCGTCCGCGGAGCGGGTCGCGTCGATCGAACGCCGACTCGAGGCCGTGCCGTCCCCACCGTCCGCCGGGGGAGACACGCCCGCGCCCCGAGGAGCGGGGGATCCGGAGGAGACGACGCCTCCCGACCTCCCGAGCGAATCCGACGACGCCGACGAGGAGGTCATCGAGCTCGACGGAGAGCAGCTGCGCGATGCTCTGCTCGAGGAGAACGACGAGCCCGGTACGACGGGCAACTTCCGGGACTTCGCCGACCCCAGCGACCCGGCCGGCGAGTTCTACGAGGACGTCGACGACACCGTCATCGACCGCGGTTCTCCGATGACTCGCGAGGGCGAGCCCGACGAGGCGGTCGCTCCAACGGGCGAATTCGAGGGCGAGAGCACGAAGAACTGGGACCCGGAGCAGGCGGACGACAGCACGTTCGCCGCCTCGAACATGCCGGATACCCTGATCGACCACGACGTCCTGCAGAGATCCTCGGGGGAAGCGGTCGACGCGGGGGATGCGGCAACCGAACCCCCGGCGTCCGACCCGTCCGACGGACCGACGGACGCGGGCTCTTCGGAGGGCGCCGCCGGCCAGGCCTCCGCGTCGGTCGCCGCGGG
>JBDGRG010000342.1:2696-11449 GCA_042218355.1 Bradymonadaceae bacterium
CGATCACGAGGACCTCCCCGAGGCAGACGGCGACTCGGCCTTCCACCGCGAGGGCGAACTCGACACCGGCGTCTACACCGACGAGGACTCCGGCTCGGTCGAGTTGCCCGCCGAGATGAGCGAGTTGCCGGGCCCCCGGGAGGACGATGGGCCCGCGAGTGCCGATCCCGACGTGAGCGACCGTGACGCCCCGGTCGGCGGGGGAACCGCGGAGTCGCGCTCGTCCGACCGCCGCCCCGGCGGGCCATCCTCCGCCTCTGGATCCGCCGAAGCAGCATCGGCACCCGATACCGAGGGGGCCGACCGGGGCCCGCGCGGCGGGGGCGAACCGAGCGCTCGACACGCCGCCGCGCAACCGGCGACGGACGACTCCGCTCCCGGCGAAATCGACGAGGCGGCCGAACTTCCGACCGCCCCCGACCCCGGGGCTACCGACGCCCGAGGGACGGACGAGCGGACGGGACCGGGCACAGCCGACTCCGGCCGAACGGACGACTGGCTGGATCGGCTTCCCCCGACCGCCCGGCGACTCGTCGCCCATCCGCGCTACGCGGTGGCGTCGGCGGCCGCGATTCTCGGCGCGTTTCTGCTGAGTGCTTACGCCGCCGGCGCCTGGCTGAATCGCTCGGGTTACCGAGCTCTGACGCATCGTCTCCGCCAGGCTCGCGAGGCGCGCGCCTCGGACGATTACGCGAGCCATCGCGAAGCCGTCTCCCTCCTCGAGCGGGCGCTGGCCGCGAACAGCCCGGGCGGGATCAATCATCTCGCCGCGTGGACCGCTCCGATCGCGCCCGGTCCCGATCTCGCCGCCGCCCGCCGGCGGGTCCGCCGGCACCTCCTCCAGTGGTCCGCAGAGCTCGAGTACCGCTTCGAGGAACCCGGAAGTCGCCTCGACCCCCAGCAACTCGCCGACCTTCCCGAACCGGGCGAATCCTCTCCGCTGGCGCTGGCCCGGGCCTATCGAGAACTCGCGGAGGGTTATCCCGGCCGGGCTCGCGAGGCGATCCGCAATGCCCAGAACCCGCCGGGGGGGACGACGGCGACGACGCTCGCACGTATCTCGGCGCATCTCGAGGCCGACGCGCCCGGAGACGCCGCGGCCGCCGCCGAGGACCTCCCGAGCGGCGAGGACCGGACACTACGAATCACGTATGCGGCCGGCCGAGCTCGGCACCGGACGTCCCCCGGCGAAGCCATCCTGACCATCGAGGAGGTGCTCGATCGGAACGAGGACCACCTCGACGCTCGCATTCTCAGAATCTCGATGTGGCTCGACACCGGTTCCCGCCAAAAGGCCCTGGAGCGCGCCGAACGAGCACTGCGCACCTACGGTCCCGACGGCGCGGACACCGCCGGCTCGCATCAGCGCGCTCGGCTCCACCGGCTGCGGGCTCGGGCGCTACTGGCGGGCGGACGAGAGGATCGGGCGGAGGCACAACTCGGACGCGCACTCGACGCAACCCCGGACCGCGCCGGTCCGAGGGCCGCCCTGGCAGATCTGGCGCTGGACCGGGGAGCGCTCACTCGCGCCGCCGATCGTCTCCAGAGTGCGCCCGAGCAGCTCCGGCGATCCCTCCCGATCAGTCTCGTCCGTGCGCGACTGGCCCTCCTCCGATCGCATGTCGGTCGGGCGATCTCCCTGCTGGAGGACCGGCGGCGCTGGCACGCCCGCTCACGTCTGCTCGCCGCACGTGCATTGAGCGCCGCCGCTCGAGACGAGGGTGCCCTCGAACTGCTCGCCCCCCTTGCGGACAGCGAATCCCCCTCCGGACGTGCGGCCTCGGCCCTGCGCGCCCGTCTGCGGCATCGCAACGCCACGCGCGGGAAGGAGGCGGCCGCCGCAGTCGACTCGGTCGAACAGCTGGCCGACGCCGCCCCGGACGCCCCCTTCGTCCGCCTGCAGGCCGCGAGGACTCACCTCGACGCAGCCAGCGGCGAGCGCGGAGATCCCCGCGAGCGACATCTCGCCGCCGCGCAGCGTCATCTCGAGGCGATCCCGGGGAGTACCGAGCCGCTTTTGACCTTCGCCTGGTGTCGTTTCCATCGACTCGACGGGGCGGCGCTGGCGGCCGACCGCGAGTGCGGACGGGCCCGACGCTCGGAAGTGGCGTATCTGCCCGGCATGCTCGCCGTCGCTCGTTATCACCTCCAGGCCGGTCCCCCCTCCGAAGCCGACGCCGTCGCCGAGGCACTGATGGCCCGGTCGCCGGGGGACTGGCGGGCAGCCGTGATCCGCATACGGACACTGATCCGAAACGCGCAATTCGACCGCGCGGAGGCGTTACTCGACCGGTGGGCAGGGGTGAGATCCGCCGACTCCCCGGTCTACGAATTTCTGGAGGGGTCGGTCTCGTTCGCCCGGGGCGACGATCGCCGGGCGGTCGGATACCTCGAGCGCGCTCATCGAGCGCTTCCCGAACGACCCGTAGCGACGACCCGCTACGCACGGTGCCTCGGCCGGCTGGGCGAGCTCGACGGAGCAGTCGAGGCGCTCGAGCCGCTGCTCGACCATCCGACCCGGTCCGCCCTCGCGTGGGTCGCCTTTGGCGAGATCCGCCGCCGGCAGGGGCGGGCGCGCGACGCGCTGCAGAACCTGCGGATCGCCGAGCGGCGGGCCGAGGACAGGATCGTCTCGGATCGGCTCCGGGCGCGACTGGAACTGGAGCGGGCACTCGCGAGCGCCGCCGTGTCCGGATGGCAATCCGAACCGGTGGACGAGGCGCTCGGCCGCGCGAAGGAACTGTCGGGCGGCGGAAGCGCGCTGTACGACTACCTACGGGGCCGACAACTGCTGGCCGAAGGGGGGCTGACGCGCGCACGATCCCGACTGGAGCGCGCGCTGAAGGTCCGCCCCGAGCGATGCAAGTTCGCTCGAGCGCTCTGGCGCGCCCGCGAGGCGAGCGGTCGGAACCCGCAGGCCGACCCGATCGACGGAGCTCTGCGGAGACGGTGTGGGCTCTGATCGGGTGCGGTGACGGTGACCGACCCGATCAGTCTCGACTGCCGTGTTCCTCCTCGAACGACTCGATGTCCTCGAGGTCCTCGATCTCGACGATGTCTTCCGGCGCGATGTCGACGGTGGTCAACAGCTCGTCCATCTCCTCGCGGGAGACGTCGGGCTGTTCCTCCGGCCGGACGTCCAGGGTCTCCGACAGCTCTTCGTCGGGGTCGTGCTCGCGTTCGACACCCGGGGTCTCGGAGGGTTCCCATTCGTCGGTCTCTCGCCGCTCGTCGACGTCCGACCGTTCGACGCCGTCGGCTGCCGGAGACCGCTCCCGGCCGGTCTCCGCGTCGGCCGTCTCGTTCTCGTCGACGGATTCGAGCGGCCTGGCCACCCGACCGGATCGCCCCCTGGCGTCGGGCGTGCGAGCGAACAATTTGGCGAGATAATGTCGAATCGAGGGGTGGTCCGGGTCGATCTCCAGCACGCCCTTACAGGCCGCGATCGCCTCCTTCGGGCGATCCTGCTCCTCGAGCAGTCGCGCGGCGTTCTCGAACTCCTCGGCCGCGCGCTCGCGCCGCCCGAGCTCGCGGAGCGCCGTCGCCAGCCGCATCCGCGCGTCGGGGTTCTCCGGCTCGCGGCGGACGTACTCCCGGTAGTATTCGAAGTACTCTCTCAGTTCGTCCCGCTCCATGCTCGACTCCCGGCCGTCGTCCACAGTGATCGGGGTGATCCGGGGGCATGGTAGTTCGAGCCGCCGCCAGACGCCAGCCCGGGTCGGACGCCGGATGCGATCATCGGCCGCTGGCGTCCAACAGCCGACCGGAAGTCCGTGGGATGAATGCTCCGGAGCACGCTGAAAGAAGCCCAGCTCAGAGCCGCCAGCTCTGATCGGGCGGTCGGGTCGGGGTGCTGGAGGCGCGGGCGACGCTGCTCTCGGACGCCCCACGGTTTCCGATCAGACCCCTCTCCGGGGTGATGGACGACAGCGGGAGGGACGTCCGACCGAGCCCCATCCCGCGCCCGGGACGCGACTCGGACGGATCGGGCGCGATCGCACCTCGGAGCGCCCGCTGCCTCTCGACTCACGCCGCGTGGTGTTTCTTCTTGGCGGTGCGGACCTCGACGAGGCCGGTCTTCGGTCCCGGGATCCCGCCCTTGATGGCGAGCAGATCGTCCTCGGGCAGCGTCCGAATCACTCGGAGGTTCTGGATCGTCACCTGGTGGTTGCCCTCCTGCCCGGCCATCTTCAGTCCGGGGAAGACGCGCGCCGGGTCCGCGGACTGCCCGATCGACCCGCCGTGTCGGTAGTAGGCGTGCGTGCCGTGTGTCTTCGGCGACCCCGAGAAATTGTGCCGACGGACGACACCCGAGAAGCCCCGCCCCTTGCTCTTGCCGGTGACATCAACCCATTCGCCCTCACCGAAGAGATCGGCGCCCAGCTCCTCTCCGACCTCGAAGCGTTCGAGATCCGCCTCGCGAACCCGGATCTCTCGCAGATGCCGGCGCGGAACCTCGATGCCCGCACTCTCGAAGACGCCGACCTCCGGATCCGAAAGGCGCCATTCGTCCTCTTCGCCCTCCTTCTCGAGTTTGTGGGCGCGGTCGAATCCCAGCTTGAGGGCCGAATAGCCGTCGGGGCCCTCCTGGCTCTTCAACTGTACGACGACGTTGCTGTCGACGTCGACGACGGTCACCGGGATCTGATTCCCCTCGTCGTCGAACACCTGTGTCATCCCGACTTTCTTTCCGATCAATCCCTTGATCATCGTCCTCTCTCCCTTGGCCCTCGCCGCCTCGCCGCTCGTCCGGACCGACCCGGAGTGGAGCGTGACGGCCGGACATGTGCCCGTCCGACGTCGGGAGGCTTGGCCAAACTCGAAGTCTCCTGAACAATACGCTCGGTTCGGCGATCGCCGGTCGGCGACCGCCGCAGCGGTATACGGAAGCGGTCACAGCGAGTCAAGGTCGAGCCGAGCGTCATTCGGGGTCGCAACCGCCCCGAGCCGCCCCCCTGCTCCCCCGGCTCGCATTCGTCCGCAGATCCCCGATCGACACGATGAGCACCGACGTCCACAACTCCCCGGCCGTCCTCGCCCTGGTGATGGCGGGTTTGGTCCTCGGGGGCTGTTCGGGCCCCGAGACCTCGCGGCGGGACGAGCGCGCACTGGAGGCGGCCGAGCTGCGGGACCGGGGAAAACTCGACGCTGCCGAGCAGACGTACCGCCGGCTCCTCGAGTCCGCCTCGTCGGCCGAACAGCGCCGACGGGTTCGGCTTCAGCTCGCGCGGATCGCCGCCGACCGCGGCCGCCCGACGACCGCCCTCGACCGCTACGAGGCAATCTGGAGCGCCGACCGACGCGACGCACTCGGCGGCCGAGCGATGAGCGAGGCGGCCGACCTCCTCGCGCGGCGGGGCGACGCCGATCGAGCTCGGGAACTCCGACGCCGGCTGGTGGTCCGGTTCCCGAAGACGAATTGGTCCGAGCGCGCCGCGGAGATCATCGCCGATGCCCATCGCGAGGAGGCGCGTCTCGACCATCTGAAGCGACTCTTCGACCGGCTGCACGGCGACGTCCGCGGCGAACCGGTCGCCGACAATCTGCTGTTCCTCGCCGCCGAAGCCCTCGACGAGACCGGACGCGACGGCGAAGCCGTCGACTGGTACGCACGGCTGCTGCGCGAACATCCCGAAGGAAACATGGTCGACGACGCCGAGTGGGAACTGGCCAACATCTACCTCGACCATCGCCGGTGGCGACTGGCACGGACGCTCCTCCGCCGCGTCGCCGACCGCGTCTACGTCTCTCGCTTCATCGGCTCGTACAACTCCCCCTGGGCGGCCGACGCTCGGTTCGCACTCGGATGGATTCATCTGGTCCATCTCGACGACTACCGCCGGGCTCGCCGCCATTTCCGGACCTACGTACGGAAATTCCCGCACACCGTACGGACCGACGATGCCAGCTGGCACCTCGCACAGACGTTTCGACTGCAGGGACGGTCGCGGCGGTTCCGTCGGAAGTTGCGTTCGTTCATCGAGGACTATCCGCAGAGTCGTCGAGTCGACCTCGCCCGAGAACTGCTCGAGCGGAGCAAGGGATGATCGAGGTCCGGAACATCACCAAATTCCACGGCGACCAGCGCGTGCTCGACGACGTGTCGTTCACCGTTCCGGAGGAGACCTATCTCGGCCTCGTCGGCCCCGGGGGAGCCGGCAAGTCGCTGATGTTGAAGATCGTCTGCGGGCTCGTCGAACCCGACTCCGGCGCGGTCGTCGTCGACGGCCAGCACGTGCACGACCTCGACGTCGCCGAACTGGCCGACCTGCGCATGCGGATGGGCATGCTGTTCCAGAACTACGCACTGTTCGACTCGATGACCGTGGCCGAGAACATCGCCTTTCCGATGCGCCAGGCGGGCGACGCCGACGAGTCGGAGATCGAGCGGCGGGTCGGCTCGATCCTCGACGAGATCGGGCTCCCCCGCGCCGGCAGCAAGTTCCCCGGGGAACTCTCCGGCGGGATGAAGAAGCGCGTCAGCTTCGCCCGGGCGGTCATCCGCCGACCGAAGCTGCTCTTCTACGACGATCCCTCGGCCGGGCTCGATCCCGTGACGGCCTCGAAGATCTTCGAGCTTCTGGAGACGCTGAAACGCGAATACCGGACGACGGCCATCACGGTCAGTCACAACATCGACGGGATCCGGGACGTCAGCGACCGGGTGGTCATGCTCGATGCGGGAAGCAAGCGCTTCGAGGGACCCGTCGACGAGGTCGCCGACAGCTCGGACCCGCGCGTCCGGGACTTCTGGTCGTCGTACGCGGTCGATGCCGAGCACGACGGCCGCGCCGCGGCGGAAGTCGATCGTTGACGGCCCCCGGCGTCCCGTTCATACCGGTGTGTCGGTCGGTGCCGGCAGCTCTGGCTCTCGGCCCCCGGCCCGGCTCTGCCGACCCCGACGTCGTCCCCGATACCCTCCTTCGTGGAACCGATGATCCGGCGCCTGCTTTCACAGATGGGCGGGCTCGCGCTGACGGTCGTCCGCGAGATCCGCGGGATGATCCGGCTGACGATCGATCTCGTTCGCCACGGCGCGCCCTGGAAGCTCGACGGCCCCGAGACCTGGCGGAACCTCTACCGGATCGGGGTCGAGAGCTTCCCGATCGTCGTCGTCACCGCCGTCCTCGTCGGTGCGATCATGGTGATCCAGAGCGGCATCTACGTGCGCGAGTACGGCGCCAAGGGCCTGCTGGGCTGGGGCGCCGGCTACAGCGTGCTCCGCGAGGTCGGACCGGTCATGATCGGTCTGATGTTCTCCGGGCGAGTCGGCGCGAACAACACGGCGGAACTGGGCACGATGAAGGTCACCGAACAGATCGACGCATTGAGGGCGCTGGCGATCAACCCGGTCGAATACCTGGTCGTCCCGCGCGTGCTGGCGATGATCGTGATGATGTTCGCGCTCCTCATCATCGGCGACTTGACCGCTCTGATCGGCGGCGCAGTCACCAGTCAGTACCTGCTCGGGGTCGACCCGCTGGTTTTCTTCTGGAGCGTCGTCACGTATCTCGACTTCGCCGATTTTGCCCACGGCATGTGGAAGGCGGTCGCGTTCGGCTTCGCGATCGCCGTCATCTCGTGCCATTTCGGCCTGACGGTCCGCGGCGGCGCCAAGGGCGTCGGGCGGGCGGTCAACGCCTCCGTCGTCTCGTCCGCGATCGCGATCTTCGCGATCGATCTCGGGATTACCTACGTGGTTCTGTAGGCCTCCCTTCGGTGGGCCAGCGCGAGTCGTCGAGTAGTCGAGCGGTCGAGTAGTCGAGTGACAACCGCGCAACCATTGCCAAATCGACCGGAATGGAAGCCTTCAACGCAATCGCCGGTCGGCGAACCTCGGCCGGTCGCTATTCCGGCCGGCGGTGCTTCAGCGCCGCCGGTTGCCACAGACCGAGTGCAGGCGGCGGTTTCAACCCCGTGGATACCGAACGTCGAACCACCCGATGACCTCGTGACCTCGACCGACGACCAGACCTCCGGGGGCTCCGACGACGGCCCGACCGCGCTCGATCGCTTTCTGGCGACCCTGGGCGGGCCGGCGGTCGACGCGTGGAGGACCACCCGCGGAATCCTGCGGACGCTCCGGCTGACGATCTACTACGCCCTCCGTGGCAAGCGACGGTGGAGCGCGGTCTTCGAACAACTCTTCGAGATCGGCAACCGGTCGCTCTTCTTCATCATCGTCACGCTCGGCGTGATGGGGATGATCCTGGTGCTGCAGGCGGGCTATCAGGCCAACCGGGTGACCGGCGATCTGACGATGCTCGGCCCGCTGTTCCTGCAGTTGTTGCTGCGTGAGTTCGCGCCCACCATCACCGCGATGATGGTGGCGACTCGAGCCGGCACCGGCATGGCGGCACAGATCGGCAGCATGGTCGTGACGGAACAGGTCGACGCCCTGCGCATGAGCGCCGCACAACCGATCGACTACCTCGTCGTGCCCCGGACGATCGCATCGGTGGGAGCGGTGTTCGCATTGACGGTGTTCGGCGGTGCAGTTTCATTCGGTTCCGGCATGGTGACGGCGAATCTGAAATTCGGCGTCAGCTACTACACCTTCGCCAACACGATTCTGATCGCGCCCTTCGATCTGGTCATCGGAACGGTCAAGGCCCTCGCCTACGGAGTGGCAATCCCGGTCGCCGCCTGCCACGCGGGATTGACCGTCTTCGGGGGCAGCGAGGGCGTCGGCCGCGCGACGACCCGCGCGGTCGTCCACGCCAGCTTGGCCGTCGTCATCGTCGACTTCTTCA
>JBDGRG010000343.1:0-3037 GCA_042218355.1 Bradymonadaceae bacterium
GGAGAGCCGGCCGGCGGTCCTTTAGGGCCGCCGGTTGCCCTGTCGAAAAGTAGCCGGCGGTTTGAACCGCCGGGGACACCGGTCGACGAGCCACCCGGTGACCGTCACGGGATCGGGGCGGAGAGGGGCGGTGACTCCACAGCTCCCCCAGACAGGTTCACCGGTGCTTCCAGGGCACCGGAGTCGTCTCGTTTCGACGTATTTCTCCGACGTCGATCCCACCGAGTTGGATCACACCCCCGGGGAAGGGCCGCCAAGGCGTCGGGCGGCTCGGTCTGTCAGGAGGGGACGAGTTCCAGCAGGAGGAGCAGATCGCCCCGCCGGACGCGGACGGCCTCGAGCCGGGAGGGGCTTCCGGGCTCGAGCGGGAGCGGGAAGGCCACGTGATCGTCGAACACCACGAGGAACAGCCGTCGTGCCCAGCGAGTCAACTCGTCGTCCCCGGGACCGCTGTCGGCCCAGGGCGAGGAGAAGCTGGCGTGTTCGACCTGCAGCGACTGGACGTCGAACTGTAGCTGGTCGAGGTCGTCGGCCGTCGGTCGCAAGACGATCGTGGCGGTCGCCCGGACCTCGGCGATTTCGACCGGGGCTCCGTCGATGCGACCGTACAGTTCCAGCGTCAGATCGGGCCAGGTCGCGGTCAGACGATTCGAGCGCGCTTCGAGCTCGATCCGGGGAAGCCCCCCGGGATAGCTGACCGGGAACAACTGGCCGTCGACGGGTAGCTGGCCGAGACCGATGGTGTTCAGGCGGGCGTCGGGGACCGAGATTCGATCGAGGTAAGCGGTCCGATTGCGTCCCGACGCGCGGCCGCGGCAGGCCAGTCCGGAGAGGGCGAATGACTGGGCGAGCCGGCCGAGCAGCGACTGAGAGAGTCCGACGGCGAGATCGGCGCCGGTATTCGTGACGGTATCGGCAGGGATCGGAGCGACCGGGCTCGGTTCGGGTTGCCGTCCCGGGACGGGCGGGGCGCACGCGGCCCGGTCGGTGGAGACATCGAAGGCCCACCGCCCCCGAATCCCCCGCGTCTCGAGCGAGAGTCCACCGGAGGGAGGGCGGGCCCGGAGGTCGATGGTGCCCCGGCGATTCTCCAGCGGACTGCTGTGTTCGAGTCGAACCGTCTCGCGCAGCACCCCGGCGGCGTCGAGCGGTCGGATGGCGATCGCTCGCTGGAAGGCTCGTCGGAGTGCACGGTGTGCGTACGCTTGGACGGTCTGGGCGGTCGCTTCGGTCGGCTTCCCGTCCGAGCCGGCCAGCGGCGGACAGTCGCCGATCAGTTCGACGGTCGATTGGCGAGCCGTCAACTCCGCGGTGTTTGCCTCGGCCAGCCGCCAGGCGTCCTCGCCGTCGGTGGTCAAGTCCGAAGCGAACAGCCACTCCGCAGCAGCGACTCGCAGCCGGCAGATCCGGGGCGGATGAGAGCTGGAGATCCGGACGGGCACGACGATGCTCGGGTCGTCGACCGCGGCCCCGACTTCCAGCGAGGTGTCGGCGGCCCGCGACCGCCAATCGTCGATCGCCACTGTTCGGTCGAGTGGCCCGACCGCGACGCGGGTCCCATCGATTTCGCGCCTGCGGAGTTTGGAGTCGAGCCGGAGACCGTCCGACCGGACGGTGCGAAACAGGGGAGCGAGCGAGGGGGTCGGCAGAATCGCCCGGACGGTGCCGGTGACGTCGTTGTCGGCCGGGGGTGCCGAGCCGACACGAGTGAAGGCGACGTCGTCGCAGCCCGACGCGAGGAGGGCACAGCAGAGGACGACCAGTATCAGACGGTCGGTCATGGCGAGATCTCCTCCACCACCAGCCGCGACGAGAGCCCGTCCGATCGTGTCGGCTTCCGTTCGGTCAGGACGATGGGGTCGCGCTGGGGGGGCGCGACGACTCGCGTGTAAAAACCGCTGGGGGCGGAGGGGGGAAGCACTCGATGCAACCACTGGTCGCCCTCGCCCGCCCCGGAGCGGACGGCGAACTGGACGCGCACGTCGGTCGCATTTTGATAGCCGATCCGAGGCATGCCCTGTGCGTCGTAGGTCAGCGAGGCGTGCGCACCGACGTACTGGTTGCGAGTCTGGGACTGCCGGTCGACGGCGATCCCGGGATCGACGAGCTGGATGCGAAACTGTCCCTGTTCCTCGTCGGCGAGGTAGAGCCGGCCGCGTCCCTGGTCGTAGTAGGCGACCCCGAGACGGCCTTCCGTGTCGACCGCCAGCGAGGAGAAGCGGCCGACCGTGTTCGCGGCCGTCTCCCGCTCGATGTCGCCGCGGGCTCCGGTATCGAGGACGCTGACCGCCCAGCCCTCGGCCGTTCGGCGGCCGAGGCGGAGGTCGCCGCAGATGGGATCGAAATAGCTGACGAAGACGCGACCGTCGAGCAGCGCCAGATCCGGCTCTCGCCCCGCCGGACGCGAGCCCTTCGGAGCGTCGCACGTCCGGGACGGTCGTTTGCGGTCGCCGTCGTCGATCGTGTCGATCGACCAGGTTCCGTCCGGTCGGCCGTGCAGGTGCCGGAGGGCTCCGGACCGAGCATCGCGGAAGACCAGATGGACGTCGCCGTCGGTCGAGAGACCGAGGTCGAAGTCCCGACTGCCGGCGTAGGCCGTCGCGGAGGGATCGGCCGTTTCGGGGCCGCCCCAGTGTCCGGCCCGGCGCCGAGCGATCTGATACCGGGTCGACCCCTCGAGCCAGGCGACTGTCGGGGGACTGCCGGCGAGCGCGGTGGCAGTCGGCCGTTCGACCACGGTGAGTCGGCGGAATCGCGGGCCGTCGGCGCGCAGTCGACCCGCGAGGACGGCTCGTTCGGAGGGGGCGACCGCGGCGATGTACGTCGTCCCGTCGACGTGAGTGGCGTCGAGGTGGCGCGCCGGAGCCGGTCCCTCCCAGCGAGGCTCGCCGCGGGGAACACAGCGACCCCGATCGCAGCGTTCACCCGCCGGGCACCCCGACGAGCACGCCTGGCCCTCCGGACCGCAACCGGTGCCCATCCCGGCCGCGAGCAGTGCGATCGAGAGCAAAAGGGTCCGGGTCTTTCGCATGACGGT
>JBDGRG010000344.1:0-8745 GCA_042218355.1 Bradymonadaceae bacterium
TCGGCCGGGCGGCGCGCACACGGGCGCGCCGGAGGGTACCACGTGGGCGCGTATGTCTGCGGTTTTAGCGTGCTCAAAACGTTCACCCGGGTGTAGGCTGCGCGGACGTCGGACGGTACGCTGTGTGAGGAGAGGGTCGTATTCGCGAGTACCCCGTCGACCGGCGCGCCCGCCGACGCCGGCACGTCGCGTGCGAAGGAGCCCCTTCTATGACTCGAGTCAATCGGCGCGTCGCCAGATCAGCGACCGGTTGTTCGCAGGCATCGCCCGGTCCTCGACCAGCTCGAATCCGTGGTCGGCGGCGACCTCCTCGATCTCCTCGAACACGCGCAGGCCCATCTGCGGGTCGCGGGCCCGCAGTTGCCGGTCGAATTGCTGATTGCTCTCCTCGAGCGGGCGACTCTCGTATCGAAACGGGCCGTAGACGTAGAGGACGCCTTCGTCGGGCAGGGAGCTCCCGGCGTGGACGAACAGCCGCTCGGTCGCTTCCCAGGGCGCGATGTGGAGGACGTTGACCGCGACGATCACGTCGACCGAAGTGGGCCCCTCGGGCCGACTTTTGTCGAAGAGGTCGAACGTCTGCGGTTCCTGGAGGTTGGGGAGGTTCGCATCTCGACGGCGCGCTCGCATGCTCTCGAGCCGGCCCTTGCGGTCGGTCGGGTACCAGTCGGCGTGCGGGAACGTATCGGCGAAGTAGACGGCGTGCTGGCCGGTGCCGCAGCCGATCTCCCAGACGGCGTCGCCGTCGTCGAGGTAATCGGTCAGGACCTCGGCGATCGGGTCTTTGTTTCGCTCGCAGGCGTCGGAGTGGCGTTTCTGCATCGAGGTCGGTGTCGGCTCGAGGAGCGCGAGTCGCCGGTCCAACTCCGCCGGTGAACATGCCATGTCGGCAGGCCGGCTGTCGACAGTGGAGGTCTCGAGGTACGAGGGCGGGTCGGCCGGCCAAGTGCGCGTTCGTTCGCCTGCGGCGCTCGGGCCGCGTCGACGATGCCCTCGACGAATCGGCGACGGGTTCGAACCCCCTCGACATTCGCGTGCTGGACGATTCACCGGGCGTTCGAGCCAATACATCCATTGAAGCCGGCGAGATGCTCGTTGCAGATTATACTCGCACACATGCCGCCCGGTCCTCGGGGCCGAGACCGGTTTCGCTCGAGGATCGACGACAGGAGGTCGACATGGACGCATCTTAGGTCTCCCTGCAGACCTACATGCTCGAAGACGACGGAACCATTCCGAACAATCCGACATTTCCAGTCCTCGTCTACTCCGAGACGATCCCGACCGATGTCGAGATGATCGACTGATGTCGGCGGTGCCTGCGAGAGAACGGCTGGGGCGGCATCTGGGTCGACGGAATCTACGCGCACCATCACTACCACAGCAATACCCACGAGTTTCTGGGGGTGGTCGGGGGACGGGCGGAGCTGAAAATCGGAGGGGAACAGGGAATTGCGGTCGATGTGGCGTTGGGAGACGCACTCGTCCTGCCCGCCGGGACCGGCCACAAGCGGCTCTCCGCGAGTCGCGGGTTTCGCGTCCTCGGGGCCTATCCCGGCGGCGAGCAGTGGGACATTAACACGGGCGAGCCGGGCGAACGACCGGAGGTTCTGGAAAACATCCGCCGTGTCGGCGCTCCGGATCGCGATCCACTGTTCGGTGAAGACGGGCCCGTCGTGACTCACTTGGAGTGAACGCCGGTGGGCAGGAGGTGTCAGTTGAGGCTGACGTATGCGTATGATTTGGAGGTCTCAGGTTGGTGCATAGTCAATGTCTCGTCTCACACGGGAGTTTGAAGATGGGCGGAGTAGCAGATGCCATCGGCGGTTACGTCGACATCGTTGCACTCGGTGTCGGCTCGCTGTCGGCAGTAACGGCATCGATCGATTCGATCAGTCCGGCCGCGTCGAAGCTGCGGCACGGCGACGTGCGCGGGGCGATCGACGAGCTCGGCTCGGAGGACGTCGAGGCGGACGCGCAGGCGTCGGTCGAGATGGACCTTTCGGCGCCCGCTCCGCGGTCGGTCGACTCCGACGAGTCGATCGAGACCGGTGAGCTGAGCGGCGACGCGACCGGTGACCTGAAGGACCGCGTCGAGGCCGCCCAGGTCGCCGACACACTCGCCGATCGCGTGCTCGACGACTGATGCGACCGGCGTGAATCCGGAGCCCCCCGGGCTGCGCTCCTCTCGGACGAGAGGGTGCGCAGCTCGGGTTTTTTATTGCGACCGACGGCAGCCGGAGGTTTTCGATGAGCGACGACGAGACGGCCCCGGTCGACGTCGATTGGGTCGTCGACGAACTCGACGGAGGGCGCGAATTGGCGGACGTCATCGACGTCTCCGAGGGCGCGATCGGGCGTCTCGAGCGCGCCGCCGGCCAGTTGTTCGACGAGGGTCGGTATCAGGAGGCGATCACGATCCTCCGCGGCGTCACCGCTCTCGACCGCGGGCGCTACTACCCGCAGCTGTTGATCGGCAAGTACGAAGTGGCCCGCGGATCGGAGGAGAGGGGGATCGAGGCGTTGATCACGGCCAAGGAGCTGGGACCCGACGACGCACCCGAGCTGACGTTCGAGCTGGGCCGGGCGCCTTTGAGTGCGGGCGAGACCGAGGCCGGGATCGCGCAGCTCGAGGAGACGGTCGAGCGAGCCGGCTCCGACGATCCCGAAGGGTACGGCTCGCGCGCCGAGGAACTGCTGTCGGAGCTGACCTGACGGAGTTGGTTTCCAGAGCCGAGCGGGGCGGACGAATGGCCGATGCCGACGAATTGATCTACAGGCGGGCGGAGCTCGACGAGGTACTCCCGCTGCGCACCCGTGTCTTTCGGCCCCTGCTCGCAGGACTCGAACCGTTTCGGATCGAGGCCGACGTCCGGACCGAGACGACTCGCCACTACGCGGCCGAGGACTCCCAGGGAGACGTCGTCGCGGTGACCACCGTCTTCGAGGACGAGTGCCCGGAGTTCCCTGGTGAGTCGGCGCGGCGAATCTTCGGGTTCGCCGTCGTCGAACAGTGGCGCGGCCGCGGAATCGGCGGGCGGCTCTTCGAGTATCTGCGCCGGGACACCGCGCAGGCGTTCCCCGAGACGGAGATCCTCTGGGGGAATGCTCGCGTCGGTTCGACCGGCTTCTGGGAATTGTTGGGATTCGAACTCTGGGGCGAGCCGTTCGAGATCGAGGGGAGGGGCGAGCACCGGATCGCCGCGCAGCGGGTCGATGTGCTCGCCGAGGGGGCCGAGGAGCGAGACAGTCAGGTCTGAACGACAGTCGCGGGTCCGGCTGGAACCCTCCCCCGGCTGTCGAGTGGGGGAGTGTCGGGCCCAGGCGGGTTGGCCTGCCGCGCGGGACGGGTCAAATCGCCCCGCCGAACCAGATCGTAGCGATCAGGATGGCCAGCAGCACCACCCAGACGATGATGGCATGGCGGGTCGCTCGATCGGCGCGCTTGGACTCGAACGCGTTCCTCGGGCGGACGTGTTGGAGGAGGAAGGTGACGACGCCGCAGAGGTTCAGGCAGACGATGTTCGCGCTGGTCAGGTAGAAGGCGCCCAGGGCGGCGTTCCACCGTCCGGCGCCCAGTAACATGCCCAGGACGACGACCGGCGGCAATAGGGCGACCGCGACCATCACCCCGACCACGCGGCTCGATTCCCCGGAGGTGTACGACAGCGCTCCCGCGGCCCCCGCGCTGGCGGCCAGCGCGATTTCGATCAAGCCGACCTGCGTGCGCAACTCGATCTGTGTGGTCGACGGGTCGATGGAGTAGAAGAGTCCGAAGAGGACGGCGACCCCCAGCGACAGCCCCAGCCCGGCCGCGTTGACTTGGATCGACCGCTGCGCCAGGTCGCGGTCGGCCAGCGTCGTGGCCAGCGAGAGCGACATGTTTGGCTGCAGGAGGGGCGCGATGATCATCGCCGCGATCACGACCGCGACGTCGCTTCGGATGATCCCGATGGCCGCGACGATCGACGAGAGGACGGCCATCGCCACGAATTTGCTGTCGATCGCCAGCCCCGCGGTGACGTCGTCGTACAGTTCTTCGATATTGATCGGCGAGGTCGTATCTTCCTCGGGCTCGTCCTCTGAGGTCTCTCCGTCGTCCGATGCTTCCTCCGATGTCTCGTCGGGGTCCTCGGGCTGGGGAACCGTCGCCTCCACTCCCAGCGTGACGATGCGGAACTCGGCGACGGTTCCGAAGTCGCCTTCGACCGCCTCGACGAAGGCCTCTGTCTTCTCGGTGGCGACGATGAATTCCCCGACGAACTCGTTGCGTTCGTCGGACTCGATCCGGGCGTCCAGGTAGTCGGTTTCCGCAACCGTCCGGAGCACGTCCTCACGGTCGGCGTCCGGGATCCAGAGTTTCACCAGTCGCCACATGGTACTCGGGGAGGCAGTCGTCGACGGTCGTCGGATGCATCGTGTCGGGGGCGCGAGTTACTTGCTGTGCGCACCCGATTCCGTACGTGTAAACCAAACACGGAGCTGGCGATACCCTCTCGCCGGTCGGGGGTTGGACTCGGGAGTGACCGGTCGCAGAGGTGTGAGGGGGGCTACTCCGCGTCTAGCATCGGTTGCCGACGGGTCGCGAGCGCAGTCGTGTGAGGGTGGCCGCACCCTTCGAGTGGACGGTCGATTGGAAAAGGCATGGTAAACTGGTAGGAATAACCACGATTGGCATCGGCGCGCCTTCAGCGCCACGACTGACATCTCGCCCGGGACCGCACATGACCAGAGCGACGCAGAGAAGGCGACCCGTCTCGGAGGCCCGTCGGGCGTTCCAGCCCCCGTCACGGACGCGGATCGAGGATCTGGTGGGGGACACGCCCGTGATGGAGCTCCCTCGATTCAGCGGGACGGGGCACTCCGTCCACGTCAAATCCGAGGAGCTGAATCCGACGGGAAGCGTCCGAGACCGATATCTGGCCGAAGTGTTCGCGGGTGTGGGATCGCGCGACGACTTCGAGCGGATCACGACGGTCGTCGCGCGGGGGCTCGACGACTGGTCGGTCTCGGTCGCCTTCTGGGCGACCCGAGTCGGGGTCGACTGTCGAATCGTCGCGCCGGAGGGAGGGAGCCGTCGGCTGGCGCCGCTGGTCGAGCGTTACGGCGCGGAGATCGAATGGGTCGACGGACGCGGAGCCGACGGCTGGCGGACGGCATCCGAGCGTGCGGCGCGCTGGGCCGACCAGGCCGATGCGCGTCTCGACGTCGCCGCGCATCGCTCCGACGTCGAGCAGGCACCGGACGAACTTGCGCGCGAGCTAATCTCGGACGCCTCCGGCGCCGATGCGAGGAGCATCGTCCTCCCCGCTTCGCTGGAGGGGACCTTCCGAGGGGTCGGGCGCCGCATGGCCGAGGCATCGGGGGAGGTCGAGATCGTCTACGCGGCCGTCGGACGAGCCGGTGACGCCCTGGAGGAATCGCCCGACGAGGGGCGTGTCGAATCGCTGCCGTCCGAGCGAGTCTGGGAGGTACGCGATCGCGTCGCTCGGACCGACGGTCTGCTCCTCGGGCCCCGGGGGGCGGCTGTGGCGGCCGTGGGCCGTCGATTGACCGAGCGCGCCGGAGACGGGGAGGAGGTGCTCGGTTTGAATCCCGATGCGGGACAACGGTATCTAGGTTGGGAGGACGAGCTCGACCGAGCCGTCGATTCTCGGCGGCTCCAGATCCACTGAGTGCGGACACCCCCTTCGATTACAGTCGCGGAGTGCAACTATGAGTGTCTCAGTTCGGATTCCGACGCCGCTCCGAAAACACACGGACGGCGAGGAGGAGGTCGAGGTTTCCGGTTCGACGGCGGGCGAGGTGTTGAAGAACCTCGCCGAGCGCTATCCGGAATTGCGGGACAAACTGTTCGACGAGGACGGCGGTCTGCGGCGGTTCGTCAACGTCTTCGCCAACGAGGAGGACATCCGCCACGCCGAGGAACTCGAGACGACCGTCGAGGATGGCGATCAGGTGTCGATCGTCCCCGCGATGGCGGGAGGCTGACCCGTGGTCCACCGCACGGCCGATTCCCCGGGGGGGGCCGGTGGGCCCGGTTCGCGCGCCGACGACGTACCGCCGCTGTTTCGGCGGGTCGGTGACACGCCGCTGGTTCAACTCCGTTCGGTGACCGACCACCTCGACGACGGCGTCGAGGTCTGCCTGAAGCTCGAGTACACGAATCCGGGGGGCTCGGTGAAGGATCGACCGGCCCGGCAAATCATCCTCGATGCGCTCGCCGACGGTCGGCTTGGCGAGGGGCAGACGCTGATCGATTCGACCAGCGGAAACACCGGCGTGGCGTATTCGATGCTCGGGTCGGCGGCCGGGATCGACGTCGCGCTGGTCATGCCCGAGAACGTGTCGGCCGCCCGCAAGCACATCACGCGAACCTACGGCGCCGAGCTGATCTTTTCGGATCCGATGGAGGGGAGCGACGGAGCGATCCGGCGCGTCCGCGAGATCGTCGAGGGGGAGGGCGGCGATCAGTACTTCTATGCCGACCAGTACGGAAATCCGTCGAATCCGAGGGCACACGAGCGGACGACTGCGCCGGAGATCTGGCGTCAGACCGGCGGAGACGTCACGCACTTCGTCGCCGGGACCGGCACGTCCGGGACGATCATGGGAACGGGGTGGGGATTGCGCGAGCGGAACGCCGATATTCAGCTGATCGGGGTTCAGCCCGAGGACGGTTTTCACGGGCTCGAGGGGCTCAAACACATGCCGTCTGCGATCGAACCCGACATCTACCGCGAACAGGAGCTGGACGAGGTCCGTTTCGTCTCGACCGACGCCAGCTGGGAGATGGCCGAACGTCTGGGACGGGAAGAGGGGATCGCCGCCGGTTACTCGACGGGGGCGAACGTCCTGGAGGCCGTCCGTGTGGCCGAGGAGATCGACGAGGGGACGGTGGTCACCCTCGCCTGTGACCACGCCGACCGTTACTTCGAGGAGTAGAGGACGCGATGTCCGAGGTGTTGGCCGAGTCGGGTGAGCTGTGGGGTGAGACCGTGCTCGAGGCCCTCGCGGGCTGGGTGGAGGAGGCGTATCCCGACGAGGGCTGTGGTCTGATCGTCTCCGACGGCGACGTTTATCGCGTGCGGGGGTGTGAGAACCTCGCCGACGAATACCACGAGATGGATCCCGAGACCTACCCCCGAACGGCCAGAAAGTTCTTCGTCATCGATCCGCGGGAGTTTCTGCGCGCCGAGGACCGCGGAGAGTCGGTCGAGGTCATCTTTCACAGTCACGCGGACAAGGCCGACTATTTCAGCGACGAGGACGTCGCTGCGGCCACCCTCGCTCGGGACGACGAGCGGGAACCGTGGGAGGAGAGCCATCCCGGGGTCGATTATCTCGTCGTCTCGGTTCGGGAGGGCGAGTCGACCGCCGCGACTCTGTTTCGGTTCGACGATCCGCACGCGGACCATCCCTTCGAGCCGGTCCGCAACTTCTCGTTTTGATCGGTATTCGGTTCGGCGGTCATTCGAGACAGTTCAGCTCCCGGCTCTTTGCCTCGTCGCCGCCCCGGACTGCGGCGAGTTTTCCTTTGAGAAATGCTTCGGCGATGGCCGCGCCGCACCGTATCTTCGCGGCCCGCGACCGGCAGCTCCGTGCCCCGAGATCGATCGCCGCCGGACCACTTCCCTCCCCGTTGTCGTCCGCGTCCGGGGTCGCTACACATTCAGCAGTCTTCGGCAACGAGAGCAGCTGTGTCGTGGCACACATCGAACGAGCGACCAGTATGGTGTCCTCGAGCCCGCTACAGACCAGCCCGTCGTAGGCGGAGGCGGAGTCGAGGGTCTGATCGACCGCGTTCGCCGACCGGCGAAGGATGTCGACGGCGGCGAAGACGGTCCGACCCGGTCGGCCCGTCGATTGCCCGGCCAGTTGGATGTCCGACAGCGCAGTGCCGAGGTTGCCGCGCAGTAGACCGGACTGGGGCGCGACGCTCCACCACCCGAATTCCGGTCCGGACGTCGTCTCCAGGGGGGCGGTCGGGGCCAGCAGCAACCAGCCCCGCTGGACGACCTGCTGGCGCATCCGCTTGCGGGTGTGATCGGGCAGATCGAGGTCCATCAATCGGTCGAGATTGTCGCGATGAACCGTGACGACCGGGACGTGTTCTCTACGGACTCGGCGGAACAGTTCCCCGACCGAGACGTCGGTCCGACCCGTGATTTTGCGGAGCAGTGCCCGCCTCAGCTGGCTCTCGGCGCGCCCGTAGAGTGTCAAAAATCCGGTTGCCGCGCTCTCCGGCATCCCCGCGAGCGGGACCGCCTCCAGTCGTCCACCGCGCGTGTCGATGTCGACGGTGAACTCGTTCTCCGAAGAGACGACCACCGTACGAAACAGCCGTGGCTGGAGTAGCAGGGGCCGGACGCCCATGACGGGGCCGAGTTCGTCGGTCATCCGGTCGAGATGTCGGCTGTAGAGCAGGGGCGCGACGGTTCCGAGTACCCGTCCGACGCGCGCCGTCGCCGACTGGGCAGGCGTCGCTCCCGCTCGGGGTTTCGGAACAGCGGCTGCCGGTAGTGCCGTTCCCGTTCGCCGATCACCGAGTGGTACGTGATCCGGAGCGAGTCGAGTTTGTCCGGGACGAATCGCACGCCGGTTTCGGTCGTCTCGCCGATGGTGATTTCGGGAACCAGCTGGTTTTCGAGGTCCGCGGCCGAGGTGAACTCGACGGTGATCGGACGATAGGCCAGTTCGGGCAGTGGGCCCTCGAGCGTGTAGAGGGTCTTGTGCTGGCCGTCG
>JBDGRG010000344.1:8755-10452 GCA_042218355.1 Bradymonadaceae bacterium
CCGCCTCCAGAGAGATGGTCAGGTGGGCAGCGTGCCGTTCGTCGATCGATTCGAAGTGACGTTCGGCTTCGACCGTCGGCGAGCCGAGTTCGTCCGTGAGGAGCGGGTCGGCGGCGATCCAGTCCCCGTCGTCGTCCGGGCGGCGGATTTCGACCCAGACGTGGCGTCGAACCAGACCGCGGAACCGATCCGCGAATCCCGCCGTGTTCGCCGACTCGATACTCTCCGCGTCGACTTCGTCGGTTGCCACCAGCTTGGCACGGCCGGTGTACTTGCGAATCAGCTCGTCAGCGGTCTGGCGGTCGAGTCGGGCGGAGGCGAATCGGGTCTTCAAGCCCAGGTTTTCGAACATCGACGCGAGTAGTCGCGCGCGGTCGACCGCGTTCGCGGCGCCGGCCTCCAGTGCACCGGTCGGACCGCGCATCGAGCCCTTGTAGGGGACGAAATCGATCTCCTCGTCGACCCAGTCGAAGACGGCGTCGGGGTCGTGCCCGGCTTCGTCGACGGCGGCATCGACGGTCGTGGGGCGCTCGTCGGACGTATTTCGAATGTCCCTGGACGTCCGGCGGATCGACCGCACGCGGTCGACGAGTGCGGAGACGTCGATGCTCTCGTCCTCGTCGGAGGAGTCGTCCGCGCCGGCTCGGTCGGGGGCCGCGACGACGGCCAACGCGGCGACGGCCGCGGTCGCGAGGAGGCGTCGGAGGTGGGTGGGCATGGGCGCCTTCGAGCGTCGAGTCCCTGAGCGCCGGGGACGACACGCGTCGGCCGCTCGTCGGCCCGTGGCGAGGCGTGCGAACGGCAGTCGTGTGCCGCGACCGTGTCGTCGCGGCGGACGACGGTGTCGAACCCGGACCCGTTACAACTAGCAGGGTTCCCTGTAGATCGCAAAATCGCGGCCGCTTCGTTCGACCGCGCTGGGTGGCGGTGAAGAGCGAATTCGGCGTATAGCTGTTCGTGACCGGAAGACACGCGGCTCCTTCGCCCTTGCGCCTGGAGGGCGCTGGGGTCCGGTCGGTGCTCGTCGTCGGATTTACTTCTCATACCGCATGAAGCGCGGTCGCCGGGTAGCCGCTCGGCTGTCGTCCATGTCGGAACACCAGATTGTGGGAGTTGCCGACGAAAGCCCGGGGTCCGTCTCGCTGCACGCGACTCCGCCGAGGGCTAGGCATTGTCGCCCCTCGGGCGGATCGGGGTTCACGACGGCCAGTTCCGTCTTTGCGTCTGGCGCCTCGCGGTGCTTTTGCGTCTGGCGCCTCGCGGTGCTCCGGGTGGACGCCATTCCGCGGGAGGCCGCTCGAAACTCCACCGGGCTGCACTCCTCGAGGACGCCGCTATCTCACTCCGGCCGTCGGTCGGGCGACTGACGGAGCCCGCGATGCGGGCGAGAGCTAATAGATGGGATGTGAGCCCTGGTCGATGGATGGAGCAACCGAACATCCGAGCCCCGAACGGGGCGAAAGTGCGGTCGATCCGAGCCGCATCGAGAGAGACTCGACCGATCGCGTCTGCAGCCTGTGTTCGCGGTCGGGGTGAACGGCCCCGCTGTCGCGCCGTCGGGGCTCTAAATGATTGTGGCACGCGACGAACTCCTCCCCGAGATTTCGCACCCGTATTCGAATTCGACGCAACGCTCGGTGCCGAAACGGCGATCATAGACATGGAGGGGGTTGTCTCGGCGTCCGGCCGCGTCGTGC
>JBDGRG010000344.1:10462-10751 GCA_042218355.1 Bradymonadaceae bacterium
TGGGCGCGTATGTCTGAGTCTGGCGCGCGGACAGTGGGGATCGGAGTGAGGCGGCGGGCCGTAAATCGCGGTAGGGAGCGGGGGGCTCGGTGACCGGGCGGTTCGGGGCCTTCGGCGACCGGACCACCGGGGCGAGTCTCCACCCCCGTTGCGATGAGACGCGATCGGAGTCGTCGCCCGCGCTGGCTGCAGTCAGCCGACCGGGAGGTCGTCGGGGTCGACCGGGACCGCCTCCCGGTCGTCGCCGTCGATCTCGACGCGGGCGAACGCCTGTTCCGGGTCGTGTTCG
>JBDGRG010000345.1:0-6087 GCA_042218355.1 Bradymonadaceae bacterium
GCCGCACCTCTTCCCGCGCCGATCGACGGCGATCGGCTCCGCGCCCATCGATCGGAGGCCTCCGTTCGGCCCTCCGGCCCATCGACACACTCACCCCCCTCGCCACCGCAGCTGGAAATTCGACGCAACGATTCGCGGTGAAACCTCGATCATAGACACGGGGACCCCTCGGGTTGCTCGCGGTCGATTCGAGACATTTCTCCAGCACCAGAGAGTCATGACGCTCCGACGCTGTCTCCTCGCCCTCGCCTTCTCCGTCCTCGTGCTACCGGCGGAGGCAGCCGCCGAAGAGACGCCCCCTGAGGTCGACTGCCGCCGGACGCCGGTGGTCCGACCACAACCCGTCGACGGCATCGCCCTGTGGCGCCAGGTCGTCGCCCGACTGCTGCCGCGTGCCTACGTCGAAATCGGCACGAGCGGGCGGCACGTTCGGCGGCTCATCGTTCGCGGCACGGGGATTCCATCCCGCAGCCGTCGGTTCGCCGGGGAGATCGCCAGACTAACATGGGAAGTCGGACTGCGATGGCGTCCGCTGGAGTTTCTCACGGGCCGCCGCGACCGGCGGCGGAATCGCCGGCGGCATCGAATTCGACGACGGACGTCGTGCCGAGTGTCGGCCCCGCCGATCGACCGACCCCGCGAGCCACGGGACTCACCGGGGGCCGAGGACACCGAGTCCAGCGATACGCCCGCCCGCCTCGACTTGCAGTGAACAAGGAGGAGACCGATGCGAATGCCGAAGCACCCCGAACGGATGCTGCTCTCGGCCCTCGCCCTCGTCTTGCTCACGGTGTCCGCACCCGCAGCGCACGCCGACGGGGACGCGCGGAAAAAAGTCGAGACTCTGGTCGCGGCGTTCGAGCACGAACCCTCGGTGCGCGAAGTCCAGCGCCGCGCGCTCCGACACGCCCGGTCGGGAGCCGGAACCCTGGCCGACTGGCGACGCCGGGCGCGTCTCGGCAATGCGCTTCCGACACTCGAGGGGGAGTTCGGATACGAGACGGGCGAACACGACGAGATTCGCTTCCGCGAAGAACTGGAGCTGAGTGACGACCGCGGACGGTATCGACGCGATTCTCGGAACCGACTCGTCGACGAGAACGAATCGCGCCGCACGTTCGCAGTCTCCGCCGAATGGGATCTCGGCGGTCTGATCTTCGACCGCGACGAGGTCGCCGTCGCCCGAGAGGCGCGTCAGCGACGCGAAGAGCGAGCCGACGTCGTCTCCCGGGCCACAGAGCTGTACTTCGAACGGCGAGAGAAGCAGATCATCGCACTCATCGCGACCCCGGAGGAGTGGAGACGATGGCTCGAACTACAGATGTCGATTCAGCGCACGACTGCCCGGCTCGATGCTCTCACGGGCGGATGGTTCAGCAACCAGGTGAGATCTTCTGGCCAGGAACCGACGCCGTGAAGGTCGGAACGGTCCTCTGCCTCGTCGTCGCGTCGCTCTTCTCGGTTCACTGCACGGCGGGAACCGGCCCGGAGTGCAGGACCTCGGCGGACTGCGACGGGCCGGAGAGCTGCGTGCTCGGGGAGTGCCGCCGGCCACCGTCACGAGGCACGACCCCGACGTCCGACGAACGGGCTGGGGCAGTCGACGCCACCGCTCGCTCGGGGGAGACGGCGTGTCCGAATGGTCGCCCCCCCGAGAAGGGGGACGTCGCCATCAACGAGGTGCTGATCGACGTTCCCTCCTCGCCAGCCGGCGACGCAAACGGAAATGGCCGACGGGAACCCTCCGGCGACGAATTCGTCGAACTCGTCAACACCTCGGGCCACACTCTCGACATGGAGGGAGTCGCCGTCAGAGTCGACGGGGAGCCGGTGGTCCCATTTCGAGGAACGTGCATGGACCCGTCGGGCGTCCGGCTGGTGTTCGGCAACGGGACCGCGGGCTCCGGGAGTCGGTTCGGGCCGAACGTCGGTGTGCGTGGGACGTCGAGCTCACTCGAACTGTCGAATACCGGCGGAGAGATGACCATCCGCGGTGCAGACGGCGCCCACATCGCCGGGACGTCGTGGGCGGATCCACCGGCCGAATCACTGACTCTGTCGCCTCAGATCGAGGGCGACGACCGCGTCCCCCATACGTCGTTGTCCGGAGGGCGTCGGTTCAGTCCGGGAGAGTGTCCGTCCGGCGCAGCACTGGCGACCGGCTGCCCGCGTGCGCGTGGTCGCGGGCGCGACACCGGCACGGGCGGGCAGTAAAGGTAAGGATCGGCCCGCTGCCCCCGTCAGTATCCGTAGCCGACGTTGATGCCCACGAGATGGGCGGTGGTCTTGTATTCGCCGTCCGGGGCGACCTCGTTGCGCACCTGCCGCTCGAGCGCACTGACGAGCTGGTAAGCGACGTCGAACCGGAAATCACCGAACGAGTAGCCGGTTCCCAGCGAGGCGATCAGCCGGTCGTTCCCGGGCAGCGAGGCCCGCACGAACTGGTCGGGAATCGGGGAGGCATCGTAGGCGAAGCCGAGACGGACGGGAAAGCGGTCGTCGACGCGATACTCGGCGCCGAATCGAGCCGCCCAGGCGTCGTGCCAGTTGTTCTTCAGGCGACTCTTCTCCTGCGGTTTGTCCCTTTTGAAGTCGATGACGACTTCGTCGTAGGTCGACCAGGTGACCAGACTGCCGTCGACCTCGAGGTGGAGTTTTCCACTGGTGTACCCGACACCGGCGTTGACCGAATGCGGGAGCGTCAGCTCGGTCGAGACGCGGCCGTCGCGAAATTGCGATTCGAACGGCGTCCCCTCTTCGCCCTCGAAATGAACGCGACCCGTGTATTCGATCGGGATGCCGCTGCGGTAGTTCGCACCGAACGTCCACGTCTCGTTCGGCCGGTAGGAGAGCGCGGCGAGTCCCCCGAATCCGACCCCGTCGCCGCCCAGTTTGACCTGCACTTCGGTATCGTCGCGGAGAATGGCCCGACGGCGAAGCGTAACGGAGCTGAACGCAATCTGTCCGCCGACTGCGACGGACAATCCCGTGCCGGGGATCCGGTACGCGAGGCTCGGTGTGATGTCGAGCGTCGACTGAATCCCCTCCCGGCCCACCCAGTCGTCCGGCCAGGCGATGCCCAGCCCGTAAGGGAACGTCGCGCCCAGGCCGATGGCGAGGTTCGAATCGAACGTGTAAGCGGCGTGGATGTTGGGAGGCGGAAAGATCGAAGGTTTCGATTCGGTCTTCGTACTTCCGTCGAAGGATCGATAGCTCGAGCGCGGGATGATCAACGTCGGCCCGACGTACGCCCGGAATCCCTCGCGTTCGGCCATCAGCGACGGGTTGTAGTACGAGGCGTTCGGCTCTTTCGGATTCGCCGTTCCGACGCCCCCCATCGCGGTCGAGACCGCGCTCTGGGAGGTGTTGGCGAACCCCGCTGCCATCACCGTCGACGGAGCCGCCGTCAGGACGACGGCGAGCACAGCCAGCAATCGACGTTCAGTCATCGTTCGGACCCCTTGCCGTGGGTCGTGTGGAGATTCCGTCTCGGACTCGCCCGGTCGCTCGCCGCGTCATCGTCAAGGCCCCCCGCCCAGGCAGTTTCCGGCCTTCAGTGAATCCGGAATCTCGGCTTTGCCGGTCAGCCCCGATTTCAGCCAGGCCGCGAGCTGACGGCGCGCGCACCGCACGCTGTCGGCCCGATTGCCCGGATCGAGGTCGAACAGCAGGCCGTGGTCGCCGGGGAACGTCGCCTGGTCCAGTGGGACTCCGGGTTGTGCCGCCTCCGCGAAGGCCTCGGTCGTCGCGTTGGGGACGACGTCGTCGTCGCCGGTCCCCGGCTTCTCGAGCATCTGAACCAGCAGCTCGTTCCCCCCCACGCTGTCACCGGTCGAGAACCCGTTTCCGCTGTCGAAGGTCCGGACGTCGAGCGAGGCTCGCGTCAGAAACGGCGCGAAAGCGAGCGGGTCGACGTGGTCGGCGATCCACTGGACGAACGCGAGTGCGCGGAACCGTCCGAACGACCCCTTCTTCAGTCCGGCGTCGGTCAACGCCTGCTCCAGCGAGCCGCCGAGCGCGCCCTCGGTCAGGATCCGGCTGTAGCGGCCGCCGGCTCCGTTGAGGACACCGACCTTCACCGTCGGATCGACCGCCAGCAGGGGCGCCCCGACAAACCCCCCGAGGCTGTGACCGACGTAGCCGAGGCCGGCATTCGACCCGTCGCGGAAACAGTCGGTCGCCTGATCGGCATCGACCGCCGACTCGAGCCCGCCCCGCCGGATCAGACGCGCGAGGACCGCGACATCGACGATACTCTGAAGCACGCGGTTCTTCGACCGGACGACGTTCTTCGTCAGGAAGCCCTCGCCGGACTTGCTCGGTGTCTGTGGCGGGTGGAGCGTCGAGGCTCCGTCGGTGCGCCCGCCGTGGCCGAGGAAGTCCATGGTCACGACGGCGATGCCGCGCTGGGCGAGTTGGTTCGCCAGGGCCATCCCGGCCTCGACCCGGGCCGACCCGAGCCCGTGTTGGGCGACGACCACCGGGGCCGGCGAGTGACAGTACGCCCGCCCGCCGTTTCCGCCCTGCGGAGGCGACTGCCTGGGGAGAAAGACGGAGATCCCGACCTTTTCGGTCGTCAGATTCGACTGATCACGCAGACGGCCGTCGGTCTGTTGTTCGGGTTTGAGCATCCGAACGGTCTCGAACGAGGCCGTCCATTGGATTCGTGCCACTCCGGACATGTCGACGGCGGGCCATCCGCCCCCCGGTCCGGTGTACGACTGTCCCGGGTCCGAGACGGCGCTCCAGGACTTTCCGCTCGAGCGGTCCGCCCGTTTGGCGCCCTTCGACCGTGCCTCGAACGACGCGATCGCCCTCGCCCGGGCGTCCTGGACCGCCTGAGGCATGTTCTCGGGATGAAACGCGAAGGCCGATGCGACCTGGTCGCGGCTCTCAACACCGGCCAGCCCCTTGGCCAGCGGCAACAACTGGTTGAACGTCTGGCGGGCGCTCTCGAGCAGCTGGACGTCCGACTTTTTTAGCTCCCCCGAATCGACCTGGCTCTGGAGCTGTTCGACCTTGATGTCTCCGTTCGCGATCAGCGGATGTCGACTCCGGAGGAAGACGAACGAGGCGGACGGTCGGACCGGGTGGCCGTTGCCTCCCTTCAGGTCCGTCGTCACGACCCCCGTGTTGAACGCCAGGGTATTCGGCTCGTCGACGTAGGCGTCGTCCTTCTCGAGCGGCTGTTCGGGCCGGAACGTCAGCTGGTTCCACTTCGACCGATAGTTCAGCGAATAGTGATCCCCGCCGTATTTCCGAGATCCGGGGATCCAGAGCAGCGGAACCGAAGAGGGGGAGAGGGAGGCCTCGTCGATCGGCCCGTCGACCGGAATCCAGCCCGGGGCGGTCGTCGAGAACCCCTGTCGGCGATTGAGCGTCTCGATCAGTGTCTTCTGGAGGCCAGTCGCCCCGTCCGTGGGGATCGAGACCCGGCCGTTCATTCCCTGTCGGACGAACTCGTTCGGGAAGGGCAATACGCCGCCGCCCGGGTCGAACTGCACGAAGGTGTCGGTCCAGGTCGTCCACGTCCAGAGCCCGACGATGTCGGACCGGTCGACGTCGGTCTTCGATTCGACGGTCGAAGCCAGGGGCTGGAGGACGGGGCGGAGCTGATTCTGGATTCCCTTTGCCTGCTCGGCGCTCAGCGACGCGACTGTCGACTCGCCATCCTCGAACACCGGATGGGGCTGGATCGCCATTCGGACGGCCGCGGGGGCTTTCAGCGGCATCCGGTCCCGGTTGGTCACCCCCGAGGTGACGAAGGCCGCGAACCGCGCCCGCTTCGGCAGCGGTTCCTTCGGGACCAGCCGAACGTACCCCTCGACGTCGGCCTGCTCGCTGAGCTGCCGACAGGCGGACCGTTCGGACGAACAGTTGTCCTTCAGACAGGCACTGTCGAGCGCCCCGGCCTGACAACCGTTGGACTCGGCGCACGACTTCAGCGACGCGTAGTTCGATTCGGCGCCGGACGTGGCATGATCGCGACACGACTTGCGACAGGCCGTATCGCCGGCCCCGCAGCCGGCCAGGCACTCGGCGAGGCCGGTGCATTCCTGGACCATCTTCCGGTCGGCAACCTCGAGT
>JBDGRG010000345.1:6097-10204 GCA_042218355.1 Bradymonadaceae bacterium
GCTGAACCGTCTTCGGTCCGAGCGTGAAGGGTTCGAGATCGGCGTCGACCGGCAGTCGAATCGGGGTCGAGGGGGGCCAGTGGTGCAGACGATCGAGGTAACTGTCGAGATCGCCCTGCGCGGAGTCCTCGCCCACGTGATCGAGCGCGGCCTTGGGAAACGTGCCGTCCTCGTCCAACGCGAGGACGTTCGGGATCGGGACGGTTCCCGTCTCGGGGTCGAAGATGCTTCGCGGATCTCGCACCGTCGTCCAGGCGAATGCCATCGCGACGTCCTCGCGCGCCCAGCCCCGCTCGCTGAGTCCCGAAAACAGCGGCGCGAGATCCTGCCGGATCTTCTCCAGCGACTGGGCGGTGGCATCGTCGGGGAGAACCTCGAGCGTCTTCTCCCCGTTTTCGTCGACGAGCGGCTCGCGAGAGGCCGCGAAGAAGACCGCCGGCGGTTTCTGGACCGGCCGAAACTCGGCGTCGGGCGAGGGGCGCCCCTCGATGTCGTTGGAAATCGCAGCGGCGTACTGCGTGCGGACGCTCAATCGTTCGTCCGGGCGGATCGTCAGTTCCGTCCCGTCGACCCGAACGGTCTCTCCGTTTCGTGTGACGGCGACCTTTTTCTCGCTCATCTCGACGCTCGCCACCGGGACCCGGCGCAGGCTGCCGTCCTCGCGGATCTCGAACAGTCGGACGTTCTCCTTGTCGACCGTCTCCGGATTGAGCGCCCCGTCGAAGGGCACCGTGATCGGCTGGGAAGTCAGCCAGCCGTGGAGCGAATCGAGCCAGTCGAGGAAGACCCCGTTGGCGGAGTCCGCCCCCGCCCCCTCGAGCCTAGGAAGCGTCCCCTGTTCGTCCAGAGCGGCATCGTTCGGGAGGGGGACCGTCCCGGCCTCGGCGTCGAAGACGGCCCGGACCCCGTCGGTCGGGGGGGATCGGACTCGAGGTCGGGGGCACAGGCTCCAACCAGGAGGGCGGCGAGAACCAGCGCGAGTGTGCGAGCGGTGCGGGGGGGCTCGGAAGCCATCTGCTCACTCGAGTGACGGCGGCGATGAAGAGTCCTCTCCCTCGAACCGGTCGACACGGAGACACTCACCCGGCTTCCAACAGTTCGACGGAGAGCGGGGTTCGAGGACCCGGACGGTAACGGCCGGAGGGTCGATGTATTTTAGCCACAGGGGGACGGGGTGCAACCGCGATGCCCGGCGCGCCGCCGATCGACGTCGACTGCCCGATCCGTCTTGCACGGTTTCGACGACAGTGATAGTCGACCGGCCACCGTATACTGGACGGTCGTTCACCCCGGCGAGCGGCGGTGGGGGCCGTCGATCCGACGCATGTTCTGGACTCTACGCGAGGGCGGGCTCGTCGGACGAGCCACTCCCGAAGAGGATCGAATCGATGGCTGCATCCGAGGACTGCACGATCGGTGCCGGCGTCGCCGTGGACGGGCGCATCACCGGCGACGCGGACGTCACGGTCGAGGGCCAGGTCGAGGGGACGGTCGAACTCGACGGGGAACTGATCGTCGCACCCGACGGCGAGGTCTTCGCCGACGTCGAGGTCGAGTCGGCGACCGTCGAGGGGAGACTCGACGGCGACCTCCTCGCCCGAGATACCGTCCAGCTGCGCGAGGGGGCGAATGTGACGGGAACGATTCGCACGCCGCGCCTGGACGTCGAAGAGGGGGCGCGCGTGGAGGGCAACATCGACATGGACGTCGAGCTGCCGGCACTCGAATGACGGTCGATCGAGACGAACGGCCGGGTCGGCTGGCGACCGGCCAGACTCGCACACGGGGCACCGAACCATGAGCGACACGACGATCGGCGACGGATTGACGGTCGACGGCGACATCACCGGGGGAGACTCCGTGACGGTCGACGGCGAGGTACGCGGATCGATCGACGTCCACGCGTCGGTCGTCGTCACCGAGGCCGGCGCGATCGAGGCCGACATCGAGGCACTCGACGTCCGCGTCGAGGGTCAGTTGCACGGGCACGTCCGAGCCGAGCAGCGCGCCCGGCTCGAAGACGGCAGTCACGTCATCGGTGACATCGTCGCCCGGCGGATTCACATCGCCGACGGTGCGAACTTTCAGGGACACATCGACATGAACATCGACGAGTGACGAGACTCGTCGACACGACAACCTCGCTTCCCAGCTCAAAGACCGACCCATGACCACGCTGATCGGAGCCGACACGCGGATCGACGGTTCACTGCGCGGCGACGACGAGGTCGTCGTGGAGGGAGTCGTCGACGGCGATGTCGATCTCGACCGACCGCTCGAGATCGCGCCCGAAGGCCACGTTCGCGGCGACGTACGCGCCCCGGAAGTGCTCGTCGAGGGGATTCTCGAAGGAACCGCTCGGGCCTCCGACCGCGTCGTGCTCGAAGAGGGGGCGCGAGTCGACGCCGACGTCGTCGCTCCCGACCTCTCGGTCGCTCCGGGCGCGGCCGTCACCGGGGATCTCGAGATCGCGGGCGACGGCGCGGCCGCCGAGTCGAATCGAAACGACGGGCGAGGTCGGCGTCGCAACCGGCGGGGGGACCGGAGGCGCTCTCGGCGGGGCTCGAACGGCAACAACAGCTCCGGACGAACCCGGTCGGACAACCGACGGCGCGACAGCTCGACCCGCACCTCGTCGGGCGGACGGAACGACCGGTCTCGTCCTCAGTCCTCCCGCAGCGAACCCTCCGACCATACCGCCGACGAGGACGAGGGCGATTCGGCGCTGTCGCAGATGTCGCCCGAGGAGATGTCCGAAAACTACACCGTCCGCGAGCTCCGCGAGGAGCTGCGCGACCGCGACATGACCGTTCGCGGCCGAAAGGACGCCCTGATCGAACGCCTGGTCGACCACTTCGACTCGAACTGACCCCCGTTCGCGACGCACACCTCGGTCTTCCCCCCAGTCGCCCTCCCCGTGGATCGGACCGGCTCGTTCGAATCGTCCGACGGTACCTCGCTCTGGTACGGAACCGTCGGTTCCGGCTCCCCCGTCGTCCTCTGTGACGGGTTGGCCTGCGACGGCTTCATCTGGCCCTATCTCATCGACCGTCTCGCCGACGATCATCAGGTTGTCCGCTGGCACTACTCGGGACACGGCCGCAGCGAGAACCCCTCCGATCCCGACGATCTGACCGTCGAGCGACTCGCCGAGGATCTGGGCCGCCTACTCGATGCGCTCGACATCGCCCGCGCGTCGCTGGCCGGACATTCGCTCGGCGTCCAGGTCATTCTCGAGCAGGCCGACATCGCCCCCGAACGGGTCGACGCGCTGGTCGCGATCTGCGGCAGCTACAAGTACCCGCTGGACACCTTTCACGATTCGGATCTGCTCCGCCGGGCGGTCCCGGTACTCGAACGCGCCGTCGAACTGGCCCCGAACGGTGTGCAGTCGATCTGGGAATTCGCCGCCCGGAGCCCCCTCGCACAGATCATCGCCGAACGCGCCGAGACGAACGCCCGGATGCTTCGCTCCCGAGATCTCGTCCCGTATCTCGAACACGCCGCGGAGATGGACGTCGAGGTCTTCGTCGCCCTCCTGTCCAGCGCCGCCGAACACTCGGCGGAACCCTACCTGGGGGACATCGAAGCGCCGGCGCTGATCATCGCCGGGGAGGAAGATACCTTTACGCCGGTCTATCGGTCGCGCGAGATGGCGGACGCCATGCGCGATGCGGAACTCGTGGTGGTGCCGGGCGGCACCCATGCGGCGCCGCTGGAGGCCCCGGCGCGGATCGGGGACGAGGTGGAACGCTTTCTCGCCGAACTCTGAGTGCTACTGGACCTCCAGCCGGAACAACTGCTGCCCCATCAGCACCCGCTCGCCGTCGTCGACCCGATGGCGTTCGCGAATGCGCACGAAGGTCCCGTTGCTGCTGTCGAGATCCCGCAGACGCACGGTATCTCCCTCGCGTTCGATGACTGCGTGCGACCCGGAGACGAAACCGTCCTCGGGAAAGACGATGTCGCCGACCTCGCGACCGATAGTCACCTCGTCGCCCTCCAGCGCAAACGCCTCGGTGGTCGAGTCGGGCCCGGCGACCAGCGACAGTTTGCCCCAGTAACCGGGATCGGGACTGCCGTCGAGGGCGACGCCCCCTGATTCGC
>JBDGRG010000345.1:10214-13741 GCA_042218355.1 Bradymonadaceae bacterium
CTCGAATTCGATCAGTTCCTGCCCCAGTCGGATGAATTCGTGGTCGCCCAGCTCGACCGCGTCGGTAACTTCCCGGAAGATGCCGTTGACGCTGTCTTCGTCTCGAAGCCAGTATTCGCCGTCTCGGTGGACGAGGGTCGCGTGGTGGGGGGAGAGGAAGGGGTCGTCGGCGAGCGACTCGAAGTGGCTGGCGCGACCGATCTCGAGCTCGTCCCCGCGCACCTCGATCGCAGCCCCTTCGGTTCCATCGGGCTGGATAACCACCAGTTGTGCCTGCGCTGTTCCCTCCTCCTCGACCCGCTCCGCGGCCTGCTCGGGCGCCGGCGAGGGCATCGACTGGTCGTCCGCCGCCCCCCCACCGGGCACTCCGGTCCCGCCCGTCTCCTCCGTCTTGCGAGCGGGCTTTCCCTCGGACGGATCCTCCGGTTCGTCGGGAATGCGTTCGCCGCACGAGCCGCAGAATTTGAAACTGGCGGGCTGCCGGGTGCCACAGTACGCACAGGCGACTTCCTCGGACTCGCCCTCGTCGTCCTCCTCCGGTCCATCCCCGCCCGACAGCTCGTGTCCGCAACCGAGACAGAACTTGTAGTCGTCTTCGTTCTCCCGGCCGCATTCGTCACAGACAATCACGGCGTCATCACTCCCGAGAGGTTCGAGGTCACGATCAGCATCGTCGATCGAGGCGACGGCGCGGCCCCGCCCCGGGGCCCCGACGCGCCGACGCTCGTCGCAGGCCGCTGAAACGTTTGGGGGCGAAGTGTCGACCGGCCCGGGCGCCGCGTCAAGATCGATACAGTCTGACGGTCCTTGCCGCCGTGGAGACGCACGATCGCCGACCGGACGTACCAACTACGTCCTCGGCTGGCAACGTGATCGGCGAGATCACATCGCCCTGCGACCCGCCGACGGGACGACCGATTGCACTCGATCCGCCCCCGGGACGCGTCGAGCCGGCGGGCGGACGAGACCCCGCCCGTCAACGTGTCAGAGCTCCACCGGCCGTCGGTAACGCTGCTGGGGAGCAAACCTGGGGCGGCCAGACTGGAATTCGTCCGAACACTCCAGGTTTCGCTCTCTTCTCATTTGCTCATTGCCCGCGCGGCCCGTGGAAGCAGGCCCCGCCGAGCTCCGCGTTCCCGAGTGAAGCCACTGGACTCGACGCCGGTCTGTACGAGGCGCGGTCGGCATGGCCGGCACATTGACACCTCACGCGCCGTATTCTACCAGCACGAGCCGTTCGCAATTGCGGCTCCTCGAAGGCCCCACCGCCCCATGAGCACCGACGACGCTGAATCCGAACTGACGTTCTTGATCACCGGCGGAGCCGGTTTCCTCGGCCTGCACGTCGCGAAGAAACTCGCCGAGAAGGAGGAGACCGACGAGCTGGTTCTGATGGACATCGAACCGTTCCGGCGCGAGGAGTATCCGGACGGATGCGCATTCGTGCACGGGGACGTCCGCGACGTCGAGCTGGTCGACGAGATGCTCGACGAGCACGAACCCGACGTCGTCATCCACGCGGCGGCGGCGCTGCCCCTGTGGGAGCCCGAGGAGATCTACGACGTCAACCTCCGCGGGACGCTGACGATGTTGACCGCCGCCGAGCGGCACGACGTCTCGCGCTTCGTCTTCATCTCCTCGACGGCCGTCTACGGCATCCCGGAGAAACACCCGATCGACGAGGACGACCCGCTCGTGGGCGTCGGTGCGTACGGCGAGACGAAGATCGAGGCCGAGGAACTGTGTGAGACGTTCCGAGATCGCGGCATGACGGTACCGATCATCCGGCCCAAGACGTTCATCGGGACCGAACGGCTCGGCGTCTTCCAGATCCTGTACGACTGGATCGAGAGCGGGAAGAAGATCCCCGTGATCGGCGACGGCACCAATCGATATCAGCTACTGGAGGTCGAGGATCTGGCCGAGTCGATCTGGCTGGCGTCGACGCTGCCGCCGACGCGCTCGAACGACACGTTCAACATCGGAGCGACCGACTTCGACACCGTTCTCGAGGACGTCGGCGCCGTCTGCGAGTACGCGGGAACCGGCGCGGAGCCGATGCCGACCCCTGCGGGGCCGACCAAGCAGGCGCTTCGCGCGTTCGAGGCGATGGGGCTGTCGCCGCTGTACGAGTGGGTGTACGGGACCGCCGACAAGGATTCGTACGTCAGTGTCGAGCGGGCCCGCGAGAAGCTCGGCTGGGAGCCCGAATACAGCAACGCAGAGGCCCTGATCCGGTCCTACCAGTGGTACGTCGATCACAAGGACGAACTCGAAGAGGGGACCGGCGTCACTCACCGCATCGCCTGGGATCAGGGCGTCCTCAAGCTCTTCAAAGCGGTCCTGTGACCGTTCGGAGCGGCCGATTCCTCCGGGGATGGCGGCTCACCGGTGTCCTCGTCCTGCTCGTCTGTCTCACCGCCGGGTGTGCGAGCACTCCCGGTCCCGGCGTGCGCGGGCCGTATCGACGCGAATCGCTCCGTCGAGTCGCACTCCTGCCCTTCTACAGCCGTTCGACGTTCGGGCTCTCGTCGGAGCGCCTGTCACGAGTGCTCCAGACGGCATCCGATCAGACGGTCTCCTGGTTCTCGGACCGTTCCGTCTCGGTTCTCCCTCCTTCCGAGGTCCGGAATCGGCTGCAGAAACGCGACGAGTGGGCGCCGTTCACCGACGGGGGACCGCTGCAGACCGCGCTCGACGACTTCCTCGAGACACCATCGGCGCCGTCGGCACGCCGTCGAGGGGCCCGACTGCGATGGCTCGAGCACACGGACGCGCTCGGGGCGCGATACCTCCTGTTCGGCGAAGTCGTCTATCACACGGAGACTCGGTGCGGAGCACCGTCCGAACGGATCAGCAGACCCGCCGCTACCGAGGTCGTACGACACCCGAGAGCACGAGGGCGACCATCCCCGCCCTGCCTGGTCTCTCACGTCCGGCTGAAACTGGTCGATGCGCAGCGGGGGCGGATCGTCTGGTACGACTCGGCGCTGCGCGAATGGTGGGTCCCCGAGGTCACACCCGCTCGACGGGCGTACAACGTCCGCCGAGCTGTTCAGACGGCGCTGGGGCCGCCCGACGGCGTGGGGGCGCTGCTCGACTGAGGCGGGGTACGCAAGCTGAAGTCTCGTCTGTTGGTGCGGTGGCTGGAAGGCCGCCGCACCCGACATCGACGCGAGCTGGATGCTCGGTCTACGCTCCTGGCCCGTAGCCAGAGCATCCCTGCTCTGGCGAGCACGGCGGGCGACCCGTCAACCCGACACGAGCTAGAAGCTCGGTCTACGCACCAGCGCAGTTGGCTGAAGGCCAATTGCACCGACGAATCGCGCCCACCGGGGTCATTCCGACCCCGTATCTCAGTCAGCGGTCGGACAGTCCCAGCACGAGCGCCAGACCGAGCGGCACTTCTCGCGCCGACAGGCCACGCGGTCGTCGACCTCGCTGCACTTCGAACGCATGCAGCGCGAGTACGCCCGAATCTGCCGGCGCGCCCGGTCCGACGCCCGCTGGAGACAATCGCGCTGACA
>JBDGRG010000345.1:13751-16256 GCA_042218355.1 Bradymonadaceae bacterium
GACGAACGCGCCGCCCTCGGTCTGGTCGCTGCTCCGATTCCCGTCGCCCCGGCAATCGGAGACGCAAAGCAACGTCGCACCGCAGTCGAGGGGCTTCCGCCCCTCCGGTGGAGAGGTGACGCACGCCTGCTCTTTTTTGGCGCAGTTTCGCTCGGTACATTCCTGCCGATCGTCGGCATTCGCGCACTTGTCTGCCACGCACGACCGGTAGGAGTCGAACGTTTCGCATGCCTTCTTCTCCGTCTGGCGAACCGTCCGTCGACGACAGGCACCGTCGTCCTCGGCGCAGCTGGCGGTGCAGACCAGCGCCGCGGTGCATCCGAGCTCGCCGTCGCCGGCGATCGAACAGTCCAACCCGTCGCCGGCATCGGTCCGCCCGGTATCCGAGCCGACCCCCGTGTCGGATCGACCGGCATCGACCCGAGGTCCGACGTCGGGGCCGTCTCGTTTCTGCACGCAGACGGAACGCAGGCAGCGATATCGGTCCGGTGCCGGACAGTCCGCAGCGGTGTCACAGACGATCCGGCAGCGCTCCTCGCCGCCGAACACCGTCCGTCGTCGATTCGGCGGGCATGCGCTCCCGCCTCCGTCCTCCGGGGACACACACCATCCGCCGTCGGCACACCCCCCTCCGGAACCCCCGGTCGGCACGCAGACACCGCCGCTCGTCACCGAAACTGACCGAACGACGGCCCTCTGCGCACTCGTCGGAACTCGAGCCGGCCCCGCACCCGAGCGCAGCGACTGACAGCGCTGCAACGAGGGAGACAGCGACGCCGATACGAACACCACGAGCTCGTCGATTCGTCCCAGTCATCACGACGCATCCATTGCGAAAGTCGAGATCCGGCCGGCGGCCAGAACAGTTGGGGCCAGCGATCATGCGGACATCGGCGGCTCGGTCCAACCACGGAGCACGAGCACGGCCGGTTCAAAAAAAAACCGGCGGAGGCAAGGAACCTCCGCCGGTCGGTATCGAGCGTCAGGTCACCCTGTCAGCTCACGGACAGCCCCAGCAGCTTCTCCACTGCGCATTGCAGTTTTTCTGCCGACACTCACCCGGGTTCTGCGCATTGTTGCAGCTCTGGCGCATGCAGCCCGAGTAGGTCTGCAGTTGCTGCTGAGCAGTCGTGGTGGCCCGTTGCAGACAACCCTGCTGACACTTGCGTGCCTCGTTCGGCTGCGTGTTCGGGTCGTCTTCCGGACAATCCGAGACGCAGAGCAACGTCTCGCCGCAGCCGAGACTCGTCTTGCTCTTCGGCGGCGGTCCGATACAGGCATCGCGCTTGCTGGCGCAGTTCTGCTCGATGCATTTCTGCGGGTCCTGAGCGTTCCCGCACTTCTCGTTCTGGCAGGTGACGTAGGCGTCGAGCTTGCTGCAGGCGGACTTGGTGGTTTGGTTGATCGCCCGGCGCTGACAGCCGGCCGCGCCCTGGCCGCAAGACGACGCGCAGATCAGACCGGCCGCACAGTCGAGGTTGCCCTGACCGGCGTTCTGGCAGAGATTGCCGCCCCCGCCTCCGAGGCCGCAGGCCTGGAGCTGCGAGGAACATTTGTTGCTCAAGCAGTCCGAGCACGCCTGCTGGTCACCGCCCTGTCCGCACTGGCTCCCGCATTTGTTCTGCTGACAAGACGCCAGCGCCTGCAGGTTGCTTCGAGCCTCGGGCGTCGCACGGCTGGTGCAATCCTGCTGGCACTGCTGGTTGCCCTGCCCGCAGTTGTTGACGCACTGCAGCAGCGCGGAGCAGCTGGTGATGTCACCGCCCCCGCCGCCGTCGTTGCCGCCCCCGCCGTCGTTGCCGCCCCCGCCGCCGTCGTTGAAGATCGTACTGTCGTCGCCGGGCCCGGCATCCGGACCGCCGTTACCGCCGTCGGGGCCGCCGTTGCCCCCACGCTTGACGCAGAACGAACTGATGCACTCGTAACCGTTCGAGTTCGGACAGTCGCTGACGGTACTGCAGGTCGAACGGCACTTCTCCTTTCCGTCGAAGTTCGTCAGCTTCTTGTCCCCTTTGCACCCTCCCGAGTCGCCGGATGAACCACACCCGGCCACACCGAAGGCGACCAGCCCGGTCAGACAGACCGCGGCACCGAGTTTGGACCAGAGAGATGAACCGAGATTCCGCTCACTCATCGAGACGTCCTCCGTTGTCTTCGAATTCGCGAGGCTCCGTAACTGTCCTCGACGCGAGAATGAGTTGCGTGGGGATTTAAGTGCAAGTTTCGATCCGTTTCAAGTCGTAAGTCAGTTTACACTCCGCCGCCGCCCGGGAGGTCGTCGCCGCGGGCGAGGTGATGCGGATCATCGGGGCCCCCGGTGTGACCGGTCGAGGCGAGGACGACGAACGCCAGGTGGAGGCAGGCCATCAGGTACGCCGACAGATCCTCGTCGGAATCGTCGTCGGGCGGCGACGCGTCGGTCAGTCCGCGGCCTACCTCTCGACGTCGACATCGAGGCATCCCTCGACGTCGACATCGAGGGCGTCGAACGCGGACGCGAGGTCG
>JBDGRG010000345.1:16266-33815 GCA_042218355.1 Bradymonadaceae bacterium
CCATTCGCGCGTCGCGATGTGATCCTCGACCGACGGCCCGCGGGTTCGCCCCTCGGCCGATCGACGCAGCGTCTCCTCCAGCGCGTCGATCATCTCGTCGGCCGACCGGAATCGCGACTCGGGGCGTTTCTCCAGCGTCTTGAGGATGATCTCCTCGAGGTGGTCCGACAGCTCGGGGTTCAGCGACCGGGGAGGCGGGGGGGATTCGGAGACGTGGGCGGCGAGCAGCTCGCGGGAGGAGCCGTCCGAAAACGGCCGGCGTCCGCAGGCGGTCTCGAACATCATCACACCCAGGCTGTACAGGTCGCTCGACGCACAGACGTCCTCGGGGTCGCGGACCTCCTCGGGCGAGATGTAGGCGGGCGTTCCGACGATCTTCTCCCGGTCGCGGTCGGTCGGTCCCTCGTCGCGCGCCCGGCCGACCCCGAAATCGATGATCTCGGCTCTGAGCCCGTGCTCCCCTTCGGTGATCATGATGTTCGAGGGCTTCAGATCCCGATGGATCACCCCGTTTCGGTGGGCGTGCGCCACCCCGCGGAGAATGTCGACGAACAACCCGACGACCGTTTGTTGATCGACGGTGGTCTGTTGCCGGGAGACCCACGTCGACAGGGTCACGCCGTCGATATAGTCCATCACGAATCCGACCTTGCCCTCGACCTCGAGGATCTCGTGGAACTGCACCACGTTCGGATGGTCCATGCGAAGCATCAGCCGGGCCTCGCGGTAGAACTGCCGCCGTTTGGCCGGATCGACGACCAGATGGGGGTGCAGGACCTTGATCGCCAGTGGCTCGAACGAGTGTTCGCGGCGAGCCCGATAGACGTAACTGGTGGTTCCGCGGCCGGCGAAGCCGGTGACGACGTAGCGTCCGAGCCGGTCGCCGTAGCGGAGTGTCGAGTCCGGATCGGAGCGGTGGTCCGCGTCGTTCGCGCGTACACGGTCGGACATCGGGCCCTCCCTGGCAGGCGTCGCGTGCGAGGCGAGGCCGTCGCGTCCCTGCGACGGCACGGCTCATCGTGCCGCAACCCCCGGGCGTGTCAAAAAATCGAGGCGGAAGGACCCAGTGGGATAGATCGAGCATGAAACCGGGGGACGCGACGTATCGGTGCGTCGGGCTCGGAGCCCATTGACATCGGCGGTGGCCAGGATGGCCAAGGTATCACTGACTCCAACCCGCATGGACCCCGGTGTCCGGGAGCTCTGATCGTCGTTCAGTGAAAGTCGCGCAGCGCTTCGGCGAGTCCGTTCTCGCGAAGTTTGTCGAGGGCCTTCGCCTCGATCTGTCGAATGCGTTCGCGGGTCAGATCGAAGTCACGGCCGACCTCTTCGAGCGTGTGGTCGGTCTCCTCGCCGATGCCGAATCGCATCCGGACGATCTTCTCCTCGCGAGGGGTCAGCGTGGCGAGCGCCTGTTCGGTCTTCTCGCGGAGATCCTCGCGGACCGCGCCCTCGGCCGGATTCGGGGCGTCGTCGTCCTCGATGAAGTCGCCCAGATCCGAATCGCCCTCCTCGCCGACGGGGGCATCCAGACTCACCCGCTTTTTGGAGATCCGCCGGGCCTTACGGACGTCCTCGGCGTCGATCTCCAGCCGGTCGGCGATCTCCTCGACCGTCGGCTCCCGACCCAGCTCCTGTTCGAGTTCGCCCTCCGTCCGCTTGATGCGATTGATCTTCTCGGTCAGGTGGACGGGGACTCGGACAGTGCGCGACTGGTCCGCGATGGCTCGCGTGATGGCCTGTCGGATCCACCAGGTCGCGTAGGTCGAGAACTTGTGCCCGCGCTCGTACTCGAACTTCTCGACGGCCCGCATCAACCCGACATTGCCCTCTTGAATCAGGTCCAGAAAGCTCAGGCCGCGATTCGTGTACCGCTTGGCGATCGAGACGACCAGGCGGAGGTTCGCCCGGATCATCTCCGCCTTGCCGCGTTCGGTCCGACGTTCGCCCTCGCGCAGCTGCTCGACGACTTCGTCGAGTTCGTCGACCGACATCTCCAGTTCGTTCTCGACCTCGTCGACGACGGTCGTCGCCGACCGAACCCGGGTTTCGAGGATACACAGCTGGTGTCGGTCCAGGTCGACCGTCTCCTCGTCGACGTCCTCGCCGGCCACGGCGTCGTACGCGAACTCCAGAAGCTGCTCGGTATCGGCCGCCGCCTCCTCACAGAACTCCTCGAGCCGGCGCCGACACTCCTCGACATTCGCGTGCGCCTCGACGAAGTAATCGACGACGTCGTCGTAAAATCGCTGGGAGAGCTTGCAGCCGCGCACCGCCTCGGCACGCGCCTCGATCGCCGCCTCGAGCTTCACTTCGAGATCCTCGGCGGCGTCATCGAGTCGGCACTCGCTCAATTTCTCGCGCAGGTCGAGTACGCGGTCGTGGTGTTTCTCGACCCGCTCGAAACGTTCGAGCACCTCGGGCGCGACCGGCCGGTCGCTGTCCGAGCCGCTGGGCTTGTACTCGTCGAACACCCGGCGCGCACGTGCCGTCCCCATCTCCAGCCGCTGGGGAACTTCGAGCACCTTCTCGATCGCCGCGCGCGTCCGGACGAGCGTATCGAAAATCAGCTCCCGGCCGTGTTCGATCTCCTTCGAGACCTCGACCTCGCCGCTGCGTTCGAGCAGATCGACCTCGCCGATGCCGTGCAGATACATCTCGACGGCATCGAGATCCCGCCCGCGATAGCCACTGTCGCCCTGCAGGCGACTCGCACGTCGCCGCGCTTTGCGCTCGTCGATGAGGTCGCACTTCTCCTCGAACGGCTCACCGTCCTCTGCCCCGTTCACCTGCTCGTCGCTGGCCGACGGCTCCGCTTTGCTCTCCATCCGAACCGTCTCTCCATCGGGCTGGTCACCGGACGTCGGCTTCGACTTGGTACGCATCGGTTCGTCCTCCGCTGGTCGGGGTCTGTTGGCTGCGAGGAGCGCCGCGGCGGGTCTGACAAATTTGTCAGACCGATGAAAAGATGTCGCACACCGCGCTCGCCCGCTCGCGCTCTCCGGCACGCCCACCTTCCCGCCGTCCTCCGTCCGAGGCGCCGCTGCCAGTCGACCGAGCGACCCTCGGGACGGGGCGGCGGGTCGGAACGGCCGCCGGCCGTCCACCGTGCACCCCATGATTCCTTGCAAGATGCGTTCACAGGCCGTCTCTCGTCCGTGTCAATCACCGACCAACGCGGGAGAGCACGAGCCGAACAGACGCAGCCGCCGACCGACAGAGCACCATCGACCCTGCCCGACCGGTGACGCCCGGTGGTGAATCTGGGAGTTCGAATTCGACGCAACGCTCGGCGCCCAAACCACGATCACAGACATGGAGGGGGTTGTCTCGGCGTCCGGCCGCACTCGCGCGGTTGAAGCGGCTCTTTCCACTACAGGGGCGGGGGACGCCGCCACCCGCGGCTCGTGAGACACCGGGTCGCGTGGACCCCCTTGGCCGGCATCGGCTGGGTGGCGCGCGCACGGGCGCGCCGGAGGGCCACATGTGGGGGCCTGTATCTGAAGCTGGAGAGCGGGAGTGGGGGCGGACTGCGCTCGACGGCGCGGTTGGCAGCTGGTCGTCCCGGAGGGAGGGGGTTCCAACTCCGTGCGATGAACGCTCCAGCGCGCGCCGAACGAAGCGTCGCCCGAGCTTGCAGCTCTGAGCGGGCAGTCGAGTCAGAGCGCTGGAAGCGCGGTCGACGCCGCTCTCGGCGGGCGGCGACGATTCGCGCGATGTCCGATCAGACCCTCCGCCGGCCCGCGACGGGGTTCGACGACGTCCGCGGGGGGGCGCCCTCCGAAACGATCCCCCCGGGACTCGGCGGCGTATCCGACAGACATCCCGATCCTCGGATCAGACCGGGGTGAAAAGACCTCGCATCAATCGTGCTTTCGGGGGAGCTCGGCCCAGAAGGGGGCCGCCGGGACCGATCGGCTTCGTCGGTCGTGGGGGAAGAGGCTGCGGATCACTTGCTGCGCGCCAGCTGCTGGAGCTGCTGAATCTCGCGCTGGAGAGCATCGACGACCTCCTGCTCGGCCGCGCCCTGGTCGGCCGCGCGGTCGCGCTCCCGGGCGAGCCGTTCGTTGGTCGACCGGGCTTCCTCGAGGTCGTCCTCCAGGGACTCGACCTCGTTCTGGAGCCGGCGCGCGGCATTTCGCCACTTCTCGACCGCCTCGCTCTCCTCGTCCTCGGCAGCTCTGGCCGACTCGAGCGCCTCCTCGAGCTCCCGCACGCGTTCGGCCAGTGCGTCGCGCTCGTCGACCGCCGTCCGATACTGTTCACGAGCCTCGTCGCGCTCCTCGACGAGCTGGTCGCGCCGGTCGATCGCTTCGTCGCGCTCCTGGCGAGCCTGCTCGGCGGTCGACTCCAGCTCGTCGACGCGCTCGCGCAGACGGTCGCGGGCCTCGCGGAGCTTCTGGATCCGCCCGTCCTCGTCAAACTCCTCGGGGCCCTCGCCCATGACGTCCCGCAGGTAACAGGGCTCCCCCGCCCGGGCGAGCCGGAGTTGCCGGCGGGCCCCCTCGGTGTTGAACTTCTCCTCGTGCAGAAGACGCTGGATCGCCGACAGGACCTCGATGTCCGACCGCCGGTACGTCCGCTGGCCGGTGTCCGTCTTCGGCGGGTCCAGCATCTCGAACTGCTCCTCCCAGTACCGGAGCGTGTGCGTCTCGAGCCCCAGCAGCTTGGCGACCTCGCCGATCTTGAAGGTCTTGTCGGGGAGTTCAAAGGACGTCAATTCGGGGAGCTCGAGGTCGTTCACGGGTACGCGGAAGGTGTCGGAAACCGTTGGGAGGTGATGCGGTCGTGGCGCTCAAAAACCGTCGAACTCGCGTTCGCCGTTGAGCTCGTCCTTGAAGACTTCGCTTACCTTGAAGCGGACGACTTTGCGCTCGGGAATCGTGATCTCGACGCCGGTCTTCGGGTTGCGGCCGATGCGTTCGTCCTTGTGGCGGACCACGAATTTCCCGAACGTACTGATTTTGACGTCGTCGCCCCCTTCGGCCGTCTCTTTGATCGTCTCGATGACGGCGTCGACGTAGTCCGCCGTCTCGCGTTTGGTCGCGTCGACGCGGTCGTAGACGGCGTCGACGATGTTCGACTTCGTCAGCGTATCGTTCTCATCGCCCTCGGACGACATCGATCGACTCCTCGAGCTGGTGTCGCGGCGTGTGTCTGGCTCACCCCCAGTCGAACGGGGAACTCCTCGGCGGACGGGCCGGCCTCGCGGAGGCACGCACCCGCCGCGCCCCACCGAATGTAGGAAGCCGCCGATCAGTCTGCAAGCGACCGCTCACCCCCGCCGCTCGACCCCGAGCTTCGACTGCAGCCAGTCGACCAGTCCATCGTCCAGCGGGCGGACGTCGTCGTCCTCGAGCGTCCGGTCTTCGGCGCGATACGTCACCGAGAATGCGAGACTTCGGCAGTCGTCGGGGACCTGGTCTCCCTCGTAGACGTCGAACAGCTCGATTGCCTCGACCAGGCGGTCGAAATCGCGGTCGTGGTCGCGGTAATCCTCGATCGCCTCTCGTACCGCGCTGAAAGCCGTGTCGCGATCGACGACCAGCGCGACATCGCGCTCGATCGGCGGCTGGGAGCTGAACGGCTCGTGCCGGGCGACCGCCTCCGGCCGGTCGAGGAGCCCGTCGAGGTCGATCTCCCCGACCAACACCGGCCCCTCCAGCTCGAGTTCGCCGACGATCTCCGGATGCAACCGGCCCGCCTCGACGATGGTCTCGTCGCCCTCCGCGAGAACCGCCTGTACGCCGGGGTGCAGCCACGGCCGTTCGGTCGCCGGTTCGCGCCACCGGCCGGACTCGAGCTCGGCCCCGCGGAGGACCGATTCGACGATGCCCTTCAGGTCGAAGAAGTCCCAGTCGCGGTCGCCGCTCCAGTGTTCGCTGGCCCGTCCGGCCAACAGGAGTCCGACGGTCTGCCGCTCGTCGGGAACGCGCGAAGCGAAGTAGCGGCGGCCGACTTCGAAGAGTGCGACGTCCCGGCGCTTCTGCGAGCGGTTGTGCACCAGATTGTCGATCAGCGACGGTAACAGTGTCGTCCTCAGATACCGCTCCTCGGCCCGGATCGGATTGGCGACCTCGGCGGCATCCCGTCGGGGATCGTCCTCCGGGATGCGCAGCAGATCGAGCGCTCCGGCGGACATAAAACTGTGATTGACCACCTCGAACAGCCCCAGGTCGAGCAGGCGCTGGCGGATCGCCCGTCGGCGCCGCCGTTCGGGGCGACTGGAGAGCGTCTCGCCCCGTTCCGCCCCGGGACGACGCCGGTGGCGGAACCCCATCTCGCCCTCGGGCAGCGTCTCCGGGAGTTCGTCGTAACCGTACAGGCGGCCGATCTCCTCGGTCAGGTCGGCCTCCCGCCGGAGATCGCCGCGGTGGGGGGGAATCGTCGCCCGGTACGCGCTATCCCCGGCCCGGTCCCAATCGATGCCGAGCCGATCGAACGCATCCTCGATCTCCGTCGGTTCGATCTCGACCCCGAGCAACTCGGCGGGCCGATCGGCATCCAGACCGACGATCCAGGGCTCGCCCACGTCGTCGTCGGCCGAGTCGACCATCCGATCCTTCAGCACCGTCGCCGGCTCGCCGGAGTCGACGTGGGTCGGCACCCGCTCGAGGGTGCGGAGCGCACGGTCGAGGAACGGCTCGACCCCGGAGGGATCGATCCGCCGCTCGAAGCGATGGCTCGACTCGGTGTGCAGATCGTGGCGCTTACTGCTGCGCCGGACGGTCTCGGGCTGGAAGAATGCGCACTCCAGAAGCACTCGGTCGGTCGATTCGGTGACCTCGGTCTCCTCGCCGCCGATGACTCCCGCCAGTGCGATCGGCTCGCTGCGATCGGCGATCACGAGGTCGTCCGAGGCCAGCTCGTAGGTTTCCCCGTCGATCGCCGGCAACTCCTCGCCCCTCCTCGCCCGGCGGACGACGATGGTGCTCCCGTCGACGCGGTCGAGGTCGAACGCGTGCAGCGGCTGACCGACGTCCATCAACACGAAGTTGGTGACGTCGACGATGTTGTTGACCGAGCGCATGCCGACCGACCAGAGGCGCTTCTTCAGCCAGAGCGGGCTCGAACCGACCCGGACGTCCTCGAGCACACCGAAGGCATACCGCGGACACCCCTCCCGGTCCGCGACGCGAAGCCGCGCGGCCTCGAGCGCACTGGTCTCCGCCCCGGTCGCCTCCCAGATCGGCGGACGATCCGCCCAGCGCGACTGGCTCAGCGGGCGATCGAACAGCGCAGAGACCTCTCGCGCGACGCCGAGATGGCTGAGGCAGTCGGAACGGTTCGGCGTCAGGTCGAGGTCGTAGACCGCGTCGCGCATCCCGATGGCGTCGAACACCGGGCCGCCCAGCACCAGCCCCTCGGGGAGAATCATCAGCCCGTCGGACTCGTGTGCCAGACCGAGCTCCTCGGCACTGCAGAGCATCCCCTCCGACAGCTTTCCCATCAGCTCGCGCTCGGCGACCTCGAAGTCCAGCGCCGGCGGCCGACTCCCCGGCAGTGCGACCGGAACTGCGTCGCCAGCCTCCATGTTCTCGGCCCCGCAGGCGATCTGCCGGTCGGTGCCGTCCCCGACGTCGACGGTGCAGATCACCAGCCGATCGGCGCCGGGATGTTCGTCGATCGACGTGATGCGACCGACGACGATGTCGTCGTGCCCGGCCCCGATCCGTTCGATCGACTCGACCTCCAGCCCCGCCATCGTCAGACGGTGACCGAGTTCGTCGACCTCGATCCCGCCGAGGTCGATCCACTGCTCCAGCCAATTCCAGCTGATTTTCATGTGACGACTCCACAGATTCGAGACAGCGCCGCGCCTCGGACTTCATTGCCACCGACGAACAGGAAGACGCGAAGCCCAAAAATCGGCCACGAAGACGCGAAGGCGCGAAGTCCGAAGAAAGCCACGGAGGTGCAAAGGCACGAACTCGAAAACAGGCCGCGAAGACGCGAAGCCAAACATCGGCCGCGAAGACACGAAGGCACGAAGACACAAAGGCACAAAACCCAAACCGCACCAATTCAAAGGCGCGGAGCCCGAAAAAAGGCCGCGAAGACGCGAACGCACGAAGAAAATACCTGCGGCGACCTGCACATCCCGGGGGTAGGCCCCGCCGAGCGGATCATAGTGCCCGTCCGGTTTTGGGCTTGTTCAGGTGATGCGGTCGCGTGGTCGTCCGGTCGTAGGCTCAACGGCCCAACAGCTCAACGGCTTCAAATCTCGACTACTCGACCACCCGGCTACTCCGCCACTCGCTCAGAACTGCTCGAGGAACCGCAGATCGTTCTCGAACAGATACCGGATGTCGTCGATGTCGTGGTTCAGCATGGCGACCCGTTCGACCCCCAGGCCGAAGGCGTATCCGGAGTACACGTCGGGATCGAAGTCGACGGCCTCGAGGACGTGCGGATCGACCATCCCGGCCCCGAGGATCTCCAGCCATCCGGAGTCGCCGCAGACCCGGCATCCCGAACCGCCGCAGAAGACGCAGTCGATATCCAGCTCCGCGCTCGGTTCCGTGAACGGAAAGTAGCTGGGACGGAAGCGGACGTCGGTCTCGCGGCCGAAGGTCTCCTCGGCGAAGTACCGCAGCGTTCCCTTGAGGTCGGTCAGGGTGACGTCGCGGTCGATCAGAAGCCCCTCGAGCTGGTGGAAGGTCGGGCTGTGCGTCAGATCGGCGTCGCAGCGGAAGACCCGCCCCGGAGAGACGATTCGAATCGGCGGCTCGTACGCCTCCATCGTCCGGATCTGCACCGGCGAGGTGTGCGTACGCAGCAGACGGCCGTCGGCCATCTTGAAGGTATCCTGCATGTCCCGAGCGGGATGATCCTCGGGGAAGTTCAGTGCCTCGAAATTGTAGAAGTCGGTCTCGACCTCGGGGCCGGTCGCGACTTCGAAGCCGATCTCGACGAAGATGTCGACCAGCCGATCCAGCGTCTCGACGATCGGATGGCCCCCGTGGCGAACCGGTGTGCGCGCCGGCAGCGTGACGTCGACAGCCTCCCGTTCGATCCGCTCCTCGAGCTTCTTTCGCTCGAGCTCGTCGAGACGCTGCTCGTACCGATCCTCGATCGCCCCCTTGCAGGTGTTGGCGGCCCGGCCGGCCTCGGGGCGCTGGTCGTCCGGGAGATCACCGATCGCCCCCATCAGCTCCTGAACTTCCCCCTCTCGACCCAGATACGCGTTTTTCGCCTTGATCGCCTCGTCTTCGGACGACGCCTCGGCGATGGCGTCGACCGCCTCCTCGCGGAGCCGGTCGAGCCGTTCGCGGAACTCGTCGACGTCGATCGACTGGGATTCGGACATGGCCGATCCGTGCGAGAGAGCCGGCTGGATGGCCGGTCGAGGGAGAGTGGATCCGCCGGACGAACCGAAACGACGGGGGCGGCCGACCGCCGCGACATCCTCTAGATCTCGTCGCGCGCGGCCTCGACGACCTGCTCGAACGCCTCCGGATCGAAGATCGCCATCTCGGCGAGCATCTTGCGGTTCAGCTCGATCCCCGCGTTCGACAACCCGCCCATCAGTTTGCTGTAGGAGACGCCGTGTTCTCGAGCCGCGGCGTTGATCCGGGTGATCCAGAGCCGCCGGAAGTCGCGCTTTTTCTGGCGACGATCCCGGTACTGATACTGCCAGGCCCGGTGGACCGTCTCCTTGGCGTTCTTGAAGTACCGGTGGCGTCCCCCGTAGTAGCCCTTGGCCTCCTTGAGAATCTTCTTGCGGCGCTTCCGTGTCTCGGGTCCTCTCGTCACGCGTGGCATCGTCTACCTCGATCGCAGATCAGAGTCGCTGGTCGTCGACGGCCGTCGACAATCGAACGTCGACCGCCCCGTCGATCCGGTCCGCAGGACCGTCCGACGCGGTCGATCCGACGCCCCCCGACGCGGCCGTCAGTCGTAGGGCAGAAGCTCGTCGACGCGCTTGGCGTCCTCTTTCTCCAGATAACCGTCCTTCTTCAGCTGCCGCTTGCGCTTCTTCTGCTTCTTGGTCAGCAGGTGGTTTCGGCACGCCTTCCGGTGTTTGACCTTCCCGGAGGACGACTTCTTGAAGCGCGCAGCGGCCGCTTTGCGGGTCTTCATTTTCGGCACGGTGACCTCCCGTCTCGAGCGAAAGTAATGACGTCGCGCCCCGGACCGGAGACGCAGCCGGGTGCGCCAGCAGAGCGAACTCGGTGCATACGACACGCGGCCCGGTGTTTCAACCGCATCGACCGCGCCAATTCAGTCGGTCCTCTCGTCCGCCCAAACTCCCCTTGAGTCGCGCCCGCCCACGCGTCACACTCGACGCGGCCGACCACCGGAACGACGACCGATGAGCCCGGCCCCTCCTCCGGACCACCGTCGCGATGACCTCGCTGTTCGAAGAGATCCTGGCCGACCAACTCGAGCAGTCCGACTACGACCGGCTTCCGATCGACGTACTCGCCGGCGCATGGGAGGAGCTGACGGGCGACGCCCTCGCCCGTCACACCCGGCCGACGGAGTGGCGGGGGGACGCGCTGGTCGTCGGTGTCGACTCCGAACGGTGGCTGGACCAACTCCGATCGGAGCGAGATCGCGTCGAACGCCGGCTCGACGCCGCCGTTCCGGGGACATTCGACGTCCAGCTCGTTCACGATCCGAGGGCCGGCGATACGACCGACGAACGGAATGACGCCCGGGAGTTCGAGTCGTCTCCGTCCACACCCGTGGGCGACCTCGACGGCGAAGAGAAGTCACTGCTGAACGACCTCGACCAGAAGACGGCCCGATCCCTGCGACGCATCCGCCGGGAAGCCACCGATCCCGACGAGTCGGCCTCCGAGTAACATCGAAGCCGGTCCCGCCCTCCCCGCCGGCGCCGGCGAATGTGACTCGCAGCACGTCACCTGTTTTGTGCAGCGGCGATCTCTGCTATCGACCCGGTGACTCGCGAGACCCGACCCTTCAAGCCCCACGCAACCCATGCGACGAACCGACGACGCCAACGAGCAGCTTCTCTTCCCGTCCGATCTCCGTGAGCTTCTGGACGGCGAACCGACGGCTCTTCAGGCCGAGACCGTTCCGACCGTGCTGGCCGGGCTGGACGCCGTCGTGCAGTCCGACGACGCCGACGAGGCGATCGCCGCACTGGCACTCGGCCTGATCAGCCGGGTCGAACCCGCGACCGGCGCCCTCGAGGCCGTGGTCGCCACCCCCGATTCGGCCACGGCCGCGAGGGTCGGAGATGCCATCGACGCACTCGATGCTCCCTCCTCGCCCGACGTCGCCGTTCTGGGTCAGGGCGACGACTTCGACCGGGAGCTCGACCGGGCGCACGACGCACTGATCCTCGTGGCACCGGTCGACCGGCTGGTCGGACTCGCCGAGCGCGACGAGCTCGAGGTCGCCGACGTCCAGGTCGCAGCCCTGGTTGGAGTCGACGAGATCATCGAGTCGGAGCTGCGAGACGAACTCGAGGAACTGGCCGACCACCTCCCGGAGGATCCGCAGACCGTCGTCTTCACGCAAATCGTCGGCGAACGCCTGCTCGAGGTGGCTCGGCGGCTGACCTATTCTCCCGAGTTCGTCGGGTTCAGTGAGACCTCGTTTTCGGCTCAGAACGCCGAACACGTCTACTATCGGACGCGCGGGCCGCGCCGCCGGCAGAACCTCGCCCGCCTGCTCGAGTACACGAATCCGCAGGCCGCCGTCCTGTTCGCTGAAAACGCGAAGACCGCCTCCACGCTCGTCGATTTCCTAGACGACTGGGGCTTCGAGATCGGCGAACTGACCGCGTCCGACCCGGTCGAGAAGCGGCGGGAGACGCTCGACGAGCTCGTCGACGGATCGCTGCCCATCGCGGTCGCCACCGACTCGGGCGTCGAGGACCTGTCGCTGGCCGACGTCTCGACCATCGTGCACTACCGGCTCCCGAAACCCGACGTCTACGTCGATCGCACGGACGCCCTCGGGCGGATCGGCCGCGAAGGGACCTCCCTCTGTCTGATGTCCCCCGACGAGATCGGCCGGCTACTCGAACTTCGCACGCAGTACGGTTTCGACCTGCAGGAGGAGTCGCTGCCCTCGACCGAAGACGTCGTCGAGGTCCGGGAATCGGACGCCGTCCTCCAGCTGGCCAACAGACTGGCCGACCTCGAGACGCTGGCACCGGGGGCGAAGCTGGGCATGGCCGAGCGACTGTTGTCGGGCGAAGCGGACGTCAACGAACCCGAGCAGTACGTCGCCCGCCTGATGGCGCTGGCCGACCGGGTTCTCTCCGACGATCGGCTTCGATCCTGGGTCGACGCCACGCCGGGGGAGGAACAGATCCCGGCTCCCACCTCCGAGTCCACCGCCTCCCCGGAACCCGCTCCGTCGGCCGAGCCGGAGCCGGCCGAGCCGTCCCAATCGGCCCCGGAACCGTCGGGGACCGAACCGAACGAACCGGAGGTTCACCAGGAACCCGCCCCGTCCGCACCGACCGCACCGCCGGCCGACCCCGAACCGGAGTACGTCGATCCGATCGCCGAGGGGCTCGACATGCTTCCGGACGACGAGCAGGGCGACTTCTCGATGTCGAAGATGTACATGGACGCCGGCGACGACCAGTTCGACGGCCCGGAGGATCTGCTCGAGACGCTCTGCCACATCTCGGGGATGGGCCGCGAGGATTTCGGTGACATCGTCGTCAAGGACCACTACAGTTTCATCGAGGTCCGCGAGGACTACTTCTACGACGTCATCAACACCCTCGACGGCCACTCGCTGGACGGCGAGCAGTTGACCGCCGAGCCCGCGCGAAGTTGATCCCCCCGGAGCCGACGAACCGATGAACCGCCGCTGGTTGCCTTCGCCCGCCCTTTTCACCGCTCTGGTGGTCGTCTTCACCGTCGGGGCCTGCAACCGCGGCTCCTCGGATGACGAGGGACCGAGCAACAACGAGAAGGGCAGCGAAGCGCGTGCCCCCGCGAAGGTCGAGCTGCCCGACCCCCCACCAACATCGGCGTTCGAAGTTCAGGAGAAGCATCCCGACGGGACCTTCCGGGTGCGCGGGCTCGTCCTGAACCGACACGAGCATCTCGGCTCGACGATTCGAGTCCGCGGGGTGGTCAGCAGTATCTCGAAAGACTGCGATCCCGCCGAGTCCGAGAACTGCCCCAAACCGCACCTCTTCATCCGCGACAGCAAGGACGCCCGCACCCGACTGATGGTCGTCGGCTTTCCACACGATTTCCTCGACCGCGCCGGGGTCGAGGAGGGGAAGACCTACACGTTCGAGGGGACGTACGAGAAGCTGTCGGGCGGGTTCGTCGCCAGCAAGAATGGTCTCTTGACGCTGCAGAAGGTCGGCGACGAGCCCGTCAAACCCGGGAAGTGAGAAGGCAGAAGGATGAAGGCAGAAGGATGAGGGTGCTCAATCGAGGACCGACGTCACCTTTTCGGCGCGGATGATCAGCCGCTGGCTCTCGGCGCCGAGGAAGTAGCCCGGATGGGCCAGATCCCCGGTCACGTCGTGGACGCGGAATCCGGCGCGATCGAGCAGCTCGGCGAGTTCGTGACGGCTGTACAGCCGAATGTAGTAGTCGTGCTCGAGCTCGCGTTCGTCGAGCACGAACTTCCGATTCAGGTGGAGGACACTCTTCTCGTCGTCGAATTCCCCCTCCTCGAGGAACACGCACCCGGTCCCCTCCCACCAGCGCCGGTGGGGCATGTCGTGGACGACGAAGTCCCGATTCATCACGTCGAGCAAGAACCGGCCGCCGGTTCGGAGCGACCGGTTGATCCGCGCGAGGATCTCGAGATTCGTCCGATCCGGGTAGTAGCCGAACGAGGTCTGCCAGCAGAAGCAGGCGTCGAACTCGTCGGCGAACGTCAATCCGCGCATGTCGCCCAGGAAAAAGTTGATCTCCAGCGACCGCCGCTTGGCTTCTGCCAGCGCCTTCTCCAGCAACGGCTGCGAGAGATCGAACCCGGCGATGTCGTATCCCCGCTCGGCCAACTCCACCGTGTGGCGGCCGTAGCCACAGGCCAGATCGAGGATCTGGTCCCCCTGCTGCAGCGACAACATCTTCTCGATGAAGTCGGCTTCGCGCTGGGTCTTCTGGTGGACACTCGACGGGAGCGTCATCAGATACTCCTCGCCGAATGCCTCCTCGATCCAGGTCCCGCCCAGCCCCGCCCGCTCGTCCTCCGCTTCGGCAATCTCCTCGGGGACGACCTCCGGGGGTTCCTCGGCCGGCTCCTCCTCGGGCTCGATCTCGGGGGGTTCTTCACCCGGTCCCTCCCCCGGTTCGACGGCCTGTCTGCCTGTCGGCGACTCCTCGCGCGGCGGTTCACCCTCCGGTTTGGGCGGGGGTTCGTCCGCTTCGGGAGGGCGCCGATCCGACTCGACGGTCGCGGTCCCCCCGCTGTCGCCCGGCGAAGCGGTGGGGGCCTCGTCCGGCGGGCCCGCCTGGTCAGGGGGGGTCTGGGGCGCAGCGGGACTCGGCCGCTCGACGCGTCCCTCGGAGCTGTCGACGGTCTCCTCCGAACCGGAGTCGGGCGGCGACCACTGGTCGGGCGGCTCGGTGGGGGTGTCGGGCGACCCGCCCGCGGCTTCACCGGCCGCATCGGCTGCCGCCGGTTCCTCCGCATCGTCGGGCGAGTTCTCGTCGGGCTCGGCCGGGCCGACGTCGATCGTCTCGCGCTCGCCTTTCTCGGCGAGTCCGTGGGCGACGTCCTGCTCGTCGGCCACCTGCTCGCCCGCCGCTGCGTCCTCTCCCGGAACCTCGTCGGTCCAGTTGCGAACCAGCATCTCCGGCGAGGAGACGACGAGGTCGGGGGCGAACCGGTTGCTCAGCAGCGGCAAGGTCCCCTCGAGCTGGCGGACCTGACCCTCGCGCTCGATCATCGAGCGGTCGACGGCCTTCATCTGGATCGTCTTGAGGACGCGCTCGTGCCGCGCCTGCTCGGGATCCTCCTCGGTCTGCGACTCGTCCGAGTCCTCCGCGTCGGCGACCGTGTCGGTCCCGCCGCGCGGCGTCACGACCGCGGCCGAGGGCGCATCGTCACCGCTCTCGTCGCCGGGCTCGTCGTCGAGATCGTCGGGCGCGACCGCCTCCATCTTCTGCGTCGATCGGACGTCGCTGCGGTCACTCTCCTGAGGCTCCATCGACCGAACCTCGTCGGTCAACTCGAGAGTGTCCTCGCCGTCGGTCTCGCCCCCGTCGGTCGTATCGGTCGAGTCGTCGGTCGGGCCAGCCACCTGAGAAGATCCGTTCGGCGTCGAGGGCCGGTTGGCGGGCGTGATCTACGCATTCGGAACACGGGCGTCACGCCGGAGAAGCTCGGAGCCGGAGTGTATCGCAGCCCCAAATCCGTCACAAGCACGCGGGGAGGCCTCAATCCCGGCCGCCGAGGCGGCCGAGGCGCTGGCCGTACCGGACCTCGTCCCCCGACTCGAGGTCCTCGGCAAATGCGACGTCCCCGCCCTCGCACAGCAGCACCACGGTCGACCCGAGATTGAAGACGCCGAGTTCATCACCGACCTCCAGGGCCGGTCGATCGTCGTACCGGACCGACGTCCGGCGGGCGAAGGCGCGATTCCCCTCGAGGTCGTCGAAGGTTACAGCGATCCGCCCCACGCACGTCGCACCGACCTTGACGACCGCCACCCGCCGGCCCTCCCGCGCCGACAGAAACGTGATCAACCGCTCGTTGACGGCGAACAGCCGGTCGACGTGCTGCAACCCGATGTCGTTGACGGGCAACAGGCGACCCGGCACGTAGCTGAGACGCTCGACCCGCCCCGCGACCGGCGAATGAATGCGGTGGTAGTGACCCGGCGAGAGGTACAGTGTCAGGTAGGACCCGCCCTCGAAGACCGACGCATCCGGGCGGCTGTCGAGCAGCTCGTACAGTTCGTACCGGCGCCCCTTGGCCTGGACGAGCGTCCCGTCGCCGATCTCACCGTGCGCCCCCAGGCGGCCGTCGACCGGTGAGACGATCGCACCGGGCGTTCGGTCGACCGGCCTGGCTCCCTCGCAGAGGCGTCGTGTGAAGAAGGCCTGCAGCGAATCGTAGTCGCCGGGCGCGCGCCGTGCCTCGTCGACGTCGACCCCCGCCAGACGGGCGAACGTCCGATTGACCGAGGACTGCAACGGATCCGGAAGCTCCACCCGGGCCGCGCGCCCGACGAGCCGACTGACCAGACGCGTCGGCAGATACTGGAGGATGTCGGCGGCGAGTGCGTCGAACATCTGTCGCGGGGTCTCACCACTCGGTGCCGCTCGACTCGACCCCTCCGCTCGACTGCCCACCCGCAGCCGACGAATCGATCTGGCCGGCTCCACCGGGCCCCTGGGCCTCCGGGACGTCCCCAAGATCCGATTCGCGGGCGTCGATGGCCGTCCAGACGCCGGCCCCGATGACCAAGAAGAAAATGGTCATCAGACCCGATGCCAGCCCCGAGACGATTCCGGAGACGCCGGTCGTAACCGCCCCCTGTCCGACTGCAGCCGCCGCGAACCCGAGAATCATGCCCACACCGACGAAGAGGAGCATTCCGGCGATCCCCGCCGCAACCGCGAACAAGACCGCCTGCCAGTGGCGTTTGGTCAGTGCGAACGACCGCTCGAACAACTCACCGATCCGCATCGAGGTCGTCACCGCGAGATACGGCACACCACCGAAAAAGAACCCCATGACGAGGCCAGGAACGATGCAGCACAACGTCCCGACAGCGACGACGACCCCCAGCAACAAATTCGCGATGAGCCCGCGCACCCAGCGGGCCGAGACGCGTCCGAATACCTCGTTGATGTCCGCCGGTTTCCAGCCGTCGATCACCGCCGCCCGGATCGGGGCAAACAATGCAGTGACGGCCGCGCCGACGACGGCGCTGCCGACCATGAAGATCGGACTGGCGAGAAACGAGAGCAGCCCCATACCCGACAGCTGGGCGACCATGTTCAAAGTCGCCTGAATCGCCTGGAGGACGAACGTCGCAGCCGCGACCGCGATGACCGCGTTCAACACGTCGCCCTGAATCGCCGACCAGACGTGTTTGACCTGGTCGACGGCCTCGCCGATCTCGACGCCGCCGCTCCATCCCTCGTCGATCGCCCATCCAGACTCCGACGACCCTCCCATGTTCCCCCCGGAAACGGGATCGCCCTCGTAGCCTCCCCCTGGCTCGCCACCGGAACCGTGTCCGTTCGCCATCGCTTACCTCCTGCCGCCCGAAGTGTCCGACATTACGGCCCCAATGTGCGGTCTGGCGCGTCTGCTTTCAACAAAAACTATCGAGCGGTTCCCTCTGCGGCGATGGGCCTCCCTACGGTCGGCCTGGCCATTGAGCAATTCCGGCCTCGCTACGCTCGGCCTCGGCGATTGAGCCATTGGGCCCACGACCGCACGACCAGACAATCGCACGACCGTACAACCACCCACCGCTCGATCCCACGTAGTCGTTCCCAACCCGGCGAGGTCGATCCCATTTCGTCTCACGCCTCCGGTTTTCCCCTCTGAGCTCTCTGAGCACTCTGCGGCAATGGGCCTCCCTACGGTCGGCCTGGCCATTGAGCAATTCCGGCCTCGCTACGCTC
>JBDGRG010000346.1:0-1334 GCA_042218355.1 Bradymonadaceae bacterium
CATTCCCGAACGCTTCGGAGGCGTCGAACTCGATCTGCGCACCGGCATGCTCGTCGCCGCCGAACTGGCGCGAAATCTCTCGTTTTCGACCTCGCTCGGCGCCCACATCGGGATCGGAACGTTCCCCCTGGTGATCTTCGGAGACGAAGCACTCAAACAGCGCTACCTCCCCCAACTCGTCGACGCCGAGCGGATCGGCGCTTACGCCCTCACCGACCGGCGGCTCGGACGCGCTGGACGCCCGGACGACGGCCACGCCCATCGACGCCGGCGGCTGGAAACTCCAGGGCCGAAAACAATTCATCACGAACGCGGGCATCGCGGGCCTCTACACGGTCTTTGCCAAACTGGACGGCGAGGAGTTCTCCGCATTTCTTCTCCCTTCGGAAGCCGAGGGGCTCTCCGTCGGTGTCCCCGAGTCGAAGATGGGTCGTCGTGGTTCTCCGACCGCATCACTCGCATTGAACGGGGCCCGGGTTCCCGAAGGTCACGTCGTCGGTGAGATCGGTGGCGGACATCGCGTCGCTCTCAACACGCTGAATATCGCCCGCGTCAAACTCGGGTACGGCGCGAGCGGATGCGCCCGGCGAATGCTCGAACTCTCGGCGTCCTACGCGAGCGAACGAACGCAATTCGGCGAGCCGATCGGTCGATTCGAGCTGGTCCGCGAATCGATCGCCGCGATGGCCGCCGAGAAGTTCCTGCTCGACGGGCTCTGCCGGCGCGTCGTCGATTCGATGCAGGCTCGCCTCCCCGACGATCTCGACAGTGCCGACCCCGGGCCGATCTGCGACGTCCTGAGCCGACACGCAGTTCCGAGCGCCCTGGTGAAAATCTACGGATCCGAGAGGCTCGACGAGATCGTCGACACAGCCGTCCAGATACACGGCGGCTACGGCTACATGGAGGACTACGAGGTCTGTCGCGTCTACCGCGACGTTCGAGCCGACCGGATCTTTGATGGGACCAACGAGATCAACCGCCTGCTCACCGCACGTTCGCTCTTCAAGGCGGGCACCGCGGGCGAACTCGATTTGCCGGAACTGCTGAGCATCGGCCGGTCGAACCCTCCGGCCTCCGCCGAAGACGCGGGGGCCCTCGCGGCCGCCATTCGGTGGAGTTTCTCCCGACTGATCGGGGCCGCGATGGACGAGCTCGGACCGGAGGCCGCCGAGCGGCAGTCGATCGCCGCTGGACTCGTCGATCTGGCCACGGAGTTGCTGGTTCTCGACACGGCCGATGCCCGGGCCGACCGAGGGGACGACTACGAGCGGGCGGCACTGCGTGTGGCCACCGAACGAGTTCGGAGCCGAACACTGCCGACCGCGACGCGA
>JBDGRG010000346.1:1344-2860 GCA_042218355.1 Bradymonadaceae bacterium
CTGCACGGAGACGGTCGACGACTTTGCAGCCGCCCTGACCTCGGGTGCGAGGGACGTCTCGGACGCGCGTGACGTTGTCGCTCAGGTTCACCTCGGGGTCGATCTATAGCGCGCCGCTCCCGCAACGATCGGAGCGACTCTTCACCGTTGAGACCAGCCCACCCTGACCGCTATGGTCGCCCCGTCGATCAGAGTTCGAGCGTCGAGTTGTCCACGTTCTCAGTCCGGGAGTCGACCGTGACCGACGAACCACAGATCAATCTGCTGCACGCCGAGGGAACCCCCGACGACGAGGGGCTGCTGGAAGTTCCGAATCTCCCCGACACGATCCGGATCTGGTACGACGAGGACGGACGTTGGCTGGGGAGCGACGAGTGGTCTCGAGCCGGTGACGACCGTCTGCGCCTGGTGGTTCGGGGGACCGTCCGGGTGTGTGAGACCAAAAACGTCGACCAGATGGAGGACGAAGGCGACTATTGAGCCCGGGAGACCTAAATCTTCTCCATCTCGATCGGGTCCTCGACGTCCCCCATGACCGCCTCTAACGTGTCGGTGACCGTCACCAACCCGACGACCTCGCCGTCCTCTAGAACCAGTGCGAGCTCCTGGCTTTCGGTCTGAAACTGGTCGATCGCGTCGCTGACCCGCGTGTCGGCCGCCATGGTCATCGGCGGCGCCGCCAATTCCTCGAAATCGACCCCGCCCTCGGCGAATTCCTCCCGATACTTGGCGAAGACCGGCACGTAGACGATCCCCCGGAAGTCGGTCATCTCTTCGCCGACCAATGGATAACGAGTCTGCGGAGAGTTCGCCATCCGTTCGAAGTTCTCCTCGTCGTCTACCTCCGTCGAGAGTGCGACGATCTCCTCGCGCGAGACCATGACGTCGCGGAGCGACTGCTCGCCGATCTGCAGAGCATTCATGACCTCCTTGCGGCGTTCGTCGGGGAGCTTCCCCTTCTGGAGCACCGAACCGAGTTCCTTCCGGAGGTCGGCGCGTGACTCGATGGCCGCAGTGCCAGTCTCCAACCAGGCCCCCGTCATCTCCACCCCGAACGGCTTGAGCGTCCACTTGGCGATCTGATCGCCGACCCGGATGAACGGATTGAGAATCCGACTGAACCAGTACAGCGGCTCTGCCCCCCATCGACAGACCCATTTCGACCGTTCGACGCCAAGATAGGTCGGCGTCTGTTCGCCGTGTGTGATGTGAACGAGATTGATCAGCGCGAACGCAAGCAGGCTCCCGACCCCCACTGACGCCAGCCACGTCCCCTCGAACAACGGAGTGAATGCCGCCGCGACCGCCGGCTCGGCCACGACGCCGATTCCGATGCTGCATATCGTGATACCAACCTGACAGCCGGTCAGGTAGATTTCGAGGTTTTGCGTCATCTCCCAGGCGCGCTCCAGACCCGGGCCCGAAAACTCCTCCTCGCTGTACTGCCGAGCGCGGGTCAGAGCAAACTCGACCGCAACGAAAAAACCGTTTCCGAGAAGGAGCCCGACGCCGGCGA
>JBDGRG010000346.1:2898-3423 GCA_042218355.1 Bradymonadaceae bacterium
CCTCGTGATTTCGGTTGCTTCCGCCGGGGTCGCGGACGGCGGACGAGAATACATAGCGAATTCGACAGTCGGACGACCGGACCGCAATATGCCCAAGATCGTCGGCGTGACAAGGGCGGGAGTTGAAGGCAGAAGGATGAAGGCGGAAGGATGAGTTATGAATTATGAGTTATGAATTATGAGTTACGACGTCTTTCGAGAGGTTGGGGGAGACGCAGCGGGAGATTCTGCGTCAGCAGGGGCTTGGGGGGCAAAATGCGCCACCGGGGGTGCGCCCGGACTGGTTTTTCTCAACCGGTCCTTTGCGGAGGCGACGAACCATCCGTCGAGGGGGAGGCGGACCGAGGCTGGGCCGGTTGAGCGCGGCGAGCGCACGGAGCCCCGCGCAGGCGATCCCATAGGGATCGTCGAGCAGGGACGACCCCCCGCCCGCCAGGGTCGTCTTCGAGCTCCTCCAGCTCCGTCACCCTGGAGGCGACGAACCATCCGTCGAGGGGGAGGCGGACCGAGGCTGGGCCGGTTGAG
>JBDGRG010000347.1:0-4975 GCA_042218355.1 Bradymonadaceae bacterium
CCCCCCCCTCGGTGGGTGCCGTCCGGATCAGACGCAGTCCCCGAAACCGTCCCGCCCCCCCGCGCTGCCGACCGATATCGGGCAGATAGACCCGCTCGGCATCGCCGAGCATCACCTCCTCGACCTCGCCCTGCCGGTCGACGAGAACCGCCACGACGCGATTCAACTCCTCGGAGATGCGGCTCAGCCGACCCGCAAAGTCCGCGGTGATCGCCTCCGTCGCCGGCATCCGGCGGCGGTACAACTCCTCGAGCCCCTTGATCTCCCCTGCGCTGAGCCCCGTCAAATCGCCGTGGACGTCGCGTCCTCCGATCGTTGCCTCCTGCCGTCGCAGTCTCGCTCTCGCAGCTCCGTCGATCCAAACGGGTCGAGCGGGCCGCCCATTTCGAAAACGGCTCAGCTACGCGACTACTTGCAGCCGAGCTTGTCCATCTCGGTGCGAATCTTCGAGGCGTCGGAGGGATTTCCCTGGAGATAGGTCTTGAAATTCCGACAGGCGGCCGATTTGTTGCCGAGATCTTTGTTCGCCATCCCGATCACCCGATAGCAAGGACGATACCCGGCCCGAAGCGCCTTCTTGCACTCGCTGATCGCCGCCTCGTGTTTCCCCTGGATCCACTTTCGCGTGGCGTTCTGAAACACCTTCTTCGGATTGTCGGGCACCGGGGGACCTCCCCCGCCTCCGCCGCCGCCGCTTCCACCACTGTCGTCCGCTCCCTCGTCCGGCTGACTGCCTCCGCCCCCACCGCCGCCACCCGAATTCTCTTCGGCCTGTCGCTGCTGTTTCTTCTGGGCGAGCCGCTTCTTGCGCGCCTTCTCGGCGGCCTCGTTGATCGTCGAGAGCAGCTTCTCGGCCTCGCTCTCCCGCGGTTTGTAGGACTCGACTTTGCTGGCCAGCTCGCGAGCGGCGTCCCACTTCTCGTTCGACAGTTTCTCGCGCGCGGCTTCGAGCAATCCGTCCAGCGCCTCGGTCAGCATCTCTTCGTCGCGGGCCAGGTCGTAGAAGACCGAGTGCTCCGGGATCTTGCCGATCTTCTCGAGCGCCGTCTCGTAGTCGTCCTTGTTCAACGCGGACTTCGCTGCGTCGAACCGCCGCTTGAACGGCCGTTCGCTGCGAGCCTCCGACAGCAGTTTGCTGATCGTCTGGGACTGCTTCTCCGTCGGATCCAGAATGTTACTCAGCGATTCGAGTGCTCCGATCGCCTTGTCGAGCTTCCCCTTCTGGATGTCCGTTCGCGCCTGCTCGATGCTCTCGGCGACCTTCTTGTTCGTCTCCTGTTCCTTCTTCTTCGCCGCGGCCGCCTTCGCCTGCTTCTGCTGCTTCTTCTTCGTCGGCGTCCCCCCGCCGCCGCCCGAGCCGCCGCCGAAGACCATGAACCCGACGACGCCGAGGACCACCACTCCGACCGCTGCCCCGCCGAGGACGACGGGGTTCATCGACGACCCGCCGGGCGCCGGACCGGTCGCGGTCGTCTCGTCCTCGGGACGAAACGTGAAGTCCTCCCCGGGAGCGACGAACCGCAACTGGACGTGCCCCAGCGAGACTTCGTCCCCGCCCTCCAGATGGACCGTCTTGTACTGCTCGCCGTTGACCTGGACACCGTTTTTGCTGTTCAGATCGACGACCTTGTAGTCGTCGGCCCCTTCGCGGACGAATTTCGCGTGCTTGGAGGAGACCGATCGGTGGTCGATCTGGATGTCGCAATCGGGGGCCCGCCCGGCGACCATCTCCTCCCGATCGAGGGTGAATTCCCGCCCGGCCATGTTGCTCGAGACGACGACCAGCTCCGCGGGGGGCCCGCTGACGGACGCCGGCTCCGGTTCGGGCTCCCCCGCCGGGGCCTCTTCGTCGGGCTCGCCCAGCTTCGCATCGATCTCCGTCTCGTTGGCTCCCTCGACCTCCTCGGGCGACTCGGCCTCCGGTCCCGTCTCGGGACGCAACGTCAGCCGGTAATCGCCGATGAGAACGACATCCCCTTCGTTGAACTCCGCCCGGTCGTCGATCTTCTGACCGTTCTTCTGGATGCCATAGCGCGCCTCGACGTCCTCGATGTACAACCGACCGTTCGAACGGACCAGTCGGGCGTGGTGGCGCGAGACGTTTCGCTCCCCGAGTCGAATCTGATTGTCCTCCTTCCGGCCGATCGTCACTTCGTCCGGAAGATGCGGGACAACACTTCGGCTGCCCTCGTCGTCCTCGATGAGAAGCTGCATGGTCGAAAGTCCCTCGAGACGGGTCTCATGCACGCTTTGCTTAGGATAAACCGTGCAACCGACTGCGCAAGGGCTTCGAGTGCGTATCACACCTCCGGGCCGACGCAATCGAGAACACGCACTCGACCGGCCGGGCTCCGGTCCCGTCGACCGGGCGACCGCCTACCCGCGCCTGACACGTTCGACGCCACGCTACCAAGTCACTGGGGATCTGGCAATTTTCACGCGAACCGATTCGAGGCCCGCGGCGGCCGACCGCCAACCGGTCCCCCCTCGACGCGACGGGACGGCGGAATCGGGCGCGCGGGCGGACGCGGACTTTACAATCGGACCCGTTTCGGCTTGTCTGGGCTGGACGACAACGCACGGCATTGAACAAACGGGCGCTCGATCCGTCTATACGATCGACGTCCGTCAAGCGTCTTCCGCTCGGATTATCTGCCATGTGTCGATCCACCTCTCACCTGCCTCGCCTCACAGACGACCGATCCGACGACCGACGTCGTGGAGTCGGCTCCGCCGTGCTCGAACTGCTGACCGTCGCGTCGACCGCCCTCGTGCTGGTCCTGGGCGTGCCGGCGACCGCTTCGGCGGGCAGTCCCGGCTGGGGCTCCAACCAGAACGTCGACACCGAGGACCTGATCCCTCGGATGGATTCCGCCGAAGCCTACAACGAGCGGTACACCCTCAAGTCGAAGCTGGACAACGGCGGGCTGATTGTCGCCAAGTTCACGATCTCGAACGTCGGCTTCTTCAACGGCGGAGCCAAAGTCAAGATCAAGGTCGAATGGCCCAATCGACCGACCTACCGATACAGCAAAAAATTCGGCAGCAACGGATGGAGCTTCTCGAAAAACCGTTTCGAGCTGAAGGCGGGGGACACCCGGTTTCTCGCCCGCGACGAGAAGACCTTCGTCGTCCACCACTCCGGCCAGCAGAACGGAAAGAAGATCGACCTGAAGTTCGTGCTGAACAACGACATCGCCATGTGGAGTCCGGGCAGCGGCGAGATCCAGACCGGCGAAGGATACTACGCGCTCGACTTCATCAGCCTGCGATCCGACGCCTCGGGCCAGTTCGAGGTCGGAGAGACGACCCACGAGATCCAGGGGTCCGACCAGGGCTACGGCGAACACGGAGTCACGAACATCGCTCCGTTTCGACTCGCCGACCACATCGCCAACGGCCGCGTCTACCACGAGGATCCGTCGGTCTTTTACCTGTGGCGGAAGGTCAAACTCGCCGACGGATACGGCGGTGTTCCGGTCACCTTCATCGTGGTCGGCTACAAGGGCGAGATCATCTTCGCCGACGCCGACGCCGACATTAAATTCGGACGCGTCCGCAAGGATCCGAAGACCGAGTACAAGGTGCCGCACGCGGTCCAGATCAACGGCCGAGACGGTGAGGACAGCGTCAAACTCGTCCTCCGCTCGAACGACGTCTCGCGGCGAAATCTGCTCGAGAGCTACGGAAAAGTCGTCCAGACCTTCGCCTCCGCCTTCACCGAGCCCTATCACTACAGTTTCGATGCGAAGTGGGGGCTCGAGATGGACATCCAGGGCGTCGAAGCCACGGTGCGCGGCGAGGGTGGCTACATGGTCGACTTCTTCTGACGGCCCTTCCGGCGGGCCTCGACGCCGCTCGTCCCCTCCTCCAGGCACGCACCTCCGGTGAATGGCCGCTCCGTGCCACTGACGATCGCTGCGACCGGGCTCGCGCTGGTCTGCGCCTGCCAGCCCGACTCGCATCCGGAGACACTCCCGACGATCGGACCCCCGTCGAGCACGGACGCGGAACGGACGGAGATCGACGCGACGTCCGATTCGTCCGCAACCCGGGTCGACGCCGATCTCTCGGACTATCGCGGACGGATTCCCGCCGCTCGCAGCGCGGCCCGTGCCTACCGGCTCTCGGACCGCAGCGTCCTCCCCGCGGGTCCGGTCGCTCGCGCTCGCGCCGGCGACATCGTCCTCGAAAACGACCGGGCCCAGTTCGTCGTGTCGACCGACGACGCCTCGATGAGCCCCTGCCCCTACGGCGGAAACCCGGTCGACGCCCGCGGCAAGTCGCCCCCCGCTCGACTCGACCGAGACATCCTCGGTGAGATCTGCCCGATGCTGAACGTCGGGCGATCCTTCATCCCCCGCCGCGTCGAGATTCTCGACGACGGCCGTCACTCGGGAACCGCCGTCGTCGCCGCGATCGGAGAGTCCGCCGTGCTCGACTTTCTGAATCTGCGAAGCCTGATTCCGGGCAGCGCCAGCGGACTGCTCGACCGGCTGGCCTTCGATCCGGGAGAGCCGCTCCCACTGTCGGTGACCGTCTACTATCTGCTCGGCCACGGCGAGACCGGCCTCGACGTGGTCACCGCACTGCGCAACGACGGCGACGAGACGATCCACGCGCTGTTCGGCTACCTCGTCAAATCGGGGGGGCCGGGGGCGTTCTTCAACCCCCTGAACGATCGAGGGGGATTCGGATATTCGCCCCCCGACGGCGGCAATCTGCGGGGGCGACCCGTGCCCTTCCTCGCCGGACGGAGCCCGCGCGCCTCCTATGCGGTCGTCCCGGACCCCGTCCCACGGCTCGGCGGACGACTGCCCGCCGGCGGCGCGCAGGTCACCGTCGCCGGCGCAGCTGCAATCACGATCGGCCAGCAGGACATCACCCGGCCTCTGACCGCCGAACGAGAGCAGTTCGAGAAGATGGACGGAGTCCTGCATCTCGCTCCCGGAGCGTCCACCGCACATCACTATCG
>JBDGRG010000347.1:4985-12507 GCA_042218355.1 Bradymonadaceae bacterium
AGGTCGGTTCGGGGTCGCTCGCCTCGGTCGTCGATCCGGCCTACGAATCGATCGGTGTTCAGACGGGCCGGATAACCGGTCGCGTCGTCGATACGGGGGGCCGTCCGGTACCGAACGCACGCGTCACCGCCGTCGGACTCGAAGACGGACGGGGCTTCAATCAAGCCGTCACCGATGCCGACGGGCGATACTCGATGCGTACACCGGACGGGACGTGGCGAGTATCGGCTCGCACCCCGGCGCGATCGCCGGTGCGAACGGTTCGCGCAGAGGTCGAGCCGGGAACCACGACGCGGACGACCGTCACCACGAACCGTCCGGCGAGACTGACGGTCGCAGCGACGACCCCGGAGGGTCGGAAGGTGCCCGCTCGCGTCTCGATCGCCTGTGTGAACGGCTGTCCGAATCCGGCGACGGCCGCCGAGCGCGATGTCGGCGGAGAGTCGCTCCCCGGGGGGTTCGAGGCGATCGAACCGACGGCCCTCGACGGTCGACTCCGACGTCGACTTCCACCGGGAACGTACCGCGTGAGCGTCAGCCGAGGGCCGGAGTGGTCGGTCTGGCCGGGCGACGCTCCGGCGACGCGGGGGCGCCGGGTGCAACTGTCGCCGGGAGAATCGGTCTCCCTCGAGGCGGAGATCGCCCGCGTCGTCGACACGCCGGGCGCACTGGCGAGCGACTTTCACGTCCACGGCGTCCGGTCCGCCGACAGCAACGTCGGGCGCGCCGACCGGGTGATGCAGTTCGTGAGCGACGGCGTCGAAGTGATCGTCGGAACCGATCACGACGTCGTCACCGACTACCGACCGGTCATCTCCGACCTCGGGGCGGAGCAGTGGATCGAGGGAATCCCCGGGGACGAGATCACCACCTCCGACACCGGGCACTTCAACGGCTTCCCCATCCCACAGGACCCATCGCACCGCGCGGGCGGGGCCCTGGACTGGGGTCGAGGACCGCGACCGAACATGCCACCCCCGGCGATCTACGACTGGATCCAGTCGTTTCCCGGCGAGCAGGTCGTCCAGATGAATCACCCGGTCACCCCGGCCATCGGGACGATCACCGGACTCGAGGCCGACGTCCTCCGCGGTACCAGCCATGCCGACCCCGATCGATTTCGGCTACCGCCCCCGACGGGTGACAACGGCCGCGGTTGGTGGTCGGACGACTTCACCGCCATCGAGCTCATGAACGGCGCCCGGGTCGGCCGCTTCTGGGCAACGGCGAGATGGTGGTTGACGATGATCGGGCGCGGTTTTTCGCCCACGGGGACCGCCGTCACCGACACCCATACCCTCTACGGCGATCTCGGCGGCGTGCCGCGGACGTACGTCCAGGTGCCCGAGTCCTCCGACGAACCGGACGAACTCGACACGTCGGCGTTCGTCGCCTCCGTCAACGACGGTCGTGCGATCGGCACCAACGGGCCGTTCGTGCGATGGTCGCTGCACGAGTCCGGTCGACGCGCCGGGCTCAGCGGGACACTCCGCATCCGCGACGGGGACGTCTCGGCGGAGGTTCGAATCGAAACGCCGACCTGGATGCGGGTCGAACGCGTCGACTTCTTCAGCAACGTTCCCGGGGTTGTCACGGAGCCGGGTGAGGTCGTCGAGACGCCGCTCGATCCGACCGCCAGCATCTCGCTGGACCGGTCCGCGTCGAACCTCGAGACAACGGCCCGGGGCGACCGGCCTCACCGGCGCGTCGTCCACGAGGTTCGAACCGAACTGGACGTGACAGCGGACGCATACGTCGTCGCCGTCGTCCGCGGCAGGGGTGAGATGAGGCCGGTCGTCACGACTCGGGGGGCGAGCCCGTTCGCATTCACCAATCCGATTTTCGTCGATGCGAACGGCGGCGGCTACGACGACCCGCCTCTCGAAGATCGGGCCGCGCACGAAGGCGCTTCCAGTTCACGCTCCACCGACTCTCTGCACGGAGAGCCACCGAACCGGGCGCACGGTCACGTCGGTCGACGCCGTCCGCCGACTCGCGAGGCGATCGAACGACTGCTGAGGCGCCCGCCGGATTGAGCCCCCCCTTTACGCCGCCGCACGCACGGCCGACGAGGTGTCGGCGTCGTCGGAGACGAGCATCGCATTCATCTTGCCCACGATTGCTCCGTACAGCGCGTGGAGCACGAAGGTCAGCACGGCGTATTTCGGGCCGGGCTCGAGATACAGCGGTGCACTCTCGGCCATTTGTCCCGCCGTACCGAATCCGAAGAACCCCCAGCCGATGACCGGGCTGTAAACCCCCATCATGAAGAGCCAGAGCCCGCCCGCCAGGGTCAGCCCTTTTTTGACGTCGACCGCGCCGCCGTAGAGCCGGACGAGGACGATCGACCAGAATGCGCCGTAGCCGAAGTGCGCGAACAGGGGGAGCGGTCCCGTGTTGAGCCCGAGGACTTCGAGGAACGCCGCCGAGGGCGGCATGTTGAACGGCGCGAACCCCGTCACGTGGATGCCCAGCGCGAGGACGACGAACATCACGAGACTTGCCACCAGGCCGGAACCGGCGGCTTTCAACCACTCGTCCATCACGACCTCCATTCGGCTTCGGATCGATGCACGGCGAACCGGGACGCCCCGCCCCTCCGTCGGTGGTCGGGGGCGCCCCCTCCTGCATCGATACGGTATCCGCCCCCCCGCAAACCGTTACACGGGGAACTCGGACGGGAGAGCTCCAGCGTCGCGCCCGCACCCGGTCGGTTGATCTCGGCGAGGTTGCGATCAACGTCATGGTCGCACAGTTCACCGGTCGACTCGATCACAACGGGACACAGCCATGACCGACCTGGGAAGCCCCATCGATCTCGAGACCTGGATCGACGACAACCGAGCGGACCTCGAACCGCCGGTCGGGAACAAGAAGATCTACGAGGACCAGAACTTCATGGTATTCGCCGTCGGCGGGCCGAACGAACGGAAGGACTACCACATCGACCCCGACGACGAGTTTTTCTACCAAGTCGAGGGCACGATGACCCTGAAAGTCGTCGAGGACGGTGAACATCGGGATATCGAGATCGGCCCGGGAGAGATCTTTCTGCTCCCCGCCGGAGTCCCCCATTCGCCTCAACGGCCGGCCGAGACGGTCGGCATCGTGGTCGAACACAAACGACCGGAGGAGTCGGAGGACGGCCTGCGGTGGTACTGCGACGAGTGCGGCGAGGTCGTCTACGAGGCTCACTTCCACCTCACCGACATCGTCGAGCAGCTGAAAGCCGCCATTCAAGACTTCTGGGCGGACGACGACAAGCGCACCTGCGACAACTGCGGCCACTACCTTCAGAAGGCCTGAACCCGCCGCGGAGAGGTCGATGGCGACCGAACTCGTGATGATCGTCGACGGCGAGCCATGGTCCGTCGCAACCGACTCGCCCGACCGGCTGTCGGTCCGACTCGACTTCCGAGGCGCACAGCCGGGGGCGTTCGGGATGGAGCGCGCGACGGCGACGGTCGAGTCGGCCGGTGAGACGCCACTCGACACCGAAGCAGGGGGGGCAGTGAACTGTGCCAGGGTGGAACTCACTCCTCACGCGAACGGGACGCACACCGAAACGGTCGGCCACGTCGTCGACGAGGAGGTCCCGATCGGTTCGGTACTCGACGAACCGCTCCTTCCGGCGGCCGTCCTCTCGGCACCCGTCCGGCAGCTCGGCGACCTCTCGGAGAGCTACCGGGGGCGTTCGAACCACCGCGACGATGTCGTCGCCCGCGAGGACCTCGTTCGAGCGGCTGACGACGCCGACTTGCTCTCCGCGCCGGTCTCGACTCTCGTCCTTCGCACGCAACCGAACCCTTCCGACAAGCGATACCGGCAGTGGGGCGGCTCCAACCCGCCTTACCTGACCGACGATGCAGTCGCCTGGTTACGGAGCCACCGCATCGACCATCTCGTCGTCGATCTCCCCTCGATCGACCGCGAAGACGATGGGGGCGGGACCCCGAACCACCGCCAATTCTGGTCGCTCGACCCGGCGCCCCACGGCGTCGAGACGCCACCGGACTCTCCGTCGCGGACCATCACCGAGATGGCTTACGTCCCCGAGGGGGTTTCGGACGGTCTCTACGCGCTGCAGATCCAGTGTCCCGACTTCGCACTCGACGCCGCCCCCTCCCGCCTGCTTCTCCACAAATGTAGACCGGGTTGAATCCCACGCCGCACACCACCGCATCTCGCATCTGGCTTCTCGCCACACCACCCTCCACAGCTCGTAAACTCCGCCCACGTCGCAGCCCCCCCACCCCTTCCCCGGCACCTCCTTGCCGCCCCAGACCGCACGTCCTATGAACGCGCCCGTTCGGTCCGAGGGCTCGCCGATGCCATCGTTGCGCGCCCGACCACGCGTCGACGCCCCGGTCGCCACCGCTCTCCTCAATTCGCCAACCGCATGTCGATCCCCACTACCGAGGAGTACGCCCGCCGGCGGGACGCCGAGGATCCCCTGCGGGCGTACCGCGACGAGTTTCACGTCCCGACCGACGCCGCCGGCGATCCGCTGGTCTACCTGTGCGGGAACTCGCTGGGCCTTCAGCCGAAAACGGCCCGGCAAACCGTCGATCGCGAGATGGACGACTGGGCCGAGCGGGCAGTCCGCGGGCATTTCGAGGGCGACCGGCCCTGGTACGAATTCGAGGGCGAACTGGCCGAGCCGATGGCGAACGTCGTGGGGGCAAAACCGTCGGAGGTGACCCTGATGAACACCCTGACGGTCAATCTCCATCTGATGCTGGTCTCCTTCTACCGCCCGACGCCGAAACGCCACAAGATACTCGTCGAGGGCTCGGCGTTCCCCTCCGACCGATACGCCGCCGTCAGTCAGATCGAACAGCGCGGCTTCGATCCCGCCGAATCGCTGGTCGAGGTCGAACCGGCGGAGGGGCACCGCCGTCTGGAATCGGGGGAGCTCGAGCGAGCGATCCGCGAGCACGGCGACGAGCTGGCTCTGGTCCTGGTCGGCGGCGTCCACTACTACAGCGGCCGGGCGTTCGACCTCGACGCGATCGTCGGCGCCGCTCGGGAGGTCGGGAGCCTCGTGGGGTTCGACCTCGCCCACGCCGTCGGAAACATCGAACTCGAGCTGCACGAATGGGAGCCGGATTTTGCTGTCTGGTGTACCTACAAGTACCTCAACGGCGGACCGGGGTCGGTCGCCGGCTGCTTCGTCCACGACCGTCACGCGCACTCCGACGATCTGCCGCGATTCACCGGCTGGTGGGGCAACGATCCCGACACCCGCTTCGAGATGGCCGACACCTTCGAGCCGCGACCCGGAGCCGCCGGCTGGAAACTCAGCAATCCGCCGATCCTCTCCCTCGCTCCCCTCGAGGCCTCCCTGTCGCTGTTCGACCAAGCTGGCATGCCGGCGATCCGGGAGAAGTCCGTCGAACTGACCGAGTATCTGCTCGCTCTCATCGACGAGCTGGACGGCGACGCCCCCGAGGTGATCACCCCTCGCACCCCCGACGATCGCGGGGCTCAAGTCTCCCTTCACTTCGGACCGGCCGCCGAGCAACTCCACGGGTTGCTCGACGACCACGGCGTGGTCTGCGACTTTCGTCCCCCCGGTGTCATCCGGGTCGCCCCCGCCCCGCTCTACAACAGCTTCGGAGACGTCTGGCGCTTCGCCCGCCGGCTCGACCACGCCCTCGATGCCCTGGAGTGACCGGCCCGCACCCGACCGTCCCCGGATGCCTCCTCGCACGACGCCGACACCGACATGACTGCGACCGACACCGATCCAACGGATGGCCCGCCCGTCTCGATCGTCGGGGCGGGACTGACGGGTTCGATGATGGCCCTGTACCTCGCTGAACGGGGATATCGAGTCCGCCTGTTCGAACGGCGCGACGATCTCCGAACCGCCGATGTCGACGCCGGCCGCTCGATCAACATGGCCCTGTCGACCCGGGGACTGCGCGCGCTGCGAGACGTCGGACTCGCCGATCGCGTCCGCCGGGACACGATCCCGATGTACGGGCGAAAGATCCACGGGTCCGACGGAACCCTGCGATTCCAGTCGTACGGGACCTCCGAACAGCACATCAACTCGATCTCGCGGACCAATCTGACCCGACTGGTCGTCTCGGCAGCCGCCGACTGCGAGGGGGTCGAGATCCGCTTCCGGCGCAAGTGCGTCGACGTCGACCTGCAGGCCCCGGCCCCGGTCGTCGAACATCTCGATACCGACGAACGCACGGCCCCGGACTCCCGCGTGGTCATCGGCGCCGACGGCGCCTACTCGGCGGTCCGACAACAACTGCTGCGCACCTCGGGATTCGACTACTCGCAGGAGTATCTCTCCCACGGATACAAGGAGCTGACGATTCCTCCGGCGGCCGACGGGGGATGGCGATTCGACCGCAACGCGCTCCACATCTGGCCGCGCCACGACTTCATGTTCATCGCGCTCCCGAATCCGGACGGGTCGTTCACCGGCACGCTCTTCTTGCCGATCGACGGCCGGACGAGCTTCGACGCACTCGACTCCCCTGCCGACGTCCGCGAGTTCTTCGAGCGCGAATTTCCCGACGTCCTCCCCGAAGCCCCCGATCTCCCCGACGAGTTCTTCGACAACCCGACCGGCTCGCTGGTGACGATCCGCTGCAACCCCTTCCACTACGAGGACACCGTGCTCCTCGCCGGCGACGCCGCCCACGCGATCGTCCCGTTTTTCGGCCAGGGTATGAACGCCTCGTTCGAGGACTGTACGATCTTCGACGAACTCCTCGCCAAGTTCGACGACGACTGGGCCCGCGCGCTCCCCGCCTTCTCGCGCCGCCGCAAACCGGACGCCGACGCGATCGCCGAACTCTCGCTGGACAACTACGAGGAGATGCGCTCGCGAGTCGCCGACCCCAGCTTTCTGCTCGGGAAGGAACTCGAGCAGCGGCTCCAGGAGTGGTTCCCCGACCGCTGGCGGTCGCTCTACTCGCTGGTGACCTTCTCGACCGTCCCGTACGCCGCGGCGAAGGAGCGCGCGGACGGGCGCTCGGAGATGCTCGACGCGGTGATTCCCGGCTCGACCGTCGACGCCGCCCTCGAACTGCGCGATGCACTCCTACCGGATGTCGGGGAATAGGGAATGGGGAACAGGGGGGACCGATCGGCATGCGCTCACTCTGAGTTGGGACCCACGACGGGACCATCCCATACATTGACATCCGCGATTGAAGCGCCAGCACACGAGCTCCCCGCCCTAAAGGTTGAGTCCCGCCGCAGATCCAAATCTGCTACTCGGCTTCCGTGGACGGGAACGACACGACGTTGCATCTGAGACTCCAGACCGTTCCCCGTTCCCCATTCCCAACCTACAATCCGCCGAACTCGAGGACGTTTGTCGCGAACGTATCGTAGTTGCGGAACCGCTCGCGGAGGAAATCGCGCTTCTCCGAGGGCATCTCGACCTCCTCGATCGGATTGGTATCCGACGGCAGGGGGGTGAACGGCGACTCCGGCTGGCCGTTGGCAATCTCGCTCGACAGCCACTCGTCGTTCCGCCGAACGTACTTGT
>JBDGRG010000347.1:12517-17468 GCA_042218355.1 Bradymonadaceae bacterium
TCCCCGGCGAGGAACGCGAACTGGTTGAACCGATACTGGTCCATCGTCTCGCCGTCGCAGTCGTACCAGTAGCTCTCGAGGACGCTCTCGGACCGCTCCGGCTCCTCCGTCAGATCGACGAGTCCCTCGGTCTTCCGGGCACCACTCTTCTGTAGAACCGTCCCGTAGAGGTCCCGCAGCGAGACCGGCTCGTCGATCACCCGCTCCCCATTCTCCTCGGGCTCCAACACGTAAGCCGGCACCCGGTTCCCGGCGTCGGTGACGTTGCTGAAGTGATACTCCCAGCCCTGCTCGCCGAAGTTGTCTCCGTGATCGGAGCAGAACACGACGAGGTTGTCCTCCTCCTCGTGCATCTCCCGGACGAACCGATCGAGGCGCGGGGCGAGTCGCGACCAGGCCCGCTGCTGTCGCTGCCGGATGACCTCGAGCATGTCTCGGGCGACGTACTCGTCCTCGTTGACGAGCCGCGTCTGATTGACGTAGTGGAACAGCGACCACAGCTCCCGAGCCTGCTCGACGAGCTCCTCCTCCGAGAGCGAGAACGTATCCGCGATGTGATACGGAAAGTGTGTCTCCATCACGTTGACGAAGATGAACACCGGATGCCCCTGCCGGTTGTACTCCTCGATGGCCTGCCGGGTCTCCCGAAATTGAAGATCGGCATTCGACTGCATCCACGCGCGGGCAGCCTCGAGGTCGTCCGACATCTGCCCCATCACGAAGTTTTCGGGGCTGTCGAACAGCTTGCGTCGAACCCGGGACTTGGCCAGCGCGGCCAGGATCGTATCCATCGACCCGTGCCGGCGGAATGCTCGCTTCCAGATCCGCTCGACTCGGTCGAACCCGCGATCCAACCCGAAGATATCGGTCGTCACCGGATTGGCCGTGATCTGAATCGTCTTGTACCCGAGCGCCTTCATCCGCTCGGCGAGGGTCGGCAGCGAGTCCTCGATCATCCGCGTCTGCGTCGTCGCCCCGTGCTGGTGGGGAAGTAGCCCGGTGAAGATCGACGACGTCGCCGGCAACGTCCACGAGCCGCTCGACCGCGCCTGAGTGAACCGGGTCGCATTGTCGTGGACATACGGGATGCCGTGGCCGTGGCGGTCGTCCGCCTGCAACGAATCGTACCGCAGACTGTCCGCGACCACGAAGACGACGTTTTCCGGTTGGTCGGTCATGGCTCACCTCTCGGCTCGTTCCTCCGCCCGTTCGGCGGTTTCTGCGATCGAGGCCGAAGCGTCACATCGGAAAATTTCAGCGCCGCGCGACGTTAGCACACCGCCTCGGCCGGTCCAATCTCACCTCGCGCGCCGCAAGAATGCGATCACCCCGTCCAGCGAGATCCGGCCCGGTCCGGCGACGAGCAGCGTCGCAAACGCAGTCCCGTATAGCAGTGCGGTCTCCCTGTCACCCAGCGGATCGCCCCCGTGGACGACGAACGCCGCCACCGACATCGTCACGATCAGCGGGATCACCGCCGCCCGTGTCGCCAGCCCCACCACGACCAGTCCCGCACAGAAAAACTCCGCCCCGACGGCGAGATACATGCTCAGCTCACTCCCCAGTCCGACCGGATCGGGGAACGACGCCGCCTTTTCGGGTAGGCTCGTCCACTTCCCGTAGCCGTGACCGACGATCATCAGTACACCGAAAACCACGCGCAACAACAGCAGTCCGATGTCTCGACCAACCTTGCTCGCCTCCTCGCTCAGCATGTCCGTCCCTCGATTCGATGACGATTACCCGCGCGCACCCGCCATTCCATATCGACTCGATCTGACGCTCGTCAAAGCCACAGTTCCGGATACACCACATCCAACTCGGTCGATTCGAGTCTCGCCCCAGCGACTTCTCGTCTGTTCTTCGTCGCCGCGCAGGGTAAAATACCGCTCGCCATCCCGGCCTGCAGATACACGTCCCCACGTGGTACCCTCCGGCGCGCCCGTGTGCGCGCCGCCCGGCCATCCCGGCCGAGGGGGGTCCGCACGACCGATTTCACCCGACCGTGGGTGGCGGCGTCCCCCGCCCCTGATGGGAAGTGCCGCTTCAACCGCACGACGCGGCCGGACGCCGAAGCAACCCCCTCCATGTCTGTGATCGCGGTTTTGGCGGCGAGCGTTGCGTCAAATTCGAATATAGGCCGAGTCACACGCGCCGCTGGCGTGGATATCCGAGCTCGGTGAAGCGCGAGCAGAGACTGAGAAGGAGAGCCGCCCGACGGCAACGGACGTACGGGGGTAGCCTAATTGCTCGATCGCTCAAACGCCTTCAGTGCGCCTTCAGTCGAGGACGTCGACGTAACTCTCGTAGACGGTCTTCTCGCCCGCCTCGGGGAACCGGATCGTCAGGCGACGCTCGCCCGCACGGCCGGCCACCTCGACGATCTCACCGACTCCGAACGACGGATGCGTCACCGTCCGACCGACGAGCTCGCCGGCGTCGTTCTCCCCTCCCGGTCCCCCCTCGTCCGATGGAACCTGGCTGTGATAGTCGGGCTCGCGGTCGACCGTGTGTGCGACGCTCTCGGCGTACGGATCCTCCCCGCCCGTCGTCTGGTCGTACTGCCAGCCGCCGGAGGAGGTGCCGTATCCTCCCCCCGGACCCGACCGACGGCGAGGACGATACTGGACCTCGTCCGCACGGCTCCGGGGATCGATCGACAGACGATCCTCCTCGATGTCCGCCAGAAAACGGCTCGGCGACGTCTTCCGTGTCTCGCCGTAGATATGCCGGCTCCGGGCGTTCGTCACGTACAGTCGGTCTCGCGCCCGGGTGAACGCCACGTACGCCAACCGGCGCTCCTCGTGACGTTCCTCGGGCTCGAGCCGCTCGTCTCGGCTCCGGTTGGGAAACAACCGGTCCTCCATCCCGACCACGAAGACGGTATCGAATTCCAAGCCCTTGGCCGCGTGAACCGTCATCAACTGAACCGCGCCGGTCGCCGTCTCCTCCGCATCCTCCCGCGTCAGCGTCGACTGCTCGAGAAACCCCCGGAGCACCCGGCCCCCCTCCGACGCCGCCAGCAGGTCGTCGACCGTCCCCTCCGGCTCCCCGCCGTCGACCCCGTCCAGCTCGTACTCCCCCATCGCCCGGAGCAGCTCTCGGACGTTCTCCACCCGGTCGCGACCCCGCTCGTCGCTGCGGTCGGCGATGTAACTGAGGTACGAGGTCCGCTCGAGGAGCGTATCGGCCACCTCCGCGACGTCGCGCCCCCCGGCCAGCGCCTCGCGCAGATCGACGACCAGCTCGCAGAAATCCTCGATGCCGGATCGCGGCCGCCCGCCCAACCCCTTCAACTCGTCGAGCGCCTCGCCGTGCTCGGGCGCCGTCGCTCGGACCTCGAGCCGCTCCAGTCCCACGCCCGGCCGCTCCTCCATCCCCGCCGCCAGCCGGGCCGCGTCGAAGAGCGACTCGATCCCGGGGATGCCCGTCGCAGCTCGCAGTTTTTCGACGGTCACGTCACCGACTCCCCGGGTCGGCGTCCCGATCACCCGGAGGAATGCGACGTCGTCCTCCGGATTGAGGACCAGTCGCATGTACGCCAGGACGTCCCTGATCTCGCGCCGCTCGAAGAACTTCGTCCCCCCGACGACCAGATACGGAATCCCCTTCGCCCCGAAAGTCTCCTCGAAGTGTCGGCTCTGGGCGTTGGTTCGGTAGAAAACCGCGATGTCCGAATACGACTCACCCTCGCGGCCGAGTCGCTGGATCTCCTCGGCGACGAACTCGGCCTCCTCGTCCGCATCCCGTGCCGTGAAGACCGTCGGCGCCGACCCCGATCCACGGTCCGTCCAGAGCCGCTTCTCCCGCCGGCCCGGGATCTTCCGAACCACGTCGTTCGCCACCCCGAGGATCTCCTCCGTCGACCGGTAGTTCTGTTCGAGTTTGACCACCTCGGTCTGCTCGAAGTCGTCATCGAAACCCAGGATGTTTTCGACCGTCGCGTCCCGCCAGCGGTAGATCGCCTGGTCGTCGTCACCGACCACGGCCAGATTGTCGTGCTCCGCGGTCAGATGCTCGAGCAGCTCGTACTGCGCGGGATTCGTATCCTGAAACTCGTCGACCATGATGTATCGCCATCGATCGCTGAGGCGCGCTGCCAGCTCCGCTCGGTCGCGAAACAGCTCCAGACACCCGAGTAACAACTCGCCGAAGTCCGCACAGTTCGCCGCACGCATCTCTCGCTGGTATCGCTCGTAAAACTCCGCCGCCTCCTCCTCGTCGCGATCGGCGGTCGTCTCCCTGGCTTCGGTCGGCGTCAGCCCCCGATTCTTCATCCGCTCGATGAACCGCCGCAGCCGTTTGCGCTCGCCGTGGTCGCGCGTCGTTCCCTGTCGCTGGCCGATTTCCTCCACCAGATCCAGCTGATCGTCCTGGTCGAGGATCGTGTAATTCCAGTCCAGCCCGATCGGCCCCCCGTATCGGCGGAGAATCCTCGCCCCGAGCGCATGGAACGTCGAGATGGTCGGCTCGCCGACCAGACTCCGATCCGCGTATTCGTCGATCAGATGGTCGACTCGTGCCGCCATCTCGTCGGCGGCCTTGTTCGTGAAGGTCACCGCCAGGATCTGCTCCGGCTCGGCCTCCCCCTCGACGATCAGGTGGGCGATCCGCCGCGTGACCACCCGCGTCTTCCCACTCCCCGCCCCGGCCAGAATCAAAAGTGGCCCCTCGCGGTGCTCGACGGCCCGGCGCTGTTCCGGATTCAACGCCTCCAGCATCTGCGTCGTCCTCTCGTGGCGGAATACCTTCGCTCGGTCCGACTGTTGGATGGAGTACGACGACGCGGCCAATCCGCCCCGACGACTCCGATATCGCTTGGACCTCTACGCCCACCAGCCGACCCACGGGACGCGGCCTGCAGGCGGTTCGTATCTCCCGGACGCCTCACCGGCTCGGGAGATCCGGGCCGTGGGTGCGGATCCAAGTCGTACGATTGTAGACCAGCACA
>JBDGRG010000347.1:17478-17838 GCA_042218355.1 Bradymonadaceae bacterium
CCGGAATCGTCGACCGGCATCGACGCGAGTCCCCCTCCGTTGCACGCTTCGCGCCCGGACGATACAGTCGCTGCGAATGTACACGATGCTGAGTTGCGTAGTCCTTTGCGACACTGGCACGGGGTGGGCGCAGATGAACGGGAGGCTCGAGTGTCACCGCCACCATCGGCGAGACTCGGAATTGGACGCTGCGGATTCCGGGTTCGATCTCCTCGACCGCTGAGCGTCGACAGTTGCCGCCGTGTCGAGACTTCCACCGGACGCCACGCACCGACCGCATCACGGAGGATGACGGGCCGATGACGATGCCGACCACCCGCGACGCACCTCGCCGTTCGATCTCGTCGAATCGCCTGACAG
>JBDGRG010000347.1:17888-18470 GCA_042218355.1 Bradymonadaceae bacterium
ATGCGTATCTACTCGGCGATCTGGACCCCGCGTACGACGAATTCTGCAACTGGTACGGAGCCCGCCGCCCCAACGGCGACCTCGACAGTCTGATGGTGCACTACGAAGGCCTCAGCCTTCCGCCGGTGCTCGCGGTCGGCAGTCGGCCGGGGGTCGCGGCCATCCTGGATCGGTTCGGGGAGTCGTTGCCGGACCGTTTCCACTTTCACGTCCACGAAAATCACATCCCCGCCCTCGAGGAACGCTTCGGCATCGCCGAACTTCGTACGATGCGGCGACTGTCGATGCACCGAGCCGCCTACCAGCCCCGCGACCCCGATCCTCGAGTGCGCGGTCTCGGCCACGAGGATACGGCCGCGATCATGGAACTGTACGAGTATTACCCGGACAATCTCTTCGAACCTCACCAGCTCGAGACGGGCCTGTACTTCGGCATCGACGCCGACGACGGCGGGCTGGCGAGCATCGCGGGCGTGCACGTCGTCAGCCAAGCACACGATATCGCCGCCATCGGCAACCTCGTCACCCGCCCCGACGAGCGCGGACGGGGGCTCGCCACGGCCTGTACCGCAAAGCTGCTCG
>JBDGRG010000347.1:18480-21236 GCA_042218355.1 Bradymonadaceae bacterium
TCTTCGAACGCGTCTCACTCGTGACTCTGAACGTCCCCCTCCACAACAAACGAGCCTCGCGGGTCTACAATCGCTTCGGCTTCCGCTCGCACATGACCTTCCACGAGGGTCGAGTCGAGGAGACCGACGGGGACGAAGACGCCCCGAACGACTGATTGCATCACCCGCCGCTGGTCCCGGACCAATCGAACGCTCCTCCCGGAGCGGCCCCCTTGATCCGCTGATACCTCCCCGGGAACCCGACTACCCACCCCGCCGCCGTACGCTGCATGCTAGGAGCCTGTTGCGCACAGCGGACCGAGACAGGAGCGAGCTGATTTGGATGAGATCGGCGTGTCGGCGAATCCCGAGGCATATCCGGAGGATATGTCGAGTGGTGAGCGACCGACGAGGTCGCCAAATCAGCTGCTAACTGCGACATGGAGTCTATGTGCAACAGGCGCCTAGACGACACGTCCCGCCTCTCGCTGCCGACTTCCCGCTTCTAGCTCGACCCTCCGATCCCCCGATACCCTGATACCTCCGTTGCTTCCCGTTCCACCACGGGTCGGCCGCTCTCAATACCTCGCATACCCGCCACTCGGACATCTCGCTTCTCGCTCCTTGCATCTCGCCTCCAACTCGACCCTCCGATACCTCGGTGCCCCGATACCTCTCCCTCGTCATACTCCTCTCCGTGTTTATCATTGACTGCCGTCGGCCATCCCTTCCTCCCGATGGAGGCAACTATGAGTGACATCTTCGGCAGCGGCCGCGGCCGACGCTCCGGCCGGTCGGTCCCCCTCGAGAAAGCCCGGGAAATCGCTCGACAGCGGAACGAACTGGCCGACGAGGTCGAGCGGCTGCGCGAACGAAACCGCGAACTGGAGGAGAGTCACGAGCACCTCCGCGACCTCCAGCAGGAACTCGAGACCCGGGCCGAGCGTGCCGAGCGACGCGTCCAGGAGCTCGAGGAGGAGCTCGAGGACGTCGAGATCGAGACCTCGGGGGACGAGGACGAATCCGATCGGGTCGAGCAACTCGAACGCAAAGTCGCCGATCTCCAGAACGACCTCGACCGCATCCGGGACCGCGCCGGCGACACCGCCGAGGCCGCGCGACGAGACGAGCGGACACGACTGCTCGCCGACCTGGGAACCGTCCTCGATTCGGTCGAACGCGGATTGTCGATGACACCCGACGGGACGAGCCGCGAGGGACTCGAGGCGATCTACTCGCAGCTGAAACGGTTCCTCGACCGACAGGGGGCCGAACTCACCGGGACCCCCGGCGAGGAATTGGATCCGACTCGCCACGAAGCGATCGACACGGTCCGCTCCGACGAACATCCGCCCAAGACGATCGTCGACGTCGTCCGCCACGGCCTGGTCCTCGAAGACGGGACCGTCGTACTCCCCGCCAAAGTCCGCGTCTCGGCGTAATTTCCCCGCCGCGCGAATCGCCAGTGTCGGGATGCTCAGGCGATGTCACACGCCCAACCCGACATCTCGCGTCTCGCTTCTCGCGACGCACCTCACCGCCGCTCGGATGCTCAGACTCCGTCGCGAGCCCCCGATACCCTGCTCCCTCGATACCTCGTCGCACCACCAGAGCTCGGAAGCTCCGGCTACGTCTCAGGCCCGCCACTCCCGATACCTCCAGACCCGATTTGCCTCGACCGCCGGTTCTGTGATTAAACGGGGTGAGTTCCAACCGCTCCCCTCTTCTGCCCCGACACGGACCGCCATGGACGAGTACAGCCCATTTCGCTTCGAGTACGATACTCCGACCATCCGTTTCGGCGACGAAGTCGTCGCCGACCTCGCCGATGAACTCGCCGACCAGGGTCTCGACCGCGCCCTCGTCGTCACCGGCACCTCGGTCGGATCGAATCCCGACGTGATGGATCCGATCGCCGAGGGTCTCGGCGATCTTCACGTCGGCACCTTCGACGAAACGACCCCCGACAAGTTGCTCTCGACGGCGGTCGACGGACTCGACGCCGTCCGCGAGACCGACGCCGACGTCCTCGTCGCCGTCGGCGGCGGCAGTTCGCTCGACGTCGCCAAGGGACTCAGCACCCTCGCCTCCCGAACCGATTCCCCCGAGGAGGCGGGCTCGGAACTCCAGTCCAGCGGCGGCATCGACGTCGGTGACGCGGACCCGCTGCCGATCGTCGCCGTGCCGACGACACTGGCCGGCGCCGACATGTCGATCGTCGCCGGGATCGGTGCCGAGGCCGACTCCGGGCTGGTCGACGAAGACTGCGGCGGCGGACTGTCGGATCCCGCCTTGATGCCGACCGCGGCCTTTCACGACCCCGCCCTGTTCGCCACCACGCCCAAGGAGATCCTCGCCGGGTCGGCGATGAACGGGTTCAACAAGGGGCTCGAGACGATCTACTCGCGCCACGCCACGCCGGTCACCGACGCGACCGCCGCGAAGGGGATCGGCCTGATGGCCCGCGGACTGCATGTACTCGGTACCGCCCAGCCGACGACCTCCATCCTGCGACCGGCCGTCGAGGGCGTGATCCTCGTCCAGTACGGCATCGGCCGACCGAACGTCACGACGCTGTCGTTGATCCACGCGTTCGGGCACACGCTTCGCGATGGATTCGACATCCAACAGGGAACGGCGCACGCCGTGGTCACCCCGGCCGCGCTTCAGTACATCTTCGACGAGGTCGACGGTCGGCGCGAACTGATCGCCGAGGCTCTCGGTGTGGGCGACGCCGACGACCCGGTCGCCGCCGTCGTCGACGAGGTCGCCGACAT
>JBDGRG010000347.1:21246-30759 GCA_042218355.1 Bradymonadaceae bacterium
GGCTCGATCTCCCGACCCGACTGCGCGACCTCCCGAATGCCGACCGATCGATCCTCTCGGACATCGCCGAGGCGACCCTCGAGGACGCGTTCATGCCCAACGTCCCCGAGGGCCTCGATCCGACGACCGACGACATCGAGCAACTGTTGAAATCCGCCTGGTAAACTCGATGTCTCGGGGGATAGGGGGGGACGGACGCCAACGGACCGGCTCGTCAGCGTTACAGCTCGGGCAATTGCCCCTCGATCGCCGCCCGATCCGATTCCAGCCGCGGCGGCAGGGTCAGCGTGTCGCCGAGTTCCTCGACGGGCTCGTCGCGCGTGAAGCCCGGCCCCTCCGTCGCGATCTCGAACAGAACCCCCCCGGGCTCGCGGAAGTAGATCGACTTGAAATAGTGTCGATCCTTCTGCTCGGTGACGTTCATCCCCATCTCGATCAGGTACGACCGCCACGCCCGCTGCGTCTCCTCGTCGCAGGTACGGAAAGCGATGTGGTGAACCGTCCCGGCCCCCGGCCGACCCGGTGACACCTCCTTCGGCCGGTGCAGGTCGACCGCATTTCCGCGCGCTCCGCCGCTACGGAACCGCGTCCGATCCCCCTCTTCGGCCGTCTCCTCGAATCCCAGCTCGCGCAGGACGTCGGCCGTCGACTCGGGCGCCCGCGAGACGATCGTCACGCCTCGAAACCCCCGAATCGCCGCCCCCTCCGACACCTCCCCCTCCGCCCAGGGTTCGACGTCCGTCTCGCTCTCGACGATCTCCATCCGATGTCCGTCGTGATCGCGGAACGGGAGGACCCGCTCGCCGAACCGCTCGACCGGCTCGTCGTGTTCGACCTCCAGCTGATCGAAGCGCTCGCGCCACCGACCGACGGCGCCTTCCGGGACGGCGAACGCCGTCGCCGTGACCTGGCCGCGGCCGACCCGGCCCTCCTGACCGTGCTCGAAGGGAAAGAACGTCAGCGCCGTCCCGGGCTCGCCCGCCCGATTTCCGTAGTAGAGGTGTCGCGTCGCCGGATCGTCGAAGTTGACGGTCGATTTCACCCGCCGCAGACTCAGCACGTCCGTGTAGAACTCGAGATTCGCCGAACCGCTGCCGGCGATCGACGTGACGTGGTGCAATCCCGGGATCCGCTCGTCCGGTCGGTCGCTCATCATTGGCTCCTCGATTCGGTAGTCGGTTCAGACGTCTCGAGAGTTCGCACGTTCAACGTACATTGAGCCGTCGAAAATCCCGACCCGTCGGCTCCGAGCGATGATGGCTGCGATCCAACGCCTCGGGTTCGGGTCCGAACGGAAGCAGAACGGGGCCGGTCGCGAGACCCCACCGCGCTGGAAGCGCGGTCAACGTCAACGTTGTCAGTGAACGTTGCCAGCGCATCTTGCGCTGGCGGGGCGCCGACCCCGAAGCGTTGGGAACACGGTCGACATCTCCCATCCGAATCGTGACCCGAGACTCTTTCCACGTCCTCGATCAGTCCCCGCCACAACGGCCGACACCTTGAGTACCGAGCACATCACCATCGAACTCCCACCGAGGGGCATCTCCGAACACCAGGTTCGGCTCTGGGGCACCGCCGCCGGCACCGTAACGGCTGCACTCGCGGCCGCCTACTGGACGAGCCGGGCCGGACTCGGGGACATCGGCACCGGTGTCCCGGCCGGGAGCCCGTTCCTCGCCCTCGGCGCCTTCGTGGGCGGTATCCTGTCGCTGATCCTCTTCCACGGTCTCGCGCGCCTCCTCGCAGGTGCCGATCTCGTCGTCAGCGGCGGCGAGGAGATCCACGAGATCGTCCGCCCCGAGACCTCGCCGGCTGCACTGCTGGTCGACGAGCGATCGACCGCCGACCCCGACGAGACAGCCGACACGACCGTCCACTTCTACTGGCTCTACGATTCCGACCGCCAACTCGCCGACGACCGCGCCGACCTTCGGCGGCGAGCACGGCGCGACGAATTTCAGACGGTCGACGAACTCGACGAGGTCGGAGACGACTGGACCGACCGGTTCACCGAGGGCGACACGATTCCGCTCGAACTGTCGGAGGAAGGCATGTCCGCCGCCGGTCGTCGAGACCGAGTGGAGACGGTCGCCGCGACCCTCGCTGCGGCGACCGACTCGGAGGTCGTCCGCATTTGACTCGCGACTCCACGGAGCTTGGGGTCGCGATCACTGACGACTCGTCGCGCCGGCGCGCGCCTGGATCAGTCGAGTTCGCCGTACAGCTCCTCCACGCGCCGGTACAGCGGGTCGCACTCGTCGGGGAGGATCGGTCCCTCCCATTCGTAGATCTCGCGGCAGTCGTAGTAGGGAGGCAGGTGCTCGAGCATCGGCTCGGCGCCGCCCTCCGGGTCGCTGGCGCCGAAGACGACCCGCCCGACCCCGTGCAACAGGAGTGTCCCCGCGCACATCACGCACGGCTCGAGCGTCGAGTAGCACGTCATCTCCCCCGCACGCTCCCAGAGCTCGGTATCGACGCGCTCGATCGCCTGCATCTCGGCGTGCCGCCCCGGGTCGTAGTCGGGCTCGAGCGTCTGCGCGCGGCCCTCCGCGATCACCTCCCCTTCGAGCGCAATCACCGCCCCGACCGGGGGATTGCCGTCCACCCCGGAGGCCTCCGCCAACTCGATGGCACGGTCGAGAAAGTCCCGCTCGGCGTCGTTCACCTACGTCCTCCCGACTTCTGAAGCCCCTCGAGCCACCCCGGTTCGCTCGCTCGACCCGTCGCCACTGAACGGTCAAAACTCATCGTTCAAAACTCCTCATTGAAGGACGGTGAGAGCCAGCGCCGTGTAGGCGACCAGCGCCCCGGCCGCCGCCACGAGCGCCAGCGGGATCTGGGTCCGCACATGATCCATCAGGTCGCAGCCCGTCGCCAACGACGAGAGGATCGTCGTGTCCGAGATCGGCGAACACTGATCCCCGAGGACGCCGCCGCCGACGACCGCCGCGAAACAGAGCTGCAGGAAGAACCGGTCGGCCTGCAGCTCCCAGGCCAAGGGCATCGCCACGGGAAACAACACGGCGTAGGTCCCCCACGACGTCCCCGTCGAGAAGGCGACCACCACGCCCGCCAACAGCAGCGCCCCGGGGAGGATCGCCGCCGGCAGCGAGCCCCCGACCGTCGAGACGACGTACTCTGCCGTCCCGATCGTCGTCGCCACCTCCTTCAACGTCACGGCCAGCGCCAGGATGATCGCGCCGATCGTCATCCCCTTGCAGCCGTCGACGAATCCCTCGATCGCCGACTCCAGCCTCAACCCTTTGACGAGTGCGATGGCGATGCTGACGAGCACCGCCGCGCCGAAGGCCTCGGCGATCAACAGCGTCGGGTCCTCGGTCTGTCCCAGGTAGAAGTAGCTGACCAGATAGGGCACCACGGCCACGCCGAGCAGCGTGCCGATGGGACCGACGAAATCGACCAGCCCCGGCTGGTAATCGTCGGGGATCTCCAGCTCGGTCAGCTCGGCCGCGGACAGCGGCGTCGCCTCCGGATCGTCCAGCTCGCCCGTCTCCCGAGCCCGGTCGATCGCCGCGCGCATCTGCCGACCCGGCACGAACGGTAGCTTCTCGAGCGAGAAGAGCAGCGTGATCGCAATCGCGAAGAGCGCGTAGAAGTTGTAGGGCAGCGAGCTGAAGAAGAACGCGACCCCGTCGGACCCGCTCTCGAACATCGGAATCGTCCCGGCGACCAGCCCGCCCACGTAGATCGGCCAGGCATTGAACGGAATGACGGTCGCCGCGGGCGAGGCCGTCGAATCGACCACGTAGGCCATCTCCTCGTGTGAAACGTCGTGCTCGTCGCCCAGCGGCCGCGAAGTCGTCCCGGTCAATACCGTGCTGACCGTTCCACCCTGGTGGAACACCAGCCCCATCACCCAGGCGAACAGCTTGGCGGTCCGCCGGCCGCGCACGAATCGCTCGCCCGCCCACTGCGCGAAATAGACCGCCCCGCCCGTCCGACTCCACATTCCGATCAACCCCCCCAGCGCCCAGAGATAGACGAGCAGGATCATCGCGAAGTCCTCGGTCCCCACGGCGGGGATCAGGAACGTCTGGACGATGTTCAGATCCCCGGCCACGACGCCGCCCAGAACGATGCCGATGAACAGCGCCGAGACGACCTCCTGCAGCCAGAAGGCCAGGACGATCGCCGCCAGCGGGGGCACCAGCGACCAGAATCCGTAGTGGCCCGCCTCGCGCTTCGGGATCGAGCCCGTCGCCCAGACCGCCGCGAGCACGAGAACGACCGCGATGGCTGCCCCGATCCACGTCCGTCGGTGGACCGACCGGCCGCTCCCCACCGTCGAGTCCGCTGTCTCGCCCTCCTCCTCAGCCACCGGCGACCTCCGCGCCCGCGAACGAACGAATCGACATCGTCAGACTCGAAACGGCGCGGCGAGCACCTCGAACCACGCCTTGCGCACCGAGGCCTCGGCGTCGTCGCCGACGTGCGTCTTCTGCCACATGTCGTCGAAGACGTCCTCCGCGTCGCACCGCTCGCGCAACCGCTGGTAACGGTCGGCGTCGAACTTCTCCCAGAACTCGCCCTCGGGATAGAACTGCTGGGAGTAGAGGATCTTCCGTCCACCCAGGTCCGTGGCGACCCGCTCCAGCTCGCGGTTGACCTCGTAAAACTCTTCGCCCTCCGGCACCGGGCCCCAGACACCGACGTTGACCGCGATCTCCGTGTCGATCGCCGCCGGCGACAGGAACGCCTTCTCCTCGTCCTCCTTCTTCACCGGACAGTACCAGAGCGGATATACTCCCAGATTCTCGTCGATCCAGTCGACAAACTCCCGGACGGTCTCGACCGGCATGCAGATGTCTTGAATGACGAAATCGAACGACATGTCCGTCGCGTGCAACGCGTGGTACATCGGCGCCGTGTGGAAAAACGGGTCCATCAGGGTCCTGGAGACCCGAGTGTACGGAACCCCCACCCGGTGGAAGACGTACTTCCCCGTCCAGAACGCTCCCCGGTCGTAGCGAAAGAGGTCGTCGCGGATCGGAATCAGGTCGGCGGGCGTGCCGACGTGCACCGCCCGGCGCTCGGCCTGTTTGTAGAACCAGTCGTCGGTCGCGTTCGCGATCGTCCGCTTCGGCAGCGATGGATCGTCGGGCGACAGTTCACCGACCAGAACCGCGCCGTAGGACGGCTCGAACATGATCCCGTCGACGAAATCAGCCGACTCCTCCTCGACCGCCTCCTCGATCCCCGAGACCATCTCGTCGGTCGAATGGACGTCGCGGTACTCCACCTTCACGTACGGTTCGGCCTCGACCAGCTCCAGCGTCGCCCGCGTGATGATCCCGAGCGACCCGCACGAACAGGGCGCCCCGTAGAAGATGTCCTCGTTCTCCTCCGCGCTGGCCTCGACGACCGTCGCGTCGCCGAGCACGTATTCGGCCGATGTCGCCAGCGTGTGGAATCCCCCGTACTGGAACGACCCGCTCTCGCCGCCCGCCCCCTGGATCGCCCCGCCGACGGTGATCTCGGGGAACTCGGGGACGACCGGCGGGACCAGCCCCTCCTCGAGCGTCGCATCGACCAGCTCGCGCATCGAGACGTTCGGCTCGACGGTGACCGTCTTCGCCCCCGTGTCGATCGAGAGGACGGAATCGAGATCACCGACGTCGATCGTGTGTTCGAACTCCTCCATCCGCGTCGACCGGGTGCTCCCCCCGTGCGTGATCCTCGGTTTTTCGCCCGCCTCCCGGGCGAGCTCGACACGCGAACGGATCCGCTCGACGATCTGGTCGTGCCGCTGATTCGGCGTCGATGTCGACATCCTCTACCTCTCGCAACCGTCAGTACGACGAGTCAGCGTGTCCGGTCACCGAATACTCGTCCCGATCACTTCGAACCCGCCGTCGACGACCTCGACTCGGCACTCCACCTCTCGGCGGGTTCGATCACCACCCGACGCCGCGGTCTCGACGTGGCCCGACACGGTCCAGGGGCCCTTCCCTGCCTGCACAGGATCGCCGTCGACCTCGTCGCCCTCTGCGAATCCCGAGATCGAACCCGACAGCTCCCCGCGCACCTCCCCGCGACAGATCGTCCACGCGCGCTCGACCTTCGCCGCCGCCCGCGCCGACGCCGACTTCCCTCCGTGATACGCCGCGATCCCCATCACGCCGAAGATGAAGACCCCGAAGACGCCGACCGACGCCAGACACCCGACGTCTCCCCACTCGTAGTCCGAATCCAACCCCGTCCAGTCCGACCGCGAGGATGGCATCGAGGAGTCCTCCGTGCTTCGATAGCTGCGGCGAGCCAGCGAACTGCGAACCCGATCAACTCGTTGTCTCCCCGTCTCGGAGATTCCGAACGACCGATGGTGCGTACTCGACCGACGAGCCTCGACGGGAGCTCAATCGCTCAATAGCTCAATTGCTTCCCTATGCTCGCCACGGCGCCGCGACGACCTCCCGCCACGCCTTCCGGATCGACGGCTCCTCGAATTCGTCGGTGTGTGTCTTCTCCCACATGTCGTCGAAGACCTCGACCGCCCCGCACTCCCGCCGCAGCCGCCGGTACCGCTCCTCGTCGAACTTCGCCCAGAACTCCTCCTCCGGGTAGAACTGGTGGGAGTACAGCGCCTTCCGGCCGCGTAGCTCGGTGATCACACGTTCCAGCTCGCGATTGCATTCGACGAAATCCATCCCGTCGGGCACCGGGCCCCAGACCCCGACGTTGACCACCATCCCGGTCTCGAGCGCCGCCGGCGACAGGAACGCCGGGTCGCCGTTCTTCCCCGGACAGATCCAGAGGGGCGCGATCCCCAGCTCTTCGTCGATCCAGTCGACGAACTCGCCGACCGTCTCGATCGGCATGCAGATGTCCTGGATGACGAAGTCGAAGGCGATGTCCGTCGCGTGCAGCGCGTGGTACATCGGCGCCGTGTGGAAATACGGATCGAGCAGTTGCCGCGCGATCCGATTGTACGGCACACCGACCCGCTCGAAGACGTACTTCCCGGTCCAGAACGCCCCGCGATCCCAGCGGAAGAGGTAGTCGCGGATCGGGATCTGATCGACCGACTCGCCCGGCTCGAGTGCCCGTTCGCGCGCCTGCAGATAGAACCACTCGTCGTCGGGCTCGGAGACCGTCGCCGTCGGGAACGAGTCCCCGGGCGGGACCATCTCGCCGACCATCACCACGCCGAGGTCCTCCCGAAACACCACGCCGTCGAGGAAGTCGACATCGCCGGGCTTGGCCGACACGCGCCGGATCTCGTCGAGCATCTCCTCGAACGAGTGGACCCGACGGTACTGGAGCTCGACCGCTCGATCGGCCGGCACCAGCGACAGCGTCGCCCGGGTGATGATCCCGATCGACCCGCACGAACAGCTCGCCCCGTAGAAGATCTCCTCGTGCTCGTCCGGGGAGGTCTCGACGACGCGGCCGTCGCCGAGGACGTACTCCGCCGACTCGAGCATCCGGTGGAATCCGCCGACCCGGAACGACCCGCTCTCGCCCCCGGCCCCCTGGATCGCGCCCCCGACCGTAATCCCGGGAAACTCCGGCACCACGCGCGGCACCAGCCCCTGGGCGAGCGTCGCGTCGGCCAGTTCCCGCATCGAGACGTTCGGCTCGACGGTGACCGTCCGTTCGTCGGGGTCGACGGCGAGTACCGAATCCAGTCCCCCGACGTCGATCGTATGCTCGAACGCCTCCGAGCGGACGACCCGCTTGCTGCCGTGCGTGATCCGGGGCCGCTCGCCCGCCTCGCGGGCCCGCTCGACCTGAGCCCGGATCCGTTCGACGATCTCGTCGTGTCGATCCCGCGGCGCGTCCATCGTTCCCTTCGACTGGCGACTCTCGAAACGTCCTCGACGCCGCGCGACGTTACCCGCAAATCGCAGCAGTCACAACGTTCGCCGACCGCAGAGCGATGGTCACACGATTTAACTCGATCACCCGGTCACCGATTGACTCAGCTACCGGCCGACCGCCGGGAGGCCACCAACAATCTCGCGACGGCATTGATGTCCACCGACTCGACACTCTCGTCGTCGAGCTTTTCCTCCAGTTCGTTGACGACCTGCTCGGCGTGGACGTAGGCGTCGACTACGGTATCCATCGATTTTCCCACCGCCTCGGCATGGTCGAGCGTCTCCGGATCGACGTCCGGTTCTGCGTCCAGCAGCCGCTGGCGGAGAAACTCGGCAAAACGGACGTCCTCGCCGGCCAAATCTTCGGGCTCGTCTGCACTCATCTCGTCCTCTCCCGTTCGTTCCCTAGAAGGCACTGAACACGCTCATTCCGCACACGGGGGTGAACCCGGCCGTTCACAGACAGCCACCTGGGTGAGATCATCGCGAGTCAATTCGACCTCGCCGCTGACGATCGATGCTCCGACATCGTACATCCCCTCGGGCAGGTCGCGAAGCCAGGTCTTCCGGATGCCGCCCTGCTCGGCGGCGATCTCGATCTTGGCCTGCTTCGCGGTCTGCGTGATCGTCCGGGCCGACGGGTCGTATGTCGCCGCTTCCTTTCCACGGGGCGACTCGACGAAGACCGTCACGTCCTGAATCGGCGTCTCGAAGCCCCGGGTGCGAATCTCCACGGCGATGTACTCGTCGGTCATCCCGGTCGACCGCTTCAACACGGACGACGGCTCGAGCGTCATCGAGACGATCCGCGGCCCCAGATCCGAGACCTCGCCGCCATCCGCGCCGGCCGACCCGCCCCCTCCGCCGTTGTAGCAACCCGCACACAGGCAACCGACGAGCATCAAACTGACCATGCGCTGCATCCCTGACCTCCTGGGGCTCCACTCGACATGTGGGACCGTCGACGGGCACTGTCTACGATCGGAAGATGACTCGGACAACCTCCACCGCTCGTTCGACCTTCCCGCCGACGATATACTGGGCCCGTCGCCAGCGCATCCTCGATCTGGCTGGTACGGCGGGCGGCCCACGCCCTGACACGAGCTGGAAGCTCGGTCTACGCAGCGAACGCGTAGCCAGAGTCTCCTTGCTCTGGCGACAGCTCCGAACCGTGCACCGCGCGATACCGCGCCCCCGTCCAATACCCCTCAGAGCACCGCGGAAGATGATCTGTCAGCAACAGCTCCACACCGCGCTCGAAGCGGGGTCAACGCACCGGCACCGGTGCCCTCGCGGCACCGGGGAAGATGATCTGTCAGCTACAGCTGCGCAAAACAAACAGCACCGGCACCGGTGCCCTCGCGGCACCGGGGAAGATGATCTGTCAGCTACAGCTGCGCAAAACAAACAGCACCGGCACCGGTGCCCTCGCGGCACCGGGGAAGATGATCTGTCAGCTACAGCTGCGCAAAACAAACAGCACCGGCACCGGTGCCCTCGCGGCACCGGGGAAGATGATCTGTCAGCTACAGCTGCGCAAAACAAACAGCACCGGCACCGGTGCCCTCGCGGCACCGGGGAAGATGATCTGTCAGCTACAGCTGCGCAAAACAAACAGCACCGGCACCGGTGCCCTCGCGGCACCGGGGAAGATGATCTGTCAGCTACAGCT